>DATBEF010000175.1:0-24992 GCA_036269625.1 Bryobacteraceae bacterium | reverse complement strand
GTCGCGGCCATCTGACGCAGTTGGTCCAGCAGATTTGCTCGTGTGTGAGCCAAGTCAAGTGTGCGTTGCCGGCTGTCCAACTCGTCTTGGGCCGATGAAAACTCGGATTTCGAGAGGATTCCCTGGTCGAGTAGGGCCCGGCGCTGGGCGACAAACTTCGCTTGCGTATCGACCCGGTGCTGGGCGGCTTCGGTCATTAACTGTGCGTCGGCCGGCGTCATGTCTTGAACAGTCGCCGTCCCGTACAGAGTTCGGGCCAAAATAGCTTCGTCCCGCGCGTCGGCAACCGCAGCCTCTGCCTGGTCCAGGCGAGACTTGGGCAGAGCTCCGTTCTCTACTAAGGCCTTAATGCGAGCCGCGTTGCTCTCGGCGCGCTCCAGTAACGTACCCGAAAGGGCGCTGTAACCGGGCGACGGCAGATCCGCTGCGGCGGCGATTTGGTTACGGTACCAAAGAGATGCAAACAGGCCTAAAAGCAGTACTTTGGCCAGCCAGTTTGCACGTTTACGCATACCCCTTTAGTGTAGTACGCTAAGCGCAGGAGATAAGCCCAACGCGTCTTACAAACGTTTCCTCCATGTCCCCTACCGCCTACCCCGAAGCTAGCAACGAAATTGAAAACTGGCTGATCGCGGCCCACGCGGCCGAGTCCAAAAAAGCCATCAATTTGAAAGTCCTCGATCTCCGCGAGGTCACCTCTTTCACTGATTTTTTTATCATCTGCTCCGTCGCGAATAATCGGCAGGGCCAGGCCATTTGCGATGAAATCGGCGGACGTATGAAGGAAGTTGGCCGCCGCCCGGTTAGCGTCGAAGGGTACGAGCGCGCCGAGTGGATCTTGGTCGACTACGGCGACTTCATCGTGCACGTCTTTTCAGAACCGGCGCGATCCTACTACGATCTGGAGCGCCTTTGGCGGCACGCCACGCCGGTGGACTTAGGTGCATTACCGGCGGTACCGTAGCACTACGATAGCACTATTGACAAAGCCCTCTCGATCTTGCACCCTTTATAATCAATAGGAAGGGCGCACTCTTGCCTAACTTCGGCGGTCCGAAGCTGAGCGCTACTCCGTTTTTCGTATGGCGAACACTGATTTCGGAATGCTGACCTCGCGTCATTACGACGTTCTGCACGCAATCGTCCAAAGCTACATAGATACGGGCGAACCGGTGGCGTCGCGGACCATTGCGCGCCGATATCCGCTTAGTCCCGCCTCCATACGCAACATGATGGCCGATCTACTGGACATGGGCTATTTGTCTCAACCCCACACTTCGGCTGGCCGTGTCCCGACAGAACGCGGGTTCCAGAGTTACGTCAAAACCATTCTGAGCAGTCGCGTGGTGCTCGCCGAGTCTGAACGGCTTCATCGGGAGATCCAAATGGCCAGCACCGTTGAAGGCAGAATTGAACGATCCTCCAAGCTGCTGACCGAGATAACCCGGCACTTCGGCATCGCCGCCGCGATTCCGTCGGAGAATCAGACACTCGATCAGATTGAGCTGCTCGCGCTTCCCGACCGGCGCGTACTGATGGTCGTCATTACGCGCGATGGCATGGTCCGGAACAAGCTGATCTCAGTCGAAGATGCCATTTCCCAGACGGAACTCGCTTCCATCCGGAACTACATCAATTACAACTTCGGCGGCTGGGTGCTGAGCAATATACAGCGAGAGCTAAAGCGCCGGCTGGACCTGGAGAGCGCGGCGTACGACGAGATTCTGAAGCGTGTCAGCATGCTGTATGCCAAGGGACTGCTCGATCTCGGACTCGCGCCGGAAGTGCATTTCGAAGGCGCGGGCAACCTGATTGGATTGGATCTGCACTTGACGCGCGAACGTATGCGGGAGCTATTCCGCACGCTCGAGGAAAAGAAGCGAATTCTGCAGTTACTAGATCGTTTCCTCGAAGAGCGCGATGGCGAAGTAGCGATCCAGGTGGGACTGGCGGACGTTCATCCCAGCATGAGCGGACTCTCGATGATCGGAGTGCGTTTCGCTCTACCTAATGGCATTGAGGCGCACGTTGCTGTGCTCGGTCCGATGCGCATGAACTATACCCGCGCTGTTTCGGCTGTGTTGCATGTCGGCCGGGCTTTTCGTACCGCCACAGCAATGTAGAGAAAGCTTTGCCGGCGCGCACTAAGCATTGTGGTAGAAATGCCTGTTGCGGAAGATCCAGGATTAACCTTCCGCAATTTCCGCTTCGAGATCTTGAGACAGCGAGCATTTTATGCGTAAGATTGAAGGCGCCCATGCCCAGCTTGGTTAGGGATGCCGTTTGTCGCGCGGTGGCGTGCCAACTTCGACGTTGGTCGATGTTTCTACTATCCATTCCGGTCTGCTTTGGCGGTATCGCTTTGGCCCCCGCGCCGTTGACGCGGCTCCAGGTCAGGCTGCAGACCCACCTGACGAGTTATAAATCGCGTCCGGGCACTCCGTTCCAGTGTGTCGTGATCAGCCCGTATGAACTGGGCGGGCGTGTGCTGATTCCGCAGGGCAGTATTGTGCATGGCACGGTGCGCCGGGCGCACCAAGTGCGGTTAGGATTAACCCGCGAACGGGCCGGATTAGACCTTGATTTCATCCGTTACGAAACGCCGGACGGTATGAGCTATCCGCTCTCGGCTAAACTCGCTTCCATCGATAATGCCCGGGAGCAAGTGGGCCGGAACGGTCATATCCAGGGAGTGCTGGCAGCCACAAACCCGGAGGAAGTACTGAACGGCATCTGGGAGAAACCCGCGTGGAACATGCTATACCGGCCGCTCGAAGGCTTAACTGGCGTGGGGGGGGAAATTCTGGAAAAATGCCCGCTCGGACCAATTGGTCCGGGAGTCCTGTTCGGTGTTCGCTGCCTTCTGATGCGATTCCCGGAGCCGGAAATCCACTTGCCCCCCGGTACCGACATGTCTTTACGGATAAATGGCGCGGGTACTGTCTTTCAGTCAACCGAAGCTCCAGTGGCGCCGGATCTACCTCCCGGTTTTGCTGAGTGGTTGGCAGACCGGCCGTTCAGCGTGGAGAAGCCCGGAGGCCGCCCGGCCGAAGATGTGATCAACGTCGCGTTTATCGGTTCGCAACATGACCTTTTCGAGGCGTTCAACGGCGCAGGTTGGCACCTTGCGGATGCCGTCACGTTCAATTCGTTCTCACGTCTCTATCTGGCCTACAACGGCAAAAGCAGATATGACACTGCGCCTGTCTCGAAGCTGCTCTACCGAGGACACCCGCCCGACGTGGTTTTTGAAAAGTCCTTCGATACTGTATCGAAACGCCACCACGTGCGCATTTGGGATGCCGGATCGTTTGAAGGCGAGCAAGTATGGTTAGGCGCCGCGACCCACGACAACGGCGTGTTCTTTGATCACCGGGCTTTTCGGTTCTCCCATAAAATCGATCGGAATCTCGACGAGGAGCGATCGAAGATTTCGGTTGATCTGACGTTCACCGGCTGCGCTCAACCCGCGATGTACGCCTCCCACCCCGGCGGAATCAACCCGGTTGGAAAGTCCTCAATCTTGACCGATGGCGAGGTTGCGCTCTTGCCGCTTCAGGCATGCAGCGCACCGGCTGATTACAGCGCCGATCCCGGACCGGGCCTTCCCGGTAATAAAGTGACCAGGCTCATCCGCCGGGTGATTCTAGAAGCCCGCACTTACGTGATTCGCGAGAACGTCTATTATTGGGCCTTCGAAGTGATCCGCCACAGTATCCGCCCCGCCACGACCTCGATGGCCGAGTAATACGGGCCGCTATTCGTCGTCAGGATCGGTCGGCGGACGCTTGTCGTTTATAAAAAAGCTCGCATCGAGAGGGGCGGCAATGGGTTTAAAGGTGCGGGCAGGCCGCCTATGATTAAAGAACAACTCGAAATCACTGTCGGCGCGCTTATCCGCAAAGCCGAGAACGCCCTTTTCGATTCCAAAATTACCTTCGATGAAACGCAGAATGGTGCCAAAATCGTGCGGGACGTTGTTGATGTAGTGGGGAGGCGTGTAGGCGGAGACGAAGATAAGCGGCACGCGGAAACCTAACTGATACCCGCCCTGTGGATTAAGCAGGAACTTGGGGGCGACGTGGTCGTACCAACCACCCCAGTCATCCCAAGTAATGATGATGGCGGTGTCCTTCCAGTAGCCGGCGCCATTTTCACACTTAGACTTTCCAATAGCGTTCACGATAGAAGCGACCCAGGAAGGCCCGCCACCGTCGTTACTTTGGGCATGGTCGGAGTTGGCGCCCGTTGGGATAACCCAGCTTAGACTGCGCAACTGGCATGTTCCGATATCGGTGAGTACATCGGCCGGTTTCAGATCTACGTTGTCCGTAAATTCCTTGCCTTCGCACGACCCACTGTAGCCGTTCGACTCGCAGATGTGTTGAATTGCGTCGGGAGCTGTCCAGATAGACCCCGCACTGGGCGCATAGTATCGCCAGGTAACCGTGTTGTTAGGCGGCAGGACATCGGGAATGGTTTGATGCTCAAAACAAGGATAAATTTTCTGGCCGGGCTCCTCGACGCCGGCGGAATTGATCAACTGCACCGTTGTGTCGGCCGGAGCAATGCAACCAGCCACGGCCCCAGTGCCGGCGGGACCCGTGTTCGTCATGTTTTCAGCGGCAAATATCCCGGCCGCATCGTCCGCGGCGCTGGGCGCGGAAGTGCCGCCAAAAATAAATTGGTGCGCCGGGAAGCTGGGTCCTTGGTTTGTCTGGAACATATAGTTCGCCCACCCATATTGCGTGGCTAAATCCAGATATGGTTGCACTCTGCCGTTGGTGTTATCGACATATCTGTACTGGGGTTGCGCCGGGCACACGGTTCCGTTGGCGGGACTGCAAGGTATATTGATGGCGCCGTCCATTTTGCACTCGCCGGTTTTGGCGTCGAGATCACACATGCCGTTAAACGCGTCGTGCGCATGACTCAAATCATAAGTGTTGGCCAGCGCGATGGGAGTTGGAGTGGTCGGCCCCGAATGAATATTAGCCCACCCGTTTGTTTGAATGTTGTATTGCGAGTTGTTCGGATTGACGCTACAGGGCTGGGTTGCGCAAAGAGCATAGAAGAGATTGTCGGGAGTTCGGTTCTCCTGGAAGATCACGACGACGTGCCGAAAATCCGACGTATGCGGACCGGGCACGTAACCGTTCTGCGCGTAGCCTGTTGACGCGAGGACCCAGGTTGAGAGAATGGCCAGTGAAATATGCTTCATCGCACTTTCTCCTTCTTACAAGAGCAGTACGAGAATTGCCCTTCGCCCTATGGACGAACATAGAGGCTGAAAGCTACCGCTCCTCCGATTGCAGCAGTAACCCGGGTTCGCACTTAGGAAAATCTTCGCGTCGTCCCGGAGCGCTTCGCCGCCAGGCTCGGGAAATGCCGCAGCCTGTTGGGTCTGCGGACCGACGCTCGCCAGCCGTTGGAGTAGGGCTCTAAGCGCTGGAACAGCGGTGATCGTTCCGCGGTGGGCTCACTGGCTAACGTCTCAAGCAGCCCCGAAGGGTGCGGATAGTACCCGTGCCAAAGCGCGGGCGCCAGCGCTCTTCGATGATGCCGAGCAACCTAGCACCAGGATACGAATCATCTGTGGCCGCCGCCCCCTCCGGAGGAGCCGCCGCTCGAGTGACCGCCACCGCCTCCCCCACCAAAAGATCCTCCGCCTGACCGCCCGCCGCCGCCTCCAAAAGATCCTCCGCCTGACCGCCCGCCTCCGCCTCCGAATCCACCCCTGCCTGAACTGAATCCTCCGCTCGAGCCGGACCCTCTGCTTGCCGCACTCGCGCTTGCCCAACCACCCACATGTCCGCCGCTCCCGCCGATAACGTGAGCATTCCCGCCCCGCGACCAATAGCGCCCGGCAGCCGACGAACTCGTCATTCGTGCGCCGACGGGCACATAGCCGCCTTGAGGACTACGAAAGCCAGTATTGGCGAAGGTGCGGGCCGCCGCTGCACTAGCGAGATGATTGACGAGTGGAGATCGCGGTGTCGTTGCTCCGATTGCCGGTGGATGACGTGGATTGAGCGCCAAAGGGGCCCAAGGCCTACCGTGCCACGGCCCTCGCCAGCGCGTTCCATTGGTGCGGCCGTAATAAACCGGGGCATACCCCACAACGCCTGGCGCGAAAAAGCCATACCCAAACGGGCTGAAAAACGCTAAGTCGCCGCCAGGAAGCCACGCCCACGAATCGAAGAGGCCGTTCCAAAGCCAGCCCGATGCGTTCGCCCCGGCCCCAGCGCCGTAGACCGAAGAAGCCGTCATAGCGGACCGGTAACTGGCTGCCGCCTCGTATTCCGAACGCTCGTTGCTCCAGGCATACAGATCGTCTTCCCGCTTGGAATCGAACCGGTCCTTCTTCAGCAACTCGCCGATCAAAATCTCTTGACCTCTGCCCGCCTCGATTGGTTTCCCATTCGCGGATAGTTGTACTTTCCCGGAGATAACCGCGACACTCGATTGCCGGCCTGCGATAAAGCGATATAAGCCCGGTTTCCGGATAACCGCGGCCGAGCCCTGAATCCTGACCTGGAGATTGTTGTCCTTCGTCAATTGGTCGGCTTCAATCATTGCCTCGCCGTTCAGCAATTCAATTTGAACGTTTATTAAGGACAAAGAAGATATACGAATTTCGCTGTCGTTACCAATCCGAAGGAACACGCCAGGCGTGAGAAGGATCTCTGCCTTCCCGTCGCTCGTCCCAAGCGTGTCGTTTGCGTTGAGGAACGTCTTTCCGGCCATCCCTCGATCAAGCGCCTGTTGATTTAACCGGACCTTCCCTTCAAAATAGTTGACCGAGCCTGGCCTGGCCGAAATGAGATAGGGGGAGGGATCGCCTTGCAAATTCGCGATCAGCAACCCGTTCGCCATTGCGATGAGTCCATACAACCGCGGTTTCATAGAACTCCTCCAAGGGCCGATGGGTCTTTCCCGCTTCTGCACCCTTTTGGCTAGATCCTATATCCGAACAGCTTGCTCTGAAATACTTTGCATCCATGATTTTTGGCGGATTGATTTAGTACAGCGGTTTAGGCAACGCGGAAAAAGTGTGCCACGCCACACGGAATTACCAAACGAACTGGCTGAACGGCATTAAATAAACATCGAGGCTGTTTTCCCCCGGTTGGTTGCCGATCTCTTTCAGCTTGTCCACAACCGGGGGTGAGCTTCAAATTACAACGGACGGTACACTGACTGGAATGGTCGCTGCCACTACACGGGTCTTGATCCCGTCCGCCCAGATTCAGCAACGCGTGCGCGAAATGGGGGCGCAAATCGATGCCGAGTATCCCAATGAACCCATCTATTTGGTCTCCATTCTCAAAGGCGCTTTCATCTTTATGGCCGATCTGGCCCGCAACATCCATCGCCATTCTGTACGGATTGAATTTATGGGCATCTCGAGCTACGGCAAAGAGAAGACCAGTTCCGGCCAAGTGAAGGTAACGCGCGATCTTGACGTCAACATTGAGGGATTTCATGTGCTGATCGTTGAGGACATCATCGACAGCGGCGTCACCCTCAGCTACCTGACCAGGCTACTGGAGCAGAGGCACCCGAAGTCGCTCGAGATTGCTACGCTCCTTGACAAACCGGAACGCCGGATTCGTCCGGTGAAGGTGAAGTACGTGGGCTTCCAGATCCCGGACGAGTTCGTGGTCGGCTATGGGCTCGATTACGCTGAGGACTATCGCAATCTCAGCGACATCTGTGTACTAAGCCCGGAAGAGGCAGCGTAAGTTATGCGTGCGCCTTGGCGGTCAGGGGGGCCTCCGGTGCAGCCGCATCCCCGTTTTGGCGTGCTTCGCGAGTCACAATTTCGATGTTGCCTTTGAAGTAGGCTCCATCTTCGATCACGATGCCAGGTGTCCGGAGATCTCCGATCAACTTGCCACCTTCACGCACCGTGATCTTACGCGTTGCATCCACGTTCCCCTGGATGCTGCCTGAGACATCGACTTCTCGCGCAGTCACATTGGCATGCACTCTGGAATCCGCGGTCACCGTAAGATCGTAGCCGGCCAGGGACAGCGATCCATCAATCTCTCCGGCAATGTGCATATGCTCACCGCTCGTGATCTGGCCCTTGATGACCATGCCCTTGCCAATGACCGCGACTCCTCGCGAATCAGCGGCCGGCATGGGATTGGTGCTCCCAAGAGGCGCTTCCTGCACTGACGTCTTCGGTCGGTCCAGCCCCGGAGTGGTTCTGGGCGAATCTCCCTGTTGTTTACTACGATCGCTCCACATGTGTGCTTTCTCCAGATTACACGGTTCTGCGAATTTGATGTGCGGGCCCGCGTGAAAATGTACGAGGTGTCTGCGGCGGACATGTTCCCGTGACCCGCCATTCTGCCGGGGTCCGACCCGCTACAACATCTTATCGCTGATGCTTGCGTCCAGGGTCAAGGTATTCCTCCATCCGAGTGCGGCGTGGCATAGCGAAAAAGGAAGCCCCTCAAAAGCCTAAAAATGGGCATTGGTGATTGGACGAGCTATTCAGGGCTAATCTGTCATCTTGTACTTAGCTGAGAGAGCGTTTCAACCCAGCGGTTGAAGTGTGTACACTCAGCGCGCATTTTACTGAGGCCAATCGCTTTCGCCACCGTAACTCCATAGGACGTTTTCGCATACCCGGGCCAAACATTGCATATGCGTTTCGAGGGCGCTGTTTCGTTACCGTCGTCAATGTGCTCCGGGCTGGGAAAGACGTTCCGAATGCGCCTCAGCTCTTCGATTTCAGCATCGCTTTGCGGGAAAGCAGATAGAAAGGCATCGGGATCGGAGAACAGCAAAGACTCAAACTCGTGTAGCTGAATGTAGGGTATCAGTCTGCGGTCATTAACCTCCTTCTCGAATTGCGATTCGAGATATTCAACTTTCTTCAATGGATCAGCAATCCGCTTGCAGCCCTGCACACCTGGAAAATCAGCCGGTATTCGATACAGATCCACCATCGTGGTGAATCGTGCATCCGCGTGCCGTTGCTCCTGTTTCATCCAGACACTCAGATCGCGACGAAGATGTGGTAAGCGATAAACCCTCCACGATAACGAATGCCCTTTTTCCTACCTGTCGTTATCCTATGCACGTCGGTGACGACTGATCTGCTCCCCAATTCAGGCGCGAGAATGTCACGAACAAAAGTCTCTTCGGTTTGGCCCTCTACCACAATGTGGAGCCGGATCACCTCAGGGCCGGCCCCCGATGATATTTTTCTCCCAGAGTTCCGATAAGGTGTATTGGTCGAGCCACTCTGTAAGAGCACCGCTGCTGAGTCGCTGAAACACCGAATCCCTCCCACTACGCTCAACAACGACAATGTCCTCTGGATTAAAGCGATCAATGAGGGAAACTGATTGGGTGGCAAGCATGACCTGGACGTTGTGTGATGCTGAACGAATGATTCCTGACAGCACCTCGATGGCATACGGGTGTAACCCAAGCTCAGGTTCATCCAGTAAGAGAACATCGGGCAAGTCCCACTCCGGCTGTTCGAGAAGCGCGATGAGGGCGAAAATCCTCAGCATACCGTCGGCAGCCTGACCGGAGTTGAAGATGCGGTCAGATTCGCGCTCGCGCCACCTGAGGAGAATTTTGCCGTACTCCACTTCGAATTCGAAATCAGCGAAGAATGGAAGAATTAGCCGGATCGTGTCAACTATTCTCTTGTAAAAGCCCGACTCCTCGCGCGATAGTCTGTAAAGAAAAGGAGCCAAATTCCCGGCATCCTCTTTTAGCCACATTCCTTCCTCGACATCCCACTTCTGACGAATGCGGGCACTGTCAGACGTGTTGTGAAATTGATAGGAGATAACCTTCCGTAAGAGGCCCGATATCACTTTAGGAGTTTGCTCGCTTTTGCCAGCCTTCACCATCAAATTCGCCTCCCGGTGACCTGCATCAAGGTGCATCCAGTTAGCTTCTTTAGGAAACTGTGGAGACGAAAATCGATATTTTTCTTCCGTGTAGATCAGCGTATCGCCCGACGCATAGGCGAGCCGAAACGCATAGTCGTTGCAACCACTATTAGTGGTAAGACGAAGTTGGCTTTCTAAGTAAGGCGTTCGTTCCGGACCGCCGTGTAGAAGCGCGCTTGCGCCACCCGCTTTGGCGACGTATTCTTGCAGACCGCCAGGAGGAGCTAACGCGCAGGAGAGCATCCTAAAAAAAGATAAAAAGTTGGACTTGCCAGCCCCATTTGGACCAATTAGGATCGTCAAGGAACCAGGGCGGAATTCTTTGAGGTCCCGAATGGTCTTAAAGCCCCGCAGTGTAACGCTGTCCAGACGGGGTCTCGCGAGCTTTTGAGGTTTTTCTGGCATAAACACTATTGTCACTTGCGTGAGAGAAGCGTTCGATCTTGAATTGATTTTGCGCGCCTGCCTTTCCGGACCTGTGCGCGACACCGAGTCTCAGGTTTCTGCCGGAAGAGTGACTATCAGAGCCATACTCTGATTCGGTTCGCTCTCAATATCCACAATTCCATTCACCAGGCGCGTACGTTCTCTGATGCTCGTCAGACCAATATTGCGAGCACGGTTACTCCGCGGTAATCTCGCGTGTTTTATGCCGAACCAGACGGCATGTCGGGTTCCTGGAGATACTTGAGTTGCTGGAACGGGCGCCAATAACGGAGGGCCGTTACCGCATGTGGCGAAGATCGTTTAGGTGAAGGCGCCCGATCTTCCACGGGATGGCCAGCCTGGGACGCCTCGCTACAACGGTGGCGGCAGTGGCGGCGCAGTAGTTCCGCCGATATTCGCGTAAGACTCCTTGACGTTTACCACTTTGCCCTCATTGAACTCAACGAAAGTGACCTTGCCCGGAGGCTCGCCATAAATCCAGTCCTCGATATCATCGCCGTCCGCGTTGCTCTCGCGGCTCTTATTGTGTGGTTTGCCCAAGGCCAGCAGCACCTGATCCCGATCCATACCCTTGATGGCCCGATTCTCTTTGATTGCCTTTTGCACCGGCGCCGGTAGTGTATTCACGTACTGTTCGGTCGCCGTGTGCTTCTCAAAGTCCAGGATGGGAGAGAGCATCTGCCGGATCTCGACGGACTTCATGGATGGCACATCGCCCGGAAATACGAGTACAATACTGGACCCGTTGGTTTGCTGATTCTGGTGCGTGTTGACGGGGTTCATTGTGCCGTTCATGCCCACCTGGATGTGGTCGCTCCAATGATGTCCGCCATTCATGCCGCCATTGATTTCGAACACGATGCGCTTCTGTTCGATGATCACCCTGGTGATCTGAATCTGATCTCCCAGCCGGGCGGCCGGGCCGTTCTCCTGCAAAGCTTTGTCCCAGACGCCTTTGTCGTAATTGCCATCGCTATGGAATACTAACGGCTTCTTGGAGCGGGGTAGCAGGATCTTTGAGGTCGCGAGTTCGGCACTCAGGCCTCGCTCGATCTCCAAACGCTCGTCGAAGCTGAGCTTATCGGCACGCAATGGCGCCGCCGAGCACATCAGAAGAATTACTATGGCTGAGAGCCAGCTTCGAGTGGTGGGGCTTCCCGTCATCAGACTTCCCAAGAATCGTTCAGCACGGTTGCGATCGCAGCCGGCTGCGGAACCACGGGTGCCCGATGGATTACAAAGAACAACGCGATTACGAAAATGGTGGTCAACAGGCCCCCTTCCGGGCCGTAGTCCCCACCGCTCCAAAGGGCTGCCAGATCCCATCGGTAGTAATACCTCGTGATATCGATTGTAAGCCCGCTCAGGTTGACGCCGAATAGCGGAAGCACGGCATTCCAGCCGTAATGGAGACCGAGCGGGAGCCATAGATCGTGACTGCGCAAAAACGCGTAGCCGAGCAGAATTCCCCAAAGGCCGGTGTTTACGGTGGATAATGCCGTGGCGTTCGGGTTCAGTGAATGGGCAACGCCAAATAGCACGCCGACTGGAAGGACGGTGGCAAACGGGCCGAGTTTGCGTATCAGGAATTGAAAACCATACCCATGAAAGATCATCTCTTCGCCTGCCGCGCCGAATAATAGAGTGATTAGATAAAACAACAAGCTAGACCAGGCAAACGAGGAGTTCGGCTTGGGAATCAGGTGTCCCGTTCCGGCCAGCAGGGGCGCGGTTAGCAGCAAAGCCGCTGCGCAGCCGCCGGCAAGAACGCCGAGCGCGAAGTTGCGGCCGGTTCCTCGCCCTGAGCCGAGTCCGATGTCACTCAAGGGCCGGCGGTCGAAGATGCGCATCACCAGCAGATTCGCGAATAGCCCGGTAGCGAAGGTGCCGATGGTTGCGCCGACGACTGCACCGAACACGGTCGCCAACAGACCTTGTAACAGCGCGGCCCCCGCCAGAACAAATCCGACAAAGAAGACGAGGCGCAGAACGATTCCAAGCCGTGTTTCCGGTGCCGGCGGTGGAATAGTCACAGTGTGTTGCGTATCCATTGGATTAGCAGGAGAGGGATACTTCAATGGTACGGCCTATCTCCTCATACTAGTGCTGGTAGGCTCAGATTCCTGATGGAAATGACCGATGAGGTTGTTATGAATGAGCGTCGTGTAGATACGCGGCTCCTTTGCGCGGAGCTGGTCGAAGTGAATTGGAAAGACAAGTCCGCCCGGCAGCGCCGCCGCATTGCCAATCTGGAGGACATCTCACTTACCGGCGCTTGTCTGCAAATGGAGTTGCCCATTACGCGCGGAACGGGCGTGAGCATTCGCTATGGTGATGGCGAGTTGGTAGGGTCGGTACGCTATTGTCTCTATCGTGATTTGGGATACTTCATCGGGATCGAGTTCGCCCCGGGCTGTAAATGGTCGAGCAAACATTTCCGGCCCCGGCATCTGCTGAACCCCAAACAATTGGTCCAGCAGGCGTCCCGGCGAACTAAGGTGAAGGAGATCCGGGAAGCGAGCTAATCGGACGCGCCGGTAAGCGGCGCAAACGCAACACGGCTAAAATGCCCGAATGGCTAAGAACAGAACCCCGGCGCCGGCTCAGGGCGTCTATGCCGACTTAGCCACTCCGCGGCGTGCAAACTCAGCCGAAGCGGATGCGGCGATCTTTCTCGATTACCTCGATTCTGTCGCGCGCGCCGGCGCCCGAGGTTCGCGGGTTGATGAAGCTTTCCGGGTCGATGGCCTCGTACTCTTCGGATCAACCGGCGAGTTTATCCACTTCGATCTCTCCGAGCGCATGCGGGCAGCCGCTCTGGCAATCCGCCGCAGCCGCGTCCCAGTCCTCATCGGCGTTTCTCACTCGACGCTTGAAGGCGCGCTCGAATTGGCCGATCACGCAAATTCTATTGGGGCGGCCGGTGTACTCCTGATGCCGCCTTATTTCTACGGCTATCCAGAGGACCAGATCTTCCACTACTACAAGCTGTTCGCCCAGGGATTGGGCGGCAGCACACTTGCTTACCTGCATAACTCGCCGCTTTCGGCGAACCTCATGAGCCCCGGCCTGATTGAGCGGGTACTCGCGACCGGAAGCTTTGCGGGTTTATTTAATGAGCAAAACAGTTCCGAATTCTTCGAGCGTTTGCGGCAGTCGCCGTTGCCGCAGCCCGTTTCGCTGCTCGGGGGTGATGGGGACCTGTCCGCCCAGACAACAGGAATCGTCTCGGCCATCGCTTCGGCCTTGCCTGAACTTCCAGTAGCAATGTATAGGGCACGGGCGTCCGGACAAGTCTCCCGGATGGAAGAACTCGGCCGGGCTTTGGAGGAATTCCGGAGCCGGCTCGGGCCTTTCCCCTCGATCGTCGGATTGAAGCAGGCCGCCATCGCCCGAGGCTGGCTGCCGCCTCGCTACGCCGTTCCACCAGATCCCGCCATGTGTGAGAGTCTGCAGTCCTTCAAAGAGTGGTTTACTCAGTGGCTGCCTGATGTTCTCTCTAAATGTGCGACAAAGGGATAACGTGAATCGTAAATTTGAACATCCGGAACCGGGCGGATCGCGCACCATGACGCCCGAGGAATTCCGGCAAGCGGCCTATGCCCACGCCGACTGGATCGCGAACTATTTTGCAAACGTCCGCGATTATCCGGTCGCGTCGAAGCTGCAACCGGGTGAGTTGATTGCGGCTCTTCCGGCTGAAGCTCCCGAACGGGGCGAGCCGATAGAACAGATCCTGGCTGATTTTGAATCGACCATCTTCCCGTCCCTGACCCTTTGGAACCATCCACGCTTCTTCCCCTGGTTCTCCGTTTCGTCAACTCCCCCGTCCATCCTGGCCGACCTGATGATCTCGGCCATGAACGTCAACGCGATGCTATGGAAATCATCTCCCGGAGCCACCGAACTGGAGCAGGTAACGCTTAGCTGGTTGCGCCGGTGGTTGGGGTTGGCGGAGGAGTGGTTCGGGATCATTTACGACACCGCGTCCGTCGGCGTCATGCAGGCCATCGGCGCGGCCCGCGACTGGATCGATCCGGAGAGCCGTACGCGAGGTGCGCGCGGGGGATTGACCGTTTACGTGTCGGAACAAGCCCACAATTCGGCAGAGAAGAGCGCTATCACGCTAGGGTTTGGTCAGGAGAATGTGCGCCGCGTGCCGGTGGATGCAGAGTTCCGCATGCGAGCCGATCTGCTTGAGAATGCCATACAAAGCGATCTGGCGGCGGGCAAGCGCCCCTGTTGCATCGTGGCTTCCATCGGGGCCACGCCGGCCTCGTCTATAGACCCGGTGCCCGCCATCGCGGACATTGCGGAGCGCTACCAAATATGGCTGCATGTGGATGCCGCCTATGCTGGTTCGGCCGCCGTCGTGCCCGAGATGCGCCCTCTATTCGCGGGAATGGAGCGCGCCGATTCTCTGATTCTCAATCCGCACAAATGGCTCTACGTCTCTATCGATTGCAGCGTGCTCTATACGCGCCGTCCGGAGATCTTTCGCCGCGCATCGTCTCTGAATGCTAATTATCTCCGCATCGCAGAGGACGAGCGCGTCGTAAATTATAACGACTACGGCGTTCAGTTGGGCCGCCGTTTTCGTGCGCTCAAGCTCTGGTACGTATTTCGCTACTACGGGCGCGAAGGTATTATTGCGATGCTGCGGGACAGTCTGCGGCTCGCTCAAGTACTGAAAAAGATGGTGGAAGCAGATGCCGATTTTGAGCTCTGCGCTCCAGTGCCGTTCTCGCTGGTCTGCTTCCGGTATCGCTTCGGCGATGATGCGTTCAACATGCGCTTGCTCGACGACATAAACGCCTCGGGCCAGGCATTCCTCTCGCAAACGAAGCTGAACGGACGCTTCGTGCTGCGCTTTGCGATCGGCAATTTTCAGACCACTGAACAGGACGTCCGCGAAGTTTGGGACACGATTCGCGTGATGGCATCGCGGCTGGTGGAAGCGGACGCTGCAGTCCCCAGCGGGGACTAAGTGGCGCTAGACCGGCTAGCAACCTGCCTTTGCGGCATTGCGCTTAAAAATCCGGTTCTCGCCGCATCCGGCACTTTCGGCTACGGTCTCGAATTTGCCAGCATTCTCGACTTGAATAAGTTGGGCGGCATTGTCACCAAGGGCCTCTCAAAGGAACCCATCGCCGGTAACCCCGCTCCTCGCCTCTGGCATAGCGAAGCCGGCATGATCAACTCCGTTGGCCTGCAGAATGTGGGCGTAGCGGCCTTTATACGGGACAAACTGCCTAAGTTGCGCGAGTACAACGTGCCGGTGATCGCAAATGTCTTCGGATACTGCGGCGACGATTACTTGGCCGTCGTGCGCGCGCTCGAAGATGCACCCGGCGTTGCCGCCTATGAACTGAACGTCTCATGTCCGAATACCAGTCACGGCGGCATGTATTTCTCGGCCGACCCTGAAATCCTGAGCGAACTGGTTACCCAGGTGCGCAGCATTGCCCGGCGGCCTTTAATTGTCAAGCTTTCGCCCAATGTGGCGCGCATCGAACCACTGGCCAAAGCGGCGGAGGACGCGGGGGCGGATGCCATTTCGCTGATAAACACGTTCGTCTCGCTGGCCATCGACGTCAAAACGCGGCGGTCGCGCATTGGGGCCGGGTATGGAGGCTTGTCTGGACCAGCCATCAAACCGCTAGCTTTGCGCCTGGTGCGGGAAGCGGTTCAGGCTGTGCGTATTCCGGTGATTGGCCTGGGAGGCATCGCCTCCGGCGAGGATGCGGCGGAGTTCATGATGGCAGGCGCACAGGCGGTCGAAGCGGGAACCGCAACCTTCTGGGACCTGCGCGCGCCGCTCCGGATTGCGCGCGAATTAGACCGGGTGCTGCGTCGTGAGAATTTGGCCAGCGTACGCGAACTCACCGGAACTCTGAAACTTGACAGATAGAATGTTCGCGATGAAAGAAATCATTGCAACAGGTATGGCGCCTAAGGCAATCGGACCTTATTCTCAGGCCGTGCGGGTGAACGGCATGGTGTTCTTCAGCGGCCAGATCCCGCTGGACCCGCTTACCGGGGAGCTTGTGCATGGCACGATTCAGATGCAGACCGAGCAGGTGCTGGAAAACTTGAAAGCTGTGGTGGAAGCCGCGGGATTGACGATGCAGCACGTTGTAAAGACGACGGTTTTTCTCAAGAACCTCACTGATTTTGCCGCTATGAACGAGGCCTATGCCAGATACTTCGGCACGAACTCTCCCGCCCGCTCGACTGTAGAGGTCGCCCGGCTGCCTCGCGACGTTCACGTCGAAATAGACGCTATAGCCGTGGACTCCGCGCGCTAGAGCAATCGGATGTTTTCCGCTTTCGAACATGTCAGTCGCGATACCGGACACCTTGGCGGATTCGCGCGTATCGTTCAGACGGAAACACCAATTGCTGCCACCAGCCACCACGTTCCCGGATGGCGTCTTAGTGGAAGCTGAATTGCTCGCTCACTCATTCGCTGGTGAAGCTGGTCGCCCAATGCAGTTTTCTTCAAATGAACCGTCATCAACCATTCGCGGCATTCTTTTTTCTCATCTCCGCTGTTTCTGGGTTCGCACAAACATCCGAGATTTCTGTAACTACGCCGAAGCTGCCCCCGGTCGTCGGACCTCTGATCAAACCGTTTCATTTCGAACGTCGAACCGTATCGCCGGTTGTCCTTACTAACTCGCCTCGTCTTCAGTCGTTGGTTCGCGCGGGCAAGCTGTATCTCTCAGTCCCGGACGTGATCGCGCTGACTCTCGAGAACAATGTGGATATCGCGATACAAAGATATGGGCCGTTTCTTGCCCATGAAGTTCTTCGGCGGGCACAAGGCGGAGGCTCGCTTCGGGATTTCGGCACGGCGATCAACCCGGGTCCAGTAAGTGTGAGCCTCGCGGGAGTGAGCGCAAGCAATGTCGGTCTTGGGGTAAGCGGCGCGGGTGTTGGCTCTGGCGGCGGCATCGTCGTTCAATACGGCGTAGCTCCTCCGACCCTGGATCCTTTTCTCTTCGCGTACGCAAACTTCGTTCACTCGACGACCCCGCTCAGCAACACCTTGCTGAGCGAAATTCCTGCCTTAGTGAACGACAGCCGCTTATATGAATTCGGTTATGTCCAGCAATTTGTAACCGGCGCCGGTGTGCAAGCCACCTACTATAGCTATCGCAGCCAAATCAATAGCCCCGCAAATGTCCTGAACCCTTACACGCAAGGCTATCTCGACTTGTATCTCACCCAAAATCTGCTACAGGGTTGGGGCATTTCCGTCAACAATCGCAATATCCGAGTGGCCAAGAATAACATGAAGGTCACTGACCTTCAACTCAAACGTCAGGTAATCACCACGGTCGCTGCCATCCTGAATCTTTACTGGGACCTCGTCAGTTTCGACGAGGACATGCGCATCAAGCAGCGGGCTGTCGCGACGGCAAGGCAGCTGTATGAGGACAATCAACACCAAGTTAAGCTGGGGACTCTTGCGCCAATAGAAGTTACAAGGGCGGCCGCGGAAGTCTCATCGAGGGAAGAGGATCTGCTCATTGCTCAGACGAACGTCTCGCAACAGGAGACAGTGTTAAAAAATGCCCTGAGCCGGGACGGCGTCGCCAGCGCCTGGTTGGACGAAATCGAGATTATTCCGCTGGATCGCTTTTCCACTCCCGAAAAGGAGGAATTGAAGCCCACGCCTGAGTTGATTCAACAAGCACTGGCGTCGCGGCCAGAGATTGAGCAGACCCGGATCAACCTGGAGAGCAGCAAGATCAACATCGGCGGTACAAGGAACGAGTTATTGCCTACATTGCAAGCCTTCGCCGAATTGACCAATAACGGGTTGACGGGGCAGGCCAACTTTCTCGGCAACGGCGCCGCTGGAGCACCCGACCCGGCGTTCGTCGGCGGGTACGGCAATATGTTGGGTCAGATTTTCCGACGCAATTTTCCCAACTATTCGGCCGGATTTTCCTTAAATATCCCCTTCCGAAATCGACAAGCTCAGGCCGATTACGTGGCCGACGTGTTGAGTCTCCGCCAAAGTGAACTACAGCTGCGTCGCACGTTGGGCCAGGTGCGCGTCGAGGTCAAAAACGCTATCGTCGGTCTGCAGCAGGCTCGCGCTCGCTATGAAACGGCCGTGGCAACCCGCAAGCTTGCCGAGCAGACCCTCGACGCCGAGCAGCAGAGGTTTAAATTTGCTCAATCGACGATCGCTCTGGTCGTTCAGGCCCAGCGCGATCTTGCTTTGGATCAGAGCGCCGAAGTAGAGTCAGAGGCCAACTATACCCACGCCAAAATCGCCTTTGATGAAGCCGTGGGCCAAACCCTGGAAGCGAATGGGATCTCGATAGAAGAGGCCGCATCCGGCAAGGTCAAGCGCCAGTCGTCTCTGCCAGTCTCTCTGCCCGAATCCGCGACAACTGGACAATAATAATGAGCATACGGAGAGGATTGTCGAGATTTGTCGTGTGGGTTTGTTTGGCGTCACTCTGCCGCGCGCAAGAAGGGCCGCTCGTAGTTGAAAAGCCCTCCGGCCCGTTCGTGCTGCGGCCTTACAAGCAAGCTACCGTGCCGCCCATTCGAATGAACAATTCTGACCGGCTTCATGGCTTGATCCGCGCCGGCAAGTTATATTTGACCCTCCAGGACGCAATCGCGTTGGCAATCGAGAATAACCTCGATCTTGAAGTAGACCGCTACGGCCCGCTCAACGCTGAATGGGCGTTGGAACGGGCCCAAGCCGGCGGTCCTCTACGCGGAGTAACCAGCGGCAATTCGCTGGTCAACCAGGCCACAAGCGGTCAGGGCGTTGTTGGAAGTCAAATCACCGCCGGGCTGGCCACAAACAACAATGGAAACGGCAACGGAGGGACCGCGCTCGTAACCCAGATCGGGCCCGTCACCCAGAACCTCGATGCGGTTTTTCAAAACGCAACCGCGTGGTCACACACGACCAATCCTCAGGCCAACACGCTGCAAAGCCAGACTACGGCCCTAGTCGATACGCGCCACGTCTACGATTCGTTCGTTCAACAAGGCCTTATATCCGGCGGCTATGTCCAGGTAACCGCCAACGAGTCGTATCTCAAGGAGAATACGCCGACCGATATCATCAATCCTTCGGTCGCCCCGGTTGCCCAGATTTACTTCCGTCATAACCTTCTGTACGGATTTGGAAGCAATGTAAATAGCCGGTTCATTCGGGTGGCGCGGAAGAATATCATCGCCGCGGACGCGACGTTTCGCTCACAATTACTAAATCTCGTGGCCGAAATACTTAATGAGTACTGGGACTTAGTAACTGCGAACCAGGACCTTAAGGTGAAGCAGAGTGCCCTCGACTCGGCGGCAGAATTTCTGAAGGATATTCACAGCGAGATCGGCTTGGGCGTCCTGGCAAAGGTCGAGGCGCTTCGCGCCCAGGCCGAGTTGTCAAGCCGTAAGCAGGAGCTTGCCATCGCTTTGGCCTCCGTTAGCCAGCAGGAGACTGTCTTAAAAAATAGTTTGAGCCGCAATGGGTTGGAGGATCCAGTTATCGACGAGGTCGCAATCGTGCCGCTCGATCATGTTCAAGTGCCGGAAAAGGACGATCTGCCGTCTTTGAGACAGTTGCTATCGAGAGCCTTGGCCAAACGGCCGGACGTCGCGCTGACAAACCTGAATAGGGAAACGACTGAGATCTCAGCACTGGGCACTGCCAATGGTATTCTGCCAATCCTGCAGGTAATTGCGTCCACCACTGCCAACGGTTTAGCCGGAACCGCAACGCCACAACCTCCGGGCGGTCAGGCAAACCCGTACTTTGTGGGTGGACTCGGCAGCGCTCTAGCACAAGCGGCCCGTCGCGATTTTCCATCGGAGCGAGCCGCGGTTCTATTTCAGGGAAACCTGCGGAATCAGATTGCGCAGGGAGATTATGGCGTAGACCAACTGCAATTGCAGCAGAACGAGCTGGTCGCTCGAAAAAGCATGAACCAGATCGTCGTGGATATTTCCAACCAGATGGTTGCGCTACGGCAGGCCCGTGTTCGCTATGGCACGGCGGTTGATACGCGCATCTTGCAAGACCAACTGCTCGAGAAGGAACGGCAGAGATTCTCGCTCGGGGACTCCACGATTAATGCGGTGATAGCGGCCCAGCAGAATCAGGTAACGGCCCAATCGAACGAAGTGGCAGCGCTTTCCGCTTACAGCCATGCCCGGGTCGCCCTCGACCAGGTAGTAGGAGAAACGCTCGAAAATAATCATGTCGAGGCGGGCGATGCGTTGCAAGGCAAAGTGCCGCCAACACCTGGACCGGTAAAACCTTAGACCGTCGGCGTTCTCTACTGCGGAGTGGGTTCAGCCGGTTTCAGCGGAGGGTGCGCGCTGTACTGTGGCTGCGGCGGATTCAGCTTCACTTCCACGCGCTTCTCTTCCTGATCGACATCGATTTTGTCGCCATATGTCTGATAATTGGTGGCGATCACCTGGACCCGGAGGGTGCCTTGCGGCACGGCCGGAAATTTCGCAACACCCTGCTCGTTGGTATGCACTTCCCAGTGCGTGCGCTTGCGCCGGCCCAGTTTAGTGATCTGGTGGGAACCCAGAAAATCCATAACCACCGCGGCATTGTCCACTGGCTTGTCATAGGGGTTCTTCACCACCACGGTAATCACGGTCTCTGGAGCCGCGGCGGCCAAGGCTGTGCAGGCACAAACCACGGAAAGAATAAAAATGCGGAACTTCATACTTCTGGATTATCTCGTAACCGCTTCGCCCGTGTACACAGGGCTTCGAGGAACTGAAGACAGGGCTAACTAAGGCTCCCAATCCAGACCTTTCGATATCGTTTTTACAAGCGTGGCATTTGCATCATCGTCTTTGATCGCCCACTCGAATGCCCCTCCCAGGCCGCCCGCGCGAAGCCTGGCGTATGCCATCTTGACCGTGACGGAAATGGGGTCGTCATACGTCCAGAACGTTTCGGTAGTTGGGTTGTACAGCCAATCGGCCAACGAGAAGAAATCGTGATGAACGGCGAAGCCATCTGAAGTGAGCGTCGCGAGAGTTCGGTAGGTCGCTGTGCCGTCTGTCGCGAGGGAATCGCCTGAAGGCGACGGCGCGGCCCCGGTCGACGACTGATAGAGGCCGTAATTACGATTGGGAACACCCGTCCACCCGCGGCCATAGGCGGGTATGCCGAGCACCAGCTTGTGCGCGGGCACGCCGGCCTCGAGATATGCGCCAATCGTGGCATCGATGTACAGGCCCTGGCCGCGTGCGGGATCGAAAGGGGATTCGGACAGCGGCGCCGCGTGGTTCGTAGTCGCTTCCCACGTGCCGTGATAATCGTAGGTCTCCATGTTGAGAAAATCGAGTTGAGCGGCGACCGCGGCCAATTGGATGTTCGAATAATTTTGTGAACCCGCCGGTGCGGCGATGGTCAGCAGATACGCCTTGTTTTTCGTGCCCGCTTTAGCGAGCTGATTCCGAAATTCCGTCAACAGAGCTGTGAAGTTTTCTGTATCGGCCGCAGTGGGAAACTCCCAATCGATATCGATGCCGTCGAAAAGACCGGCTGCCGATATGCCCGTCGCTACGTTGCCGTTGATAAACATGTCAATGCACGAAGACGCGAGTTGGCTGCGGCCGGCTGCCGTCGCTGCCGCCGCGGAGAAGTAAGCAGTATTTGTGGCCGATGCTCCGCCGACCGAGATGAGGACCTTCAGGTTCGGGTGAAGCTGCTTGAGTTGGAGAAGCGCGGCGAAATTCCCATAGAGCGGACCGGTGTAGGGTTGGCCGGTAACAGACGCGACATAGGGACTTAGATAATCGGCCCAAGTATCCGCGATGGCGCATTGACCAGTGGGGCTGACATTGGCGAACGCGTACAGAACATGCGTCAAGGCGTCGGCCGCCCCGCTATTTTGGATATCTGCTACCTGATAATTCGCCCCATAGATGCTCCACTCTTCAAAATAGGCGCCAACTATCTTGCTCTTGTGTCCAGGAAAGTTATCGGCTTCTGAGGCTACGGCAATGCTGCAGTTGACTAGCAAGGCGGTTGACAAAAGTGCGGAGAGAAAAGAGGTGCGGCCGAATCGATTTTGTGTCATAGAAGCTTGTACCTGAAGCGAACCGATTATATTACTCCGGGTTTCGGAACTTTGTAGCTCAGCGCTGCGTACGAGTACAGGTGAGATCTGCTTCAGGAATCCATGCTCTTCTGATGGTTCTGGGCGCCGTCTCTTGTCTTCTATCCCCGGCTGCACTGTTCGGTTCGGCCAGCCTCGATGTAAGCATTAAGCAACTGGACGGCAGCACGATCACAGCTCAGCAGATCGATGCAACAATGACGCATCTGCTTGAAGCCGGGCACGTGACCGGCGCGGGCATCGCTATCTTCAACGATGGCGCCATTGCATGCCTGCAAGCCTACGGATTCCGGGATACCGAAAAGAGATTGCCGCTTACTCCGGACTCCGTTATGACCTCCGCGTCCCTTAGCAAAGCCGCGTTTGCCACGCTTGTCATGCGCCTTTTACACGATGGAGCGCTGGATCTCGACAAACCCGTCTTTCAGTATCTGCCGAAGCCTCTTCCCGGCTACTCGAAGTATGCCGACTTGAGCGGAGATGACCGTTACAAGAAGCTGACGCTGCGGATTCTTTTGAGCCACACGAGCGGTTTCCATCTCGCATTGTGCTTCGATAAGACAGGCCGCGGTGTTCTCATTATGACCAATAGCTCTAACGGCGAACGTATCTTCAAGCCGCTTGTCGATTCGCTGCTCGGCACAACCTTCTTCCCGTTTGAATGGGAACGGTACACTCCCTACACGGAGCTCGCCCGCTTCAAAAATTGACCAGCACAGACGCGCCTAATTTAGGGCAGCCATATTTCCCAAAGGCCCTGCGTCGCTGCGCTGAGTTGTTATCGTCTCGGTCTGCTGCCCCGCGCAGAGTCCCTTGTAGGCGTTATCGAGACTTGCGGCCGCACAGTACCGCTCGATAGCATCGTCCGGGTTCCCCGCACGAATAAAGCTGTCACCCAAGTTTCTGTAATCGCGAGCAAGCGCCCGGTTCAGCGGTTTGTCGGACTTGTGCTTGTCGGCAAGATGCGGCCATCGATCGATAAGGCCCTTCCAATCGGCGTAAGCCTGCTCAAATCCGCTCTCAAGCTGGATTGTCTTTTGAAGCTCGTCTTGAGCATCTTTGTAACTCTTCTGCGATATGTAAATGCGAGCGAGCTGATAGTGCGCGCGCGAGTAACTGGGATCAGCTTGAATAGATTCTCTATACTCTCGCCTGACTTCCGCGAAATCGATCGTGCCTCGCTGTAGGAACGTTCTGGCAAGCCCATAATGAGTCAGCGCCAGCAGGTGATTTGTCGAGTCGATACTCAGGTAGGCTTCGGTCTTATTATCCGCTCGTTGCAGTTCAGTTTGCGCATGCTCGCAGGTGGAGCTTTCCCCATCACTGTAAGCACAGATCTGGGCAGATTCGTGTAACTGCTGCAAGATTAATTCAGCCGACCTGAACGAGGCTTCGGCTTGTTTCCAATTTCGCCGGTATAAGTTCACAAACCCTAAGTTGTTGTGCACCGCGCCCTGAACGAGAAGCGTATTGATGTTCGGTGGCAGACTTGCTATGGAAAGAAATTTGGCGATAGCTTCAGCGGGGTGATGTTCGCGCAGCAGGAGATTGCCCCAGTAGAGCATTGCCCAAGCGGCATCATTGTCGCCCTTGTCATGTGGAACCTCCGTCGCTTGGCGATAGAAGCCCTCGGCCTGCGCGTAGTTTCCCTCGTTTTCTTCAATAACGCCCATGCACAAATAAGCATGGCCGCTCTTTTCGAGAGTATTCGCAAGTTCATACATGCGCGCAGCGCGTCCAAAGTCGTTCA
Organism: Bryobacteraceae bacterium; assembly: GCA_036269625.1. Classification (GTDB taxonomy): domain Bacteria; phylum Acidobacteriota; class Terriglobia; order Bryobacterales; family Bryobacteraceae; genus Bog-105. The sequence goes on along the minus strand of DATBEF010000175.1, from coordinate 741 downwards.
GACCGAAGTACGCATTTCCGCGCGCGATTAATCGCCGAATCCGGGACTGTTTATCTTCGTGGATCAACGTCCTGCGCCCAAGTCCGTCGGCCGTTATAAGCGCAAGCTTTCGGACTACCTCTTCGGCGCCATTCGCGGTCAGCGTGCCAGTTACCGTTGCGGTTCGCCGCGGCCACCAATGATACCCAAGGATCGGGTAGGACGGCTCCGGATACTCGATTTTGTAGCGGATCAATACCATCGTGTGTTGGGGGTCGGCTTCCGCCCCGGCTGACGAGTCTGCTTCATTGAGGCTTACGATTTCGCCGGCTATTTGCGTGGACCGCCGGCCGACCGTGTCTCGGAGCAGATTGGCTAGAGTCTCCAGCGAGAATGAGGTGAGCGGAATTTTGATATCGGGTACGTTGGATTGATCGAACGATGAAACCACGTGCTTTCCGTCAATGGATTCCGACGTGTCTTCCATTTCATCGCCGCCGTCGGCCGAAAGCGTTGCGTTCGGCTGGTCCGTTGCTAACAGATGTTTCGGTTGCGTGAGGCTCACAGTTGATTCATGGCCGTGGATGAACTGTACGACGGCACTGCTCATGGCCTCCGAGGTGTAGCCACGGTCTTCGTATTCTTTGGGAACGCTGAACGGCCCCACGACAATCTTGTCCGTAGTTGCGATGGAGAAGGCTATAACGGAAAGCACTCCACATCCCAAAGCCATGAGGCCAACCGACCGCTTGGAGATCCATT
>DATBEF010000164.1:0-9190 GCA_036269625.1 Bryobacteraceae bacterium | reverse complement strand
TTGCGCACTGCAAGATGGGTGGCCGCAGCCAAAAGGCGGTCGACTTTCTGAAGTCACAAGGATTCAAAAACGTGCGCAACATGACCGGCGGTATCCAAGCCTGGAGCGATAAGGTCGATCCGACGGTCGCTAAATACTGAGCTGCTCCGGGTTTCTGATAGCATCACCGTCATGCGTGCCTTTCTTGCCGCCTGTTGCGGCCTGTTTGTTGCCCTATCGTTGTCCGCGGCCACGAAGCCGCTGCAGATCTATTTCATCGATGTCGAAGGCGGCCAATCAACCCTGTTCGTGCCTCCTTCCGGACAGTCTTTGCTTATCGATACGGGTTGGCCGGGTAACAACTACCGCGATGTCTACCGCATCCAGCACGCCATGAAGCTGGCGAAAATCAAAAAGCTCGATTATGTTCTGATCACGCACTTCCACACCGACCACGCCGGCGGAGCCGAGCAGCTCGCGAGCAAGGTCCCCATCGGCACGTTCATAGATCATGGCGAAACGCGTGAGACCGGCAACGCAGCCGATTACTTATACAAGTCCTATCAGAAGGCAATCGCCAACTCACAGCACATGGTAGTCAAACCCGGCGATACCATCCCGGTCAAAGGCCTCGACATAACCGTCGTTAGCGCCGACGGGAATTTGATCGATCATCCTCTGCCCGGCGCCGGCCAGCCAAACGCCGCCTGCAATGGGGTCGAGCAGAAGCCGGTCGATAAAACCGAGAACGCCCGCTCTGTCGGCACCGTGATCACGTTCGGTAAGTTGCGCATCGTCGATTTGGGCGATCTCACATGGGACAAGGAACTCGGATTGATGTGCCCCGACAACAAGCTCGGGCATGCCGATCTTCTGGTCGTGTCTCACCACGGCATCGATCAGAGCAACAGCCCCGCGCTGGTCCATGGCCTCGCGCCCCGCGTCGCAGTCATGGACAACGGCGCCAAGAAGGGCGCTGTTCCCTCCGCATGGGATGTTGTCAAATCTTCGCCAGGTCTCGAAGATTTATGGCAACTCCACTTCGCCGATGCCGGTGGCAAGGAACACAATGTTGCCGACGCCTACATCGCCAATACCGATGAAGCCGACACCGGATTTGAAATCAAAGTGACCGCTAATGAAGACGGCAGCTTTGAAGTTTACAACGCTCGCAATAAGAATACGAAGCAATACCCGGCGCGTTAGTCTTGCTGCTCTCGCCAATCTCGTAGCGTTCCGTGACCCGTGCTCACCGCATGCCCGCTCTCGCGCTCTTTTTCCCGCAAGCTCAGCCAAGTCTCAACCGTCATCCTCTGCATCGCCAGGCCGCCATTCGCCGATTGCCCCTTGCGCGGATTGGTCCACTGATACTGAATCGGTACGCCATCGGGAAAGAACAGCCGCCGATACACCAATTCCGGCTTCGGCGTCCCTGTCTCGATCTTCTTCTCCATCTCTTCATTGCTCGGATAGAACTGCGTCACCGGCGCATTGTTGATCCGTCTCACTTCCACCCATTGCTCAATCACAACCGGCTCATTCTTGCCCTGTTTCCCAGCCTTTTCGGGCTTCGGCGCCTGCGCCTCTTCCTTCTTCCGCCGATCTTTTTGATAAGCGTTCAGTCTCGCCAGCGCCCGATTGAACGACCGTTCCGCCGTCGTCTGATACCGCGTAAACAGCGCGATCTGATGATGATCTTCCGGCGTCCAGTCTCTTGGATCTGCCGGCAAATCCACTTGCACCAGGTGCAAATGGTTCTGATTGCGCTTCAAAAACCAGTTCGTCTGCGCGGCTTCATCGACCAGCTCGCTCATAAACGGCGTCTGCGGATCGTACTCGGCGATATACATATCGCGCATCTTCATCCACTCATTCGGATCTTCATGCGGAAGCAATTGCGGCTGCGCTCGGCAGCCATGTTTCACCGCACTGAGGCTGGTGCGGGGGCGCGGATTAGGCTCTTCGGACATCTCACGCGCAAGTTTCCATCGCCCGTGTGCCGCTCCAGTCTAAAAATCGCGCTATGTAACTGAATCAAAAGCAGATATATTCCTACCAACACCCGTGACCGAGGAGGATGCCCCCGTCAAGCACCCGCAACCGGCCATTTGGTAATTTCCCCGCAAACTGCTCTAGACAAACAACCTTCCTCAACCGAGCGACGCCCGTACAAACGCAAGGCCAAGTTGCCGCGCATCATTCGCTTCGCCCAGCGACAATGGAGACCGCGGATTCAGTACGCGTATCCCGATACGAACGCGAGACTCGTTCGCACCCCAACCAGCCGGTATCGCGACCCGGATCGTCCTCGGGAATCGAGTGCGGAAGGCTAGTTTCTTCAACAGCCGATTGCCGAAGTAGATCTCCACGTCGAGCCGCCGATGCGACCCATAAACATGCGGTCTCACTGACGCTCTAAACGTGGCTCGCTTCTCTAACGGCCGATCCAATCGAAGGCAGATTTCGGCGAGTTCGCCTGATGTCCACCGTCCCCACGGCTCAGGATTACTCCAGCCCACCGGAGCAAAATTCGTCGAGTTGCCGCTCTCTCGGAAATCGATCTCACTTCCCAGCTGATACGGCTCTGGCGAAACCCACTCAGCGTCCTGAATGCCAGCCGTAAACAAAGCCTCCGGACCCGCCTCGCGCGGCAAGGTTGCCAATTGCCGATCTTCGTACAAATACATCTCGCTCAGATGATGATCCGGCCGCTCGCTCCGGTACCTTCGGCATTTCTCCTCGCGCTCCTCCCGCGTGGTCATCACCAGGTTCCGGTGCTCAATCCATCCATCCGGCCAAACCACGCTCCCGCCCTGCACCTCAACGCGCTCATGAATTTGTGTGGGCCAGGTAATCAGGCGCGAATCGTTGCGGAACAGTCTCATTTGCAGGTCGGGGTGCCAGGGAGGCTCGGCTATAAATCGCTCGCCCGGCACAATCCAGCGCCGCGGTATCCAGAAATGCGTCAGGCCGTTGTATGCCACCCACCGTTGAAATCGATCTCTGTCCCAATCCCCTCCCAGCAATTCATCGTCGTCCAGATACAGCACAAAATCGCCCTTGCACGATTCGGCCACCCGGCCATATGCCCAATCGACTGAAGGTGCGTCCGCATCCAGTATGTTCACGTTCGAGGTAAACTGCCGCGCGACGGCGACACTACTGTCCGTGCTCCGCCGGTCCACGCAAACCACGATTTCATCCGCAAATCCGGAGGCCTGTATCGATTCAAGGCAGCCGCTCAACCGTTCCGCACCATTCCTGGTGATAACCATCACGCTCACAGACGGTAGCTTTCGGAATTGCGCTGGCGGCGTACGAGTTTTTGCCTGAAGGGATCGGGACCGGGCGATAGCGGCGTTGTTTCCCGAAGTGCGCCCGACAATCGGCATTGGAGCCGGCGGCGGCCAACTCCCCTCTTCCAACGGGAAATTCAGGAACCCACCCAGGAATGCCTTAAAGCGCGCGGCCACTTGGCTAACGTCCAACTGCACCGGCCGGTCGTAAACAAAACCAATATCGTGCAGAATGCCCAAACGGCTCTTGTCGAACAGGCCCTTAAAGCTGCGCGTCGGAAACGCAACCGGCGTGCCAAACGCGAGGCATGGCAAGATCACATGGATGCGGCTGCTGTATACGATTTCGGCTTTTCGCAGTAATTCCAGCCGCCGCAGCGCGGTCTCCCACTCCTCCGCCCACGTGAGCCTTGGAATTTCGCTGGTCAGAACGACCGTGTCCGGCTCCCGATCCACGTCGATGCTATAACGTCCTTTGCGCGGCCCCTCGTATCGAGGTAAAGTGAGCGTGGCGCAGCCCACCAGTTCGGCTTCCACACCATGGCTCTTCAATAAGCCCAACGTGTATGAATCGCGAGCGCCAACCGGCTTCAAACCCTCCCGCATCCACGCGATATACTCCGGCTCCTTATGGCCCAGATGAACACCTGCGAAAACACAAGGATTGGCAGTTCGCGGTTCTCCCCATCCCAGCCATCCGTTCACAACGAACGGCGCTTCCGGATAGAGATTTGGGAACGGCAGGTCCCGGTCAACTCCTACACAAGGACCGCCAATCAGCCGCGCCAGCGCAACGGTCTGAATTGTATCGCCGATATTTGTGGTTCCGTCATAAATCGGCAAATGAGCTTTGGGTCGAAAACTCTGACCTTGCGGAGAACCGGACAGCGTAGCAACGGACGCCCCGGCATGGGTTCTTTGCGGGTATTTCTCGTGCAAAATATCACTTTAGCTTAGGAAGCGCGGTTCACAACACGGTTTACATCATTGCAACCGGCGGAGCCGGCTCATCCGGACTGCCCGCGCTGCCCAGCGGCGTCCGAATCATGATGAATGCCAAGCCCAGCAGCACTATTAAGCCGATAAAGTAAGACGGCTCCTTAAAGACCTGCAGATGATTGCGTACATTCTCCGGAGTAAACTGCAGCCCGGCCCAAACCAGTCCTAAGATGGCTTCACCGGCAATCATGCCCGAGGCCGTCAGCACCCCGGCATTCTCCACCCTCGCGCGTTGCGCCTCGTTGTAGCCGCGCCGCACCGCCACTCCATCGGCGATCCACCGAATAACCCCGCCGATAAAAATTGCAAAAGTGGTTTCGAGTGGCAAATACATCCCTACTGAAACCAGCATCGGGCTCCTCACCTGCATCATGATGAGCGCGATCCCCATGCAGATCCCCACCAGTACCAATGCCCAGGGCATATCGCCCCCGACGATTCCCTGGGCCAGAAGCGCCATCAAACCCGCCTGCGGCGCCGAAAGTTGACGGTCGCCGAACCCGGTCCCGCCGGCATTGATGTTTCCTTGGTTCAGCAGAAACAGCGGAAAGTACATAACCGCGCTCGCCACCAATACCGCGATCAACTCCACTATCTGAATGCTTCGCGGAGTGCCGCCGAGGATGTATCCAACCTTGAAATCCTGAAGTAGTTCGCCCGCAACTGCGGACGACACACATACCACCGCCGCAACACCCAGCACCGCTGCCACTCCGCCTGCCCCCGCTACCCCCAACGACACCATGAGCAAGGCTGCAATGATCAAGGTCGACAGCGTCAAGCCGGATATCGGGTTGTTCGACGATCCGATTAAGCCAACCAGATTCCCCGACACGGTGGCAAAAAAGAAGCCCATGATCAGCATCACCACCGCCGCCACAACGCCGCCAACTACCTGTCCCGACAAATAGATGTACAGCGCAATCATGGCTGCAAACACCAAGCCGATAAGCGTAAACACCAGTTTCGAGCTCATATACCGCTCGGTCCGGCTTAGCAGGGCCGCTTCCTCGCTCGTTTGTTTGATATCCGAAACAGCGCGCTTCAATCCCGCCGTCAGGCTTTGGCGCATTCGAAACAGCGTATAGGCGGCGCCTACCAACATCCCGCCCACCGCTATCGGCCGCACAATATACCGCCATACCGCTTGCCCCAGGTCTGCCCAGGAACCATCTCCGGTGGCGCCCGCAGGCAGAAATGTGTGCAGTTGCGGCCCTAGGAAATAAACGAATATCGGCACCAGGAGACCCCAGGCAATAACACCGCCGGAGAACTGTAACCCCGCAAGTCGAGCGCCAATGATGTAACCCACGCCCAGGTAGGCCGGACTGACGCTCGGAGCGGAGAACGTGGAAAAGCCACCGGTATTCAGTACATGAGTCGTGCCCACTCCCCCCAGCCTCACGCGGCTTTTGCCGAGGTCCCCAATGGGGAAGTTAAACTGTGTATCGGCAGCAAAAAACCCAAATCGGCCCAGTAGGAATATGAGTCCACCCAAACCAATATTCCAGAACAGGTACTTGGCCGCTTCCGCCCCGCGTTGCCCCGCCTTGTGGATCTCCGAGGCCGCGACCGATTCCGGAAAGACCAACTCCGGATCCTCCACCATCACGCGCCGCACCAGCGATACAAACAACACGCCCAACACGCTCCCTACCGCCATCAACACGGTCGATTTCCAGTACGCGTCCCGGAATCCGAACGATGGCCAAGCCCGCGAAATCAGAAAGGCCGGAATCGTGAATACTGCACCGGCCGCTACCGCTTCGCCAATCGATCCTGCTGTTCGGGCAATGTTTTCCTCGAGCAGAGACCCCTTCCACGCCCTCAGCACCGCCATGCTGATAACCGCTGCCGGATAAGTCGCCGCAATCGTGATGCCCGCCCGCAATCCCAGGTATGCGTTCGCCGCACCTAGTATCACCGTCATCACCAGACCCAGCAACACGGCACGCAGAGTCAGCTCGCGCATCTTCACGTGCTCAGGAACGAACGGTTGAAATTTTCTGTCGGCTATGCTCATGCGGTATCTAGTGAACGCTATTGTACGCGCAAAGCGATCTCTCCTCGCATTTTTTCGAAGGTCGATCCGGTACCCATGCCCTGCGTATACTGGGAAGCGAACACGTTGTCGCTTCTTACCGATTCCATTCAAAACGACCTCTCGTTGGCTCACAATCGGGGCAAGCGCATCGGAGTCGTGCTGCTTGACGCATCCCCCAACGTTGATCGAGCCTTGGACCGGATTCCTCCCGCCGTCTGGTCGAATCTGGAGGAGGTCATTTTCTTCGGCCCAGGCGATTTCGCCGATGACGATCGTAGGCCGAAGGTCACCTCCTTGCCTGGCCCTTCCATCAATGAACCCGGCGCCCTTCGCAAAGCCGCCTTTGCTTACTTCCTCGACCGCGGCTTCGACATCGTTGCGCTCCTGCGCTCCGACGGTCTCTATCCGCTCGAACTCCTAGCCGGTCTCTATCGCCCGATTGTGGCCGATCAAGCCGATGCCGTGTTTGGCTCTCCGAATTTCAATCACGGCGGCCCGCTAAACGAACTCGAAAAAATGATGTTCGGCATCGATCTGTCGAACTTCCACTGCGGCTATCGCGCTTACAGCTTCGCCGCGCTTCGAGCTGTCGAGTGGCAGCGTCTCTCCGATGGCGAAACGTTCGATCTTGAACTCATCCTGAAACTGCGGCACCAGAATTTCAGGATTAGAGAGCTGCCTATCCCGGGCGATTGCGGCTCTCGAGTTCCCTTCTTACACACGCTGAAACAATCCATCGAAACGGTCTATCGCTACCGCCAGACGCGCCGCTCCGTCAAACGCTACCCCGAGTTCGAAGAGTATTTCGTCCACTACCCGATAAAGGAAAGTAACCGGTCCAGCCACGCTTACGCTGAGACCCTGGTCGGCACGGGCAATGAGGTTTTGGACATCGGCTGCGGCGAAGGGATACTGGCAGCCAAACTAAGAGCGAACGGCAACCGCGTCACCGGCGCCGACATTCTTGCCCAAGCCGCTAACGAATCCGCCCTGGAACAATACTTCAGCGTCGACCTGAACCACGGCATCGAGCCGATGGTCCACGCGCTTCACGGCAAAACCTTCGATCGCGTTCTTCTCCTGGACGTGCTCGAACACCTGGTTCGGCCCGAGCCTCTGCTGGAGCAGTGCCGTCGTTTGCTGAAGCCGGACGGACAGCTGATCCTCTCCGTCCCGAACATAGCCAATCTCACCATTCGCCTCTCGCTTCTATTTGGCCAGTTCGACTACTCGGAGCGCGGTATTCTCGACAAAACGCATGTGCGGTTTTTCACGCGCAAGACCATTCGCCGAATGCTCCGGGAAAACGGCTACAGTATCGTCGAGGAACGCGAAACCGTAATGCCGGTCGAGCTCTTCTTTGGGCTCGCAGCAGCCAATCCGCTCATGCGCTTCGCCAATAATGTCTTGGGTGTTCTGACACGCACTTTGCCAGGACTCTTCGGCTATCAGATCATGTTGGTGCTTAAGGCGGCGTAGCGTTTTTACACTAGCAGCATCGGACGGCAACCTACCGGTGCGACAGATCTCGAATCCAGATATCCTTGAATTCAAAATTGCCGCGGCCTCCTGAATGAAGCTGTAGCGCAATCGTTCCGTCGGGCGCGCCGGGCTTTGGATCCGTGAAATCGACCATCGGCACGCCGTTCAGGCGGGAGCGGTAACGGTTGCCAATAACCTCAAGCAGGTAATCGTTCCAGTCCTCCATGCGCACCACGCCTTCGTTTTCCGGCGCGGGCCAGACCACCCAACCCCGTCCATCTTCTGCGTATACGCCTGCGGTGTGATGCATCATGTTGCAATCGATTTCGAACTGCATGCCTTGCGTCACATCCGCCGTGCCCGGTTTGAACATGCTATGGAAAAAGACGCCGCTGTTGCCATCTCCCACGCACTTGAACCGGAGCGTGAGTTGAAAATCCGTATACTGCTTAACGGTCTCCAGGTATCCGTAGTCCTTCGTTAAACCTCGACCGTGGATTACCCCGTTCTCCACAGTCCAGCTCTCCTTACCAACCGGATTCCACCCGGTCAGGTCTTTGCCATTGAACAATGAGACCCAATCCTCACCCGGAATGCGCTTCTTGTCCGAAGTCGACTGTGCAGAAATCAAAACGCACGAAAGAGCGAAGGTAATCAAGACGAGACTCAGAGGAAAGGTTCGCTTCATTTAATTTAATTTCAGCCCAGCCGCGATTTCACTAGCTCGCTAAGCGCCTTACCATCCACGCGCTTGCCGGCCAGCTTGGCCTGCGCCGCTTTCATCACAAGGCCCATTTGCTTCGCCGACGTAGCCCCCGTTTCCGCAATCGCGCCGCCCACCGCTGCGTCAAGCTCTTCCGCTGTTGGCGCGGCCGGCAGATACGATTCGATCAATTTCAGTTCCGCTTCCTCTTTTGTCGCCAGCTCTTCCCGCCCGCCCTTCCGGAACAGATCCGCCGCCTCGCGCCGCTGCTTGATCAGCATATTCATGATTTGCATCTCTGTCGCTTCATCCAGCGGCTTCATCGAGTCGACTTCCTGCTTCTTCAGCGCGGTTTTGACCATCCGCACCGTGCCCAGGCGCAGTTCGTCCTTCGCCTTCATGGCCTCAACCATGTCCTTTTGAATCCTATCCAGCAGCGCCATCGGTCCCTATTGTACGCGCAACGAGCAATTATACGCGTACGGGCAACCCCCTCATCCGGTGTTAAACTTGGGGCATTATAGTGACAATGGGTACCCAAGGCATTGCAACTCAACCCGCACGGTCCCCCGATTGGCAAGACGCGGCGGATCTTCCTTTTGAACCGCTCCCGCAGTTTCGGCAGAATGCCCTGGAGGATTCCGCCGAGCGCGCCGATTGCCGCGGCAAGCGAATTGGCATCTTCAT
>DATBEF010000159.1:0-3662 GCA_036269625.1 Bryobacteraceae bacterium | reverse complement strand
AGTCCAGCTGTCTTCCGGCCCGCCCCAACTGATCGAAATGACCGAAGGCTTGTTGCTAGAGTCGTGCACAGCATTGGTGATTGCGTCGAGGAAACCCTGGTCGGTATTGGGAGCGAAGTAAACCACGATTTTCGCTCTATTCGCGATAGAACCAATGACCTCGATATCCAACATCACTTCACCGTCGGCGTTCGAACCGGGTGAATTTATCCCTCCATCCACGGACACCGACGACACCGTGGGCGTGGGGCTAATGCCCAGCTGGCCAAAATAGGTGGAGAGATCGGAAGTCGAGTAACCGCCCCCCAGTTCGATGATGCCGACGGTTTGGCCCGAACCGGTCAATCCGGTGGGATAACCGTAGAGCGCGGCGACTTGTGGTGGCGTGAAAGTACCCGTTGCCGCGGCCGCCTGCGGGTATCTTATATGCGGTTTGGCAATGGGCCGGTTATCCAGGCCCAGCACAGCGACGATGCAATGCTGCATTTCGCTCGGTATCGAGATTTCGCCTTCCCGGCCGCGGTATCGGATTCCGGCCTCCGGGCCCTCGTAGTGGGCGAGGGAGACACCGAAGGCGCGCTGCATATTAGCTGCCGATCCGGACAGCACCATTCTTCGTTGAGGGGCGTAGGCGCCGGCTACCGTCAAGCCATACTCTCCCGCAAATTGCTGGACCATGGCGATGTCGCCGGCGTTCGCACCGTGACTCGAATTAAACTGATCCCTTGTCATGCAGCGGCCCATTTCCGGCGGGGGAAGCGGAGCTCTGCGCCGTAACACGACCGTTACCAGCATCGGTTCCTCAGCGTCCACCGCCGAGATTTGTTCCGATCCGGGGAGTAGCGTTCGCGTACTCCCGCGCAGGGCGACTCTGTTTTCGAATGGCATACCCGATCCTTTTTTAGCTAAAATTAACTGCTTTACCCGTTTCAGTCTATCGGCTTCCACATAACTCACTCAAAGGCGCTTCGCGGCGCAGCATGTTGTACTAAGAAATGCAACGGCTCGCAATGGCGCACGCAATCAGTTTCGAAATACGTCAACTGAAGAAGCACCATGAATTCGAAGAAGTCGTTCGCCTCCAGCGGGAAATCTGGGGGTTTGACGACGTAGAATTACTCCCGTTTCGACTATTTGTCGTTGCCGACAAAATTGGCGGCCAAATGCTGGGCGCGTTTGATGGCGGCAAAATGGTTGGATTTTGTATTTGCATTCCGGGTCTGAAGCCGGGCGGCAAATTCTATTTGCACAGCCACATGTTGGGCGTTCTGTCCGAATATCGCAATACGGGTCTGGGAAGGCAGCTTAAATGGAAGCAGCGCGAGTATGCGCTCGAACGCGACGTTGACCTCATCGAATGGACGTTCGATCCTTTGGAGATTAAGAACGCCTTTTTCAATATTGAACGGCTGGGAGCGACGGCCCGCCGCTACACCCATAATCAGTACGGGACTACGAGCAGTCATCTGCACGGTGGACTGCCTACGGACAGGTTGACGGCAGAGTGGTGGATACGGTCGCCGCGCGTCGAGGCCATCGCCAGAAACGAGCCCTACCAACGCCCGCTACCGGACGCGGAAATACGCGTCCCGATGGAAATTGGCGACCTTAAGCGCGAAGATTCGCGCCGCGCGTTAGACGTTCAATCGGCCATTGCGGAGCAGTTTGACCAACATTTTCGCGCGGGGTTGACCGTAACGGGCTTCGATCGCGACGAGGACTGGGGAATTTATCTACTAAGTCACGTGGCCTAAGTCACGTCGCCTAAAATTATGGGAATCCAAGTAGACAAAGTCGTATTGCGGCATATACAGATGCCGTTGGTTCATTTTTTCGAAACGAGTTTCGGACGCACCCATCACCGGGACATCATCTTGGTGCAGGCGTTCGCGGATGGCGTGTCCGGTTGGGGCGAAGTGACGGCCGGCGAAAATCCTTTTTACAACGAAGAGTGGACCGCCTCGGTGTGGCCGTTGCTCATCGATTATGCCGTTCCGCGTGTTCTGCACCACCGCTTTGAAGCGTCGGAAGAAGTGAGTGCGCGGACATCCCATATCCGCGGGCACAACATGGCCCGGGGCGGCCTGGAAGCAGCTGTTTGGGACCTGCAGGCGCGCGTGAACAAAGAGCCGTTATGGAAGACCATCGGCGGGGGCGCGCGGCGGGAGATTCCCTGCGGAGTCTCAATCGGTATTCAGGATTCCGTAGAGCAACTGCTCGACAAGATCGGCACAGAGCTCGACGCCGGCTATCAGCGCATCAAGATGAAGATCAAGCCCGGCTGGGACGTGAACGTGATTGCCCGCGTACGGGATCGCTTTCCCGCTATCAAGTTAATGGCCGACGCCAATTCGGCATACACGCTGAACGATAGCGAGCACTTGAAGAAGCTGGACGAGTTTTACCTGATGATGATCGAACAGCCGCTGGCGCATGATGACATCATCGATCACGCGGTGCTTCAAGCGGCCCTGGCGACGCCCATCTGCCTGGATGAATGTATACGGTCGGCGCATCAGGCCGAACAGGCGATTCGGTTGAAAGCGGGCGGTATCATCAACATCAAACTGGGGCGCGTAGGCGGATTCGCCGAAGCCAAACGCGTCCACGATATCTGCCAGGCGAACAGTATTCCGGTATGGTGCGGCGGCATGCTGGAATCGGGTATTGGGCGTGCGCATAACATTGCGCTTTCCACCCTGCCCAACTTCGTATTACCGGGGGACGTATCCGCCAGCAAACGCTATTGGAAGCGCGACATCATCGTGCCGCCGGTGGAGGTATCGTCAAAAGGCACTATCACGGTGAGTGATGCCCCTGGCTTCGGTTACGAACTGGATCTGGATTATCTCGAGAGCTTAGTTGTCCGGCGAGAAACGCTTTCGTAAATGATGCGCAGTCCGGCTTTCGACCTTTACGTAGGCATCGATTATTCCGGCGCCGAGACGGCTGACTCCAGTCTGAAGGGCTTGCCGTCCGAGTTCCGAATCCGCATAGGCGCTAATCTAACGGATCGAAATCGGAACCTGAATTGTTCTCCCGGTTCGATAAGCTGGATTGCCTGCCCTAACCATGTTGCGCAACGACCGGATCAGGAGTTCCTATTTTTCTCATTGCTGTTGCCGTTCACCTGCCTGCGGAGGCCTGGGCTCTTCTCGTCTCGACAACGTTGTTGGCTGACGCCGCGGATGAAAACAGAGGTATGAGACCTTCGACCAGTGTTGGGTGAGTCAGGACCGCATCGCGCAGCGCGGTGTAGGGCAGCCCTGCGATCATCGCAATCTGGACGGCGGCCAGGATCTCCCCCGCACCGACACCGAAGGCCGTGAAGCCGAGAATGCGATCGCTATCAGCTTCCACCAGGGCCTTCACGAACCCGCGGGTCTCCGAAAGCGTGCGCGCACGCAGGTTGGCTTCCATCGGGACCTTAAACAGCCGATACGCTATCCCTTTAGCCTCCGCTTCTGTTTCACTCAAGCCAATACGAGCAAGTTCGGGGTCGGTAAACAGACAATATGGGACTTGCCTGCCCGTGGTCACACGGTTGCCGCCGGTTAGATTGGCATGGACTACGCGGAAATCGTCGACGCTGATGTGCGTGAACTGCGGGCTGCCTGCGACCTCGCCGATCGCCCAGACGCCGGGCGCGGTGGTCTGCAGCC
>DATBEF010000141.1:0-17261 GCA_036269625.1 Bryobacteraceae bacterium | reverse complement strand
TTTCGGCACGACGAACGCGCGTGGAGGGTGGAAGGCAAATTGGTTAACTATCTTGATGCAGTGCGCTATACGCAATGGTTTAATGCGCTGGCGGCTCCGGCGGCGGTGGTCCCGGTCGGCAGCTCGCAGGAGGGGTTGCCGATCGGAGTGCAGATTGTCGCGCGCCCATTTGAAGACGAGAAGGTGCTGGCAATCGCCAGTGTCGTGGATGCGGCTTTCGGTTATCGAGCGCCGCCGATGGCACAGGGAACTGATTCGCGGTAGGGTCCTCAACCAAAATCCCGAGTAAAGCGTTTAGAAATCAACTAGAAGTGCTCGATGCGTTAGTGAACACATCAACCTTTTGATGGATGTGCGTCGCCGTCGATCGCGCTACACTGACGCTTCCCCAGAATGGAGCGCGCCGGGTGCGTGCAAATTGGCAAGAACGCTTTGCCGAAAGCCCTGACGTTCTGATGGGCGAACGACGCTGCCGGACGGTGGTTCCGGTGCTCGATTTCGCTATCGGGGGCGACGACTTCATTACCATGGCGGGGCCGTGCTCGGTTGAATCCGAGCTTCAGCTTATGGCCACTGCCAACCACGTTCGCCGTACTGGTGCGCGTGTGCTGCGCGGGGGCGCATTCAAGCCACGCAGTTCGCCTTATGCATTCCAGGGGCTGGGCCTCGAGGCCCTCAAACTGCTCGCTGCGGCGCGCGAAGCGACCGGCCTGGCTATCGTTACCGAGGTGATGTCGGAGTGCGACGTTGACCTGGTCGCGGACTATGCCGACATTTTGCAGATCGGCTCACGCAGCATGGAGAACTACTCGCTGCTGGAGACGGCGGCGCGATCTGGACGGCCGATTCTGCTGAAGCGGGGCATGGTCGCGACGATCGCCGATTTGCTGCACTCGGCCCAAGTGATCGTGGAGAATGGCAATCCCAACGTAATTCTCTGTGAGCGCGGCATCCGCACTTTTGAAACAGCGCTGCGGAATACCTTCGACGCCGCCGGCATTGCGCTGCTGAAGCAAATCACGCATCTTCCGGTGATCGCCGATCCGAGCCATGCGTGCGGTCACCGCGACCTGGTTCCCGCGCTCGCGCGCATTGGCATCGCAGCGGGGACAGACGGATTGCTGGTCGAGGTTCATCCGAACCCCGACAAGGCATTGAGCGACGGCGACCAGTCGCTGGACTTCGCAGAATTCGACGCCATGATGGCCGCGCTCGAACCGTGGATTGCTCTGCGCGCAGCCGCGGCGCACGAAGAGGCATTTGATCAGCACGGAGTTGCCGGGTGTCCCCTGGAGGCAATGGGATGAAGCTGTTGCCCTGGGCGATATCAACGGCCGCGCTGATTGGCCTACTGGTTCCAAAATGCGGGTCTTCGCCGGGCGTGGCGACGATGACCGCTGTTGACATCATTATTACCGCAGCGCCGGTCTACCATCCGCTCGCCGCACTGAAGGGCGAGGAACGTTTCCCCAAGGGCGCTCAGCTGCTGCTGATTCATCATGGCAAGGCAGCACCGCTGGTGAAAAACTTTGCAGCCACTGCGGACGCAAACGTCTCGTTCGATGGCAAGTCTGTTCTCTTTGCGGGCAAGCGAGCGATTGGTGATCCTTGGCAAATATGGGAACTAACACTCGCGGATGGTTCGGTGCGAAAGCTTATAGCCGGCGCGGCCGATGCGATCCGACCGCTCTATTTACCATCGGGGCAGTTTGTTTATGCATTGCGCACGCCGGCAGGCTTTCAACTGATGCGGGCGGGCAAGGCAACTGAATCTGCACTTGCACCCATCGCGGCGAACGCGGCCTCGACGCAGCTTCGACTTTCCTACTTTTCGGCGAGTGCGATTCCCGCGGATGTGTTGGCGGACGGACGCATTTTGTTTGAAGCCGACTTTCCTCTTGGTTCCGGATCGACACCGGAACTGTACCTGGTTTATTCGGATGGCTCGGGGGTTGAGTCGTACCGCTGCGATCATGGGCATGCGCGGTGGGGCGGCAGGCAATTAGCCTCAGGCGATGTGGTCTTCACACACGGAGCTTCGCTTGCGCGTTTTACTTCGCCGATGGCGCATGAGATGGCGGTGGCTGTGCCACGCGGCGATTATGCAGGCGCAATTGCAGAGACGGCCCCAGGTTATTGGCTGGTAAGCGTACGGTCGGCGACCGATCCGCATTATGCGCTCAAGTTGTTGCGGCGCGGTGCAGTAGGGTCGAGTGTGGCCCCCATGCAAACTTTGCTTGCCTTGAGCGGCGAGGACCTTGTGGAGCCTGTGCTGGTTGCACCGCGCACCCGACCGCACCATCATCCCACCGCGCTTCATCCGTGGAATTACGCAAATCTGTTGGCTCTCGATTCGAGTTTGTCGCGGGAGGGCGATTTGCAGACGGCGCCCGTATCGGTCCGACTGGAGACGCTGGATTCGCAAGGCCGCGCGGTTGCGAACGGCACCGCGCCGGTGGAGGCTGACGGTTCGTTCTTTGTACAGACTCCGGGAGACAAGCCGATTCGCTTTGCATTGCTCGATGCAAAAGGAGCGGTACTGCGACAGGAGCGCGGATGGTTCTGGATTCGCGGTGGCGAGCAGCGCATCTGTACCGGCTGCCACACGGGACCAGAGCGCGGATCGGAAAACCAGGTACCGGCCGTGCTGTTGCGGACAACCATACCTGTAGATCTGACCGGCGCGAAGGTTCTTGCACAAGCGCAGACCGGGACGCCGGGAGGCAAGTGAAATGAAGACTGTTCTTTTGTTGATTTTCGGCGCGCTTTCATTGCTGCGATCTGCTTGTGTCGCGCAGGCGCAGACTGCTGCAGCGCAGGTGCCGCGCCAGTCCGTCATACGTTTTGAAGATGCCTCTGACAAAGCGGGAATTCACTTTACGCACAGTTTTGGTTCGCGGCAATTGGGCTCCCTGCTTGAAGGAACTGGCGGAGGCTGCGTGTGGTTCGACTACAACAATTCGGGCTTGCCTTCTCTTTACGTGGTCAGCGGCCGCCCCCTCGACGATTCGATGCACCCGTTTCCGATGAAGGAGAAACCGAATCCGCTGCCCCACAACCATCTCTATCGCAACGATGGCAACGGGCATTTTACCGACGTTACCGAGCAGGCTGGGCTTAATCCGGATATGTATTCGATCGCGGTGACAGCGGGCGATTATGACCACGACGGCTTTGTCGATCTGCTGGTGACTGGCTATGGCAAGGTCGTTCTGTATCACAACGACGGCACGGGCCACTTTAGCGACGTGACAGCGAAAGTCGGAATCAAGGTCAGCGGCTGGGCGATCAGTTCAACGTGGCTCGATTACGACAAGGATGGCTGCCTCGATTTGTTCGTGGGCCGCTACGTCAAGTTCGATCCTGGGTATCACGCATTTTATGCCGCGGACAACTATCCGGGGCCGCTCGACTACGCCGGCGAAACCAACATGCTGTTTCACAATAACTGCGACGGAACATTTACGGATGTGACGGACAAGTCGGGCATCGGCGCGTATGTTGGCCGCACCATGGGAGTGACCGCCGCTGACTTTGATAACGATGGGTGGGACGATATTTACGTTGCCAACGACCGTACGGAGAATTTCCTTTTTCACAACAAGCACGACGGGACCTTTGAGGAAATCGCCAACGACACCGGAACAGCGTTTGGCCAGAACGGTGAGGCTACTTCATCGATGGGGCCTGTGTTTACTGATTTTGAAGGGCGCGGGTTGCTTGATTTGTGGGTTACGGACGGACGCTACAACCGCTTTTTACGAAACACAGGGACGCAGACATTTGAGGATATGGGCGCGTCCAACGGCATCTCGCAGGCGAACGCGCAGTACGTGAGTTGGGGAACGGGGATCTACGATTTCGACAACGACGGGCAATTGGACATTCTGATTTTTCATGGCGGATTGATTCACCTGATTCCGCAGGAGCATACGCTGTTTCGCGGACTTGGAAATGGACGGTTTGAAGACGTTTCGCGCCAGGCCGGTCAAGTGTTGAGCAATCGTACAGTAGCCCGCGGCGCCTGCTTTGCCGATTATGACAATGACGGCAAGGTCGACGCATTCGTCGTGAATCTTGGCGCGCAAGGAACGCTTCTGCACAATGTATCCAGCGATGCAGGTCACTGGATTGCGATCAAGCTGGTGGGTGCAAAAAGCAATCGCGACGGGATCGGCGCGCGTGTTGAGGTTGTCGCTGGAGCCAAACGGCAAACAGCAGAACGCGTGGCCAGCTCGGGTTATCTTTCACAGGACGACGGACGGCTGCACTTTGGGTTGGGCGCGATGACTACCGTCGACAAGGTGATTGTTCATTGGCCCAGCGGACGCGAACAGACGATTGAGAAGCTCGCCGCTGATCGCGTTCTCACGATCGAGGAGCCTAAGTGATCAGGCACGCGAAACAGCTGCGTGACGCAAGCCTGCGCCGAATGGGTGGCCCGATCATGGTCGTGCTTCTGCTGGCCATCGCGTTGTGGCCAACGCTGAACCTTAAGGTCAAGGCCGACGAGCGCGCCGGCTCGCCACTACCGCTGGTGTATGCGTCGCCACTGGAAATACTGGTTTCGCCGGACGGTGCGCGGCTGTTTGTGCTCTGCCAGCAGACTCAAGAAGTACGCGTCCTCGATGCAGTCAGCTATGCGCCGATCAAGGCAATACCTGTGGGGCGCACACCGCGCGGCATGGCGCTCTCGGCCAAGGGGGATCGGCTTTTTGTGACGAACTCCTGGGACGACACGCTTTCGGTTATCGATGCGCACAAGCTTGCGGTGATTGCAACGTGGACCGTCGGCATGGAGCCGTCGGGGGTGGTTGAAGATCGCGCGGGCAATCAGCTCTTTGTTGCGAACCGGATTTCGAATGACGTGGCTGTTCTCGACTCCCACACTGGCGCCGAAAAAAAGCGGTTGCTGGCTGGGCGAGGTGCCAGCTATCTCACACTCTCGCCCGATGGCAGTCGTATCTATGTTACGCATGTGTATCCGAACTCGACACCGCATCGCACAGCGCCTGAGTCGGAGATTACGGTGATTGATACAGGGCGCGCGGTGGTCATCGAACGCATTCCGCTGCCTGCCATCGCCGGCGTTTTCCGCCTCGCGATTTCGGGCGATGGGCGGCTGGGCGCTGTGGCGGAGTACCACCCCAAAAATCTAGTGCCACTCGCGCACCTTGAGCACGGCGGGGCATTTGCATATACGCTCACACTGTTCGGGGCCGATGTGGGCAAGCCAGTGGAGGTTCCGCTGGACGAACTTGAACGATATGCCTCACAGCCCTTCGGCGTGGCGATTTCGCCGGACAAGTCGCGGCTCTACGTTACGGTCGGCGGATCGGAATGTGTTATTGCGATCGATCTGGCGCGGTTATTGCGCTTTGTCCATTTCCGGCCGCTTCCTTCTTCGGGATCATTCGCACATGATCTATCCGCAGGCGCGAATTATATTTTGGCGCGCATCCCAGTGGGAATCAATCCGCGCGGGCTCGCATTCAGTCGAGACGGCCGCAGATTGTTCGTTGCCAATCGCCTTGACGACACCATCAGCGTTATCGATCCGCGAACCAACCGAGTGGCATCGACTGTGGCGTTGGATGGGCCCAAGGTAGTGAGTGCGTTGCGGCGCGGAGAGCAGACGTTTTACACGGCGCGCTACTCGTTCCAGGGGCAGATCAGCTGCTCCAGCTGCCACATCGATTCCACGTTCGACGGGCTGGAATGGGATCTTGAGCCGGATGGATTTGGCCGCGACATTGTGGACAACCGGTTGATCGAGGACATCAAAGGAACGGAGCCCTACAAATGGAATGGGGGTAATCCAGACATTCCCACGGAGTGCGGACCGCGCACGGAAATGTACTTCTGGCGCTCGGAGCAGTATGGCGACCTGACTCTTGCAGACCTGGCACTTTACATTCGCAGTTTGCCGCCGCGGCCCAACCGCTGGCGTTTGCCGGGCTATGAACTTACGCCGAAGCAGGAACGCGGCAAGGAATTGTTTGAGCGCGCTGTCGACAGGTTCGGCAAGCCGATCGCCGAGAATAATCGATGCTCCTTTTGCCATAGCGGACCTAAAGGAACGAGCCAGAAGTCATTCGATGTAGGCACAAAGAAGCCGACCGACAATGGGGGCCTTCTCGACACGCCTCAATTGACCAACATCGCGCTTACCGCACCTTATCTGCACGACGGCTCGGCACGCACGCTCGAGGAGATATGGACCGTCTACAACCCACAGGACAAACACGGCCGTACCAACGACCTTACCAAAGACGAACTGAATGACTTGATCGAATACTTGAGGACGCGATGAAGAAAAACGTGGGCAAGACGGTGTGGGCGATATGGCTGCTGGTTGTTGCGGGCGGCTGGTCGCTTGCAGGTCCGATTGCGTTGGCCGCGCAGAAATCAGGCGCGACCCCCCTTACGACTGCTTCGTTAAGGCCTCATCGTCAGCAGGTCGCTCCTCTTGCGCCGCACATGCCGCGCTTTCGGTTTGAAAACTTCACCACAGACAACGGTCTGCCGGACAATCACGTCTATGCGGTGCTGGTAGATGGAGAGCGCGTGTGGGCGGGCACTGAGAATGGCCTTGCCGTCTACGAGAATCACTCATGGAAAACCTATTCGACCAAAGATGGACTGGCACATCGAGCCGTTCTTTCGCTGGCACTGGACAAGCGCACCGGCGACGTGTGGGCCGGAACCATGGGTGGATTGAGCCGGGTCTCCGCTGGACGCATTGAAAGCTATACGCAGTTGAACTCGGGGCTGAGCAACGACGTCGTCTATGGCGTCTCTGTCGAGGGCGAGAACGTGTGGGTGGCTACGGCTGCAGGCGCCTGCCGCTTGAACATGCGTACCGGTGAATGGTCGCTTTATAACGAGCGCAATACGCCCATGATCGAAATTTGGGTTTACGGAGTTTCCGCGGCTGCGGACAAAGTTTATTTCGCGGTGTGGGGCAGCGGGTTGCTGGAACTCGACCAATCAACTGGGCGCTGGGACAAGTACGAGGATCCGGACGGCGAGACTGAACTGGTTCTCTTCAAGGACCAGGGGCTGATCCACGAGATTGTTTCGTCGGTGAGCTACGTGGACAACATCGTATGGGCGTCGACTTACTTCGGTGACAGCCGCTACGACGGCCGCTATTGGCACAACTTTCTGACCAAGGACAGCGGGCTGCCATCGAACTTTACCAACTTTGTGAAGGGCGTGGATGCCAATCGCGCGTGGTTCTGCACCGATAAAGGACTGGCGTACTACGACGGCACGAACTGGGCGGTCTATCGGCCGTCGCTTGCCGATGGCAAACCGGAGATGACGGTGCGCGATGCGCAGGGACACGTAACGCAGGTTCCTGTCGCGACGGCTCCGGCGCATAACTACGTTCTGGGGATCGACTTTCAAGGCAGTGACATTTGGGTGGCAACAGCAAAGGGGCTGAGCCACGGGATACTTCAACAACAAAACAATTCAACCGAAAGCAAGGAGAAAAACCCATGAGTGCATTTGCGGAGATACTGGAGACGATTGCGAAAGCACCGGTAAAAAAACGTGCTGTCACCAATCACAACGTGCTCAACGAAGCGTTTGCTTATGCCAAGCCAAGCTCGTTTTCGCGTGGCATGAGAATCGATTTGAACGGGCTGGTGATTTTGCTCATCTCGGGGACGGCGTCGATCGATGAGAGCGGCACGAGCGTGCATATCGGCGATTTCCGTGCACAGATGCAGCGCACGCTCGCCAACATCACGGGGTTGCTGACCAGTGAAGGATGCACGTGGCATGACATCGTGCGCACAACCTGCTACCTGCGCGATATCGAGCGCGACTATGAGGCATTTAACGAAGAGCGGACGGATTTCTTCAGAGAGCAGGGGCTTGATCCGCTGCCCGCGTCCACCGGTATTCAGGCCATTCTTTGCCGACCGGAATTATTGATCGAGATTGAGGCTATTGCCATGTTCCGCACGGACAAGGCTCCCGGCAGCGAGGAGTAGCGGTGATGCGTAATGCATGGTTGCTGGCCGCGGTCTGCTTGTGGGTTGCGGGCAGTGCGACGCCTGCTCCAGGCCAGAACTCGAGCGCAAGCCGGAATGCGAACTCGAATGGCAGCGGGCACGTCTGCGAGTGTGGGGCGCATCCGCCAGGGCCGCCGCGCGATCGCGAAGTTGTGCCGTATGCAGGGGAACCACGGGATGTGAGTCCTTATGCAAAGTTTGCATCGCCGTACGATCTCAATTACACGCATCCCAACATCTATTCGGGCGCAGGCCGCGATCTTCCGGAACCGAAGAACCTGACTGAAGTGCGTATCGGCTTTTTCGGTCCCGTTGAACACAACCCGGATCAGCAGTTTGGATTGCGCATGTTGCACGGAGCGCAGTTGGCGGTAGACGAGGCCAATGCCCGCGGTGGTTATGGTGGCAAGCCGTTTCGCCTGATGCTTCACAATGATTACGACAACTGGCAGGCGAATGCGGTTTATGGCGACGATCGGCCGACAGATCCAACCATTTGGGGATCGGCTTCAGACGAAGCCGTGAAAATGATCTATGACGACGAGGACTGGGCGATCTTTGGCTCAATAAGTTCAGAGTCGACACACATTGTTTTGCGTGTTGCGCTCAAGGCGGAAATTTCTGTCGTCAATTCGGCGTCGACTGATCCGACGATTCCCGAAACCTACGTTCCCTGGTACTTCACCGACCTGCAGGACGACCGCGTGCAGAGTTACACGCTGGCGCGGCGGATCTTTACGGAGCTTGGGCTGAAGCGAGTTGGGATTCTGCGCGTCAATAACCGTTATGGGCGATTCGGCGTGGCGAAGTTTCGTGATGCATCGCGGCGGCTGGGACACCCGGTGGTGATTGAGCAGAAGTTTTTGCCTGGTGACATGGATTTTTCACGGCAACTGCAGGTGATCCAGGATTCGCGTGCCGACGCCATCGTTTTATGGACCGATGAGATTCCGGCGGCGCGGATTTTGAAGCAGATGCGTGCGATGGGGATGAAGCAACGCGTCTTTGGCTCGTATCGCACGCTGGGGCCGGAGTTGCTCGGTGAAGCCGGATCCGCTGCGGAAGGGTTTGAGGCGGTTTTCCCATACGATCCCTCGCGCAACGATGCGCCCTGGCTCGGCTTCAAGCATCGGTTTGAGAGCCGCTTCAATGAGCAACCTGAGCAGTTCGCCGCGCTGGCGTATGACGCGATGAATGCGTTGCTCGATTCCATTTGCAAGGCTGGCTTGAATCGTGCGCGCATTCATGATGCGCTTGCCGATATCGAGCAGTACGACGGAGTCACCGGTCACATGATTTTCGATCCCAACCAGAAAAATGGGGCACCAATGTATTTGGGCACGGTGCATGACGGCGCGATTTCATATCGCATTGCGACGATGGACAAGCAACCTGTGGCGCTGCACTCTGCTGAGGTGGAAGTGCCGACAAGCACAGCGCCTGCACCCTACGCACGGGTGGGCGAGGATGGGGTGAATTACCTGGGACCGCGATCTGCCGATTTGCCGGCGGGACCGGTGCGTGTCGTTCTTTTTGGACCAAATGCGAAGGAGGTTGCGGCATCTCCAGAGATTCTCGCGGCGCTGCGCGAGGCGGACGGGAACGGACGGCAGTGGATGGTGTTGCCGGTGGAAAGCGGACAGAATTGGGGAGCAGCCGCAACGCAGTTGATTCACGCGCTGATGGACGAGCATGCAATGGCGATTGTGGCGCTCGATCGTGATTCGAGCCACCTGTCGGAACAGATGGCGTTGAAGTGCTTTGTTCCGGTTGTGGCTCTGAGCAACGACAAATCGCTCACGTCGACGAATATTCCATGGATCTTTCGACTTCCGGCGGGAGCTTCACCAGCGACGGCGCTGCGCCTGCTGGAACAAGCGGCGGCACGCGGTGGTACAAATCCGCAACAGTTGAGAGAATCGCTTGCATCGGGAAAAGCGGTTGCTGGAATCGCCTTTCTGCCTTCCGGAGAGACGCGACCGCAGTGATCCGGGCCGCTGCAACTTAGCGTCTTGGCGAGGATGGAAGCTCCAGCTTGCTTTCCGCCTTCTTGCCGTAAAATCATCAGGAGCGCATCCATGCCTGATTTTGCAGTCCACATTTCGTTTGCATGAGCAAATCGAACGAGAGTGGAAGGCATTGTGGGATTTCTGCAGCATGACAAATGTGAGGGGAGAAGCATACTTGAGATCCAATTTGATTCTGGGCCGTCATTTCGGTGGCCGCCATCCGAGAGGATCTGCTTTTTTACTTCTCTTCATGATTGTTTTACTGGCGGGAGTGCACGGGTTGAATGCACAGCAGCCACCGGCGCCGGGCAATCCAACCCCCGCGGGTGGGCCAGCGCAAGGAGGGGCGCAATCGCCGCGTAGTGGCGGGATGGCGAACGCGGGACCCCATGAGGCCCAATTCGACAATCAGCATCGGCCGATCACTGCGGGAGGATTTGTGAAGAGCGGCCCGATCATCTTTCAGGATGTGACGGCGGCGGCGGGATTGGCGGGCTGGCATCACAAAGCGGGCACGCCGGAAAAGCGCCTGATCGTCGAGGCGAAGGGGCCAGGTGTATGCCTCTTGGACTACGACAATGACGGCTGGCTGGATATTTATCTTGTGAACGGTTCGACGTACGATGCGCTTGCAGGCAAGGCCATTTCACCCCACGCGGCGCTATTTCATAACAATCGTGACGGCACGTTCACAGAGGTGACGGAAAAAGCCGGAGTCGCAAACGATCGATGGGGGTACGGCTGCGCGATCGGTGATTACGACAACGATGGATGGCCAGATATTTACGTAACCAATTTCGGCAAGAATCGTATGTACCGCAACAATCACGATGGAACATTTACTGATGTTGCAGAAAAGGCCGGCTTGACCATAGGTACGTGGTCCACGGGCGCCACATTTGGCGACTACGACGGGGATGGGCGGCTGGATCTTTTTGTGGACGGTTATGCGAATATCGATCTCTCTGATCCTCCGTACTCCGGCTCGAAGGCCATGGGTTACGGGTTCTGCCAGTTTCGTGGAGTCGAGGTGATGTGCGGCCCGCGTGGTTTGAAAGGCGAACACGACCATCTATTCCATAACAACGGGGATGGGACTTTTACCGATGTAAGCAAGAAGCTGGGTGTGGATGATCCCAACGGGTACTACGGGCTTGGCACTCTTTTTGTGGACGTGAATAACGACGGCAAGCCGGACTTGCTGGTGGCAAATGATTCCACGCCGAATTATCTGTACATGAACAAGGGCGATGGGACATTCGAAGACGACAGCTACATGAGCGGCTTCGCGCTGAACGAGGACGGCCGGGAGGTCGCCAACATGGGCCTCGCGGCTGGAGACTACGATAACAACGGACACCTTTCCGTAGTGAGCACAGTGTTTGCCGACGATTACAACGTACTTTTTCAGAACGACGGCACCGGGGCATTTACCGATTCGAGTTACCAGTCGGGAATCGCCAGGTCATCGATTCCGTTTGTCAGCTTCGCCGACGGCTTTCTCGATTACGACAACGACGGATGGAAGGATCTGCTGATCGTGAATGGCCACGTTTACCCGCAAGTGGACCAGCATCCGGAGTGGGGGCAGAGCTATGCGCAGCGTCCGTTGCTTTATCACAATTTGAAGAATGGCAAATTCGAGCTGGTTCCCGCAGTGGAGGGAACCGGATTAGCGATTGTGACTGTCGGGCGCGGCGCGGCTTTTGGAGACATCTTCAACGACGGCAAGATCGACGTGGTCATCAACGACATGGATGGGGTTCCGATATTGCTTCGCAACGTGAACGCCGACAAGCATCATTGGGTTGAGGTGAAGCTGATTGGTGGCCCGAAAAGTCCTCGCGATGCTGTGGGAGCGACACTTTATCTGACCGCCGCTGGAATGCGGCAACGCGAAGACGTGCTCAGCGGCGGAAGTTATCTTTCTTCGAACGATTTTCGCGCTCACTTCGGCCTTGGCGATGCCATGGATGCAGGCTCTCTCGAGATTCACTGGCCATCCGGAGCGAAGGAAACCGTGAAGCTTCCCGCAGTGGATCGCATCTACTCTATTACTGAGGGGAAGGGGCTTACAGGAGCGTTGTGTGAAGGCAAGGCTTGCGTAGCGAACTAGCACCGTGACCGCATAGTGATGCGATTTTCCCCGGTCTCAAAATCGAGAACCCTTCGACTCCGCTCAAGGCGGGCTTTGGGGACCCAGGATCGTGGGAGCGACGGCCCGCGAACGGAGCTAGACTGGAGAGATTATGGCTATTACATCTGTATCTGCGGCAATTCAGCCGCGCTCACCGAAGGGCGAGTTTGCGAACGAGCCCTTTGTCGATTTCAAATTGGCCGAGAACAAGCGCGCGATGGAAAGCGCACTGATGAAGGTTGCTTCGCATTTAGGGCGCGAATATCCACTGATCGTAGGTGGGCAAAGGCTCAAGACTGAAGAAAAGATTTACTCAATCAATCCAGCACGGCCGGGCCAGGTGGTTGGCAAGCACCAGAAGGCCGTGGGAAGCCACGCAGCAAGAGCCATGAGCATGGCGCTCCATGCATTCGAGTCGTGGAGCAGGGTGCCGGTAGCAGAACGTGTTTCGCTGTTGCTGAACGCGGCGGATATTATCCGGCAGCGCAAGTTCGAGTTCATGGCGTGGTTGACCTACGAAGTAGGCAAGAACTGGGCCGAGGCCGATGCAGATGTGGGCGAGACGATTGATTTTCTCGAATTTTATGCGCGCGAAGCGCTCAGGCTGGCCGCGGCGACAACGCCGATCCAATATCCCGGCGAACGCAATGAGCTGATTTATATTCCGCTGGGCGTGGGCGCGGTAATTTCGCCATGGAACTTTCCGTTTGCAATTATGGCGGGAATGACGGCGGCTTCAATCGTAACCGGGAACACGGTGATTTTGAAGCCCTCGAGCGATGCGCCTACCATCGCGGCGAAGTTTGTGGAGGTGTTGGAAGAGGCAGGGATGCCGGACGGCGTGGTGAATTTCTGCCCTGGCTCGGGTGTGGAGTTCGGCAATGCTGTCGTGGAGGATCCGAAGACGCGGTTCATCGCTTTCACCGGTTCGAAGGCAGTGGGGCTGGAGATTCACGAGCGGGCGGCAAAGTCGAGGCCCGGGCAGATTTGGATCAAGCGGACGATTCTGGAGATGGGTGGGAAGGATTCGATCCTGGTATGCGCGGATGCGGACGTGGACGCCGCGGTTGAGGGTGTTGCGGCTTCGGCGTTCGGTTTCAGCGGACAGAAGTGCTCGGCATGTTCGCGGGCGATTATTGAGGCTCCGGTCTATGACGTGTTTGTTGAGCAGCTGCGTGAGCGAGTGGCGAAACTGACGGTGGGCGATCCGGCGACCAACCATAACATGGGGCCGGTGGTGAACAAGGGCGCGCTGGCATCGATGCTGGGATATGTGGAGACGGGCAAGAAGGAAGGGCGGCTGATTGCGGGCGGACACGCGCCGGAGACGGCGGAAGGCGGGTATTTTATGGAGCCGACGGTGTTTGCCGATGTGGCTCCGGATGCGGTGCTGTCGCAGGAAGAGATCTTCGGCCCGGTGCTGGCGCTTATCAAAGTGCAGAGCTTCGACGAAGGGCTGAAGGTGGCGAATAACACCGAGTACGGGCTGACCGGGGCGATCTATTCGACGAACCGGGAGAACCTGGACCGGGCGCGGCGCGAATTTCATGTGGGGAACCTGTATTTCAATCGGAAGTGCACGGGGGCGATGGTTGGAGCGCATCCGTTTGGCGGGTTCAATATGAGCGGGACTGACTCGAAGGCGGGTGGGCCGGACTACTTGTATCTGTTTACGCAGGCTAAGAGTGTGGGGGAAAAGCTTTTCGGCTGACGGGAATTTGATGTCTCCCAGGTCTTCCGCCGCGGCGGACGAGACCTGGGGCACCCGGGCTCAACGCCAGGTTTGGGTTCAGGCGACGGCGGGAGGGGCGGCTTGTTCCTCAGCGTCGATTTTGCTGCCGACTTCGGCTGCGGCCTGGGCCAGGACGCGGTGGTGGATGGTGAACAAGGCCAGTTCCAGACGATCGCTGACGCCTGTCTTGTCGTAGATGGAGCGCAGGTAGTTTTTGATGACCTGCTCGGTGGTTTTAAGGCGCAGGGCGATTTCGCGGTTCTTGCATCCCTGGGCGATGAGTGCCACGATGCGCATTTCCTTTGGAGTGAGGCGGTCTCGAACGCGGGTGCCGACCATGTCTTCTTCAGGCGAGTCGGGCATCATGAGCTGCGGAGGCAGCCAGGTATCGCCTGAAGCGACCCGATGGACACATTCGACCAACGAGTTTCCTGTGACATTCCGAAAGACCACGCCACGAAATCCCTGCTGAAGGTAGGCGCTGGCCACGTCGCTATTTTCCGCAATGGCGATACCGCGGCTTCCCATTGTGTCCAGCAGCATGCGCAGGCGGGTGAGGTCGGGACGGAGGGAAGCGGCAAACAAAACGATTGAACCCGGGAAGGTTGTGATGGCATGGTACATGCGATCAAGATCGGGACACTGGGCAATGATGCGAAGGCCTTCGTCCATGGCAAGGACCTTGGCTGTTCCCGCACGGAAGATCGCTTGCGAATCGGCCAAGATAAGCTTATTCATATAGTGCGCCTCGTCTATTCGGAACCCTTATGAAGCTATGGAACACGAGCTTAACCTTTTCGTTGGCAAAAGCGAATACAACCCTCGTGTCAGGCAAACCTTCTTCCTTAGTGGCCCAAATCGGCAAAAAGGCAAAGTTCTGCAAGTGCCCGTTTCTGTGCAGTAAGTAATCCTTAGGGTTCCTAAAGTAATCTGATCGTGTGCGAATGGTAATGTCAAGAACGATTTACCGGGAAGCCGGGCTTCTACCACTTTTGTGGGCGAAAGTCTGGAGAAATCAGGGCGATACAGCGTTGTTTTGAGACAGCAAGTGCGGACAAGCTGCGTACCGCATGTGGAAATTAAGGCTCTAGACTGAGGGTGTTGAGGTTATATGGCAAGGCCGATCCTTTTGGCTGTGGATGATGATGTAAGTGTTCTCGAGGCTGTGGTACAGGATCTGCGCCGCCAGTATGGCGCTACGTACCGGGTAATGCGCGCAGCCAGCGGACAGGCAGGGCTTGATACCCTGACCCAGTTAAAGACGCGCCAGGAACCGGTGGCGCTGCTGATGAGCGATCAGCGTATGCCGGGAATGACCGGTGTTGAGTTTCTCGAGCGGGCGCAGGAGGTCTATCCTGAGTCGCGGCGGGTGCTGCTGACGGCCTATGCAGATACTGAAGTGGCCATCCGGGCGATCAATACGGCTCGCATTCATTATTACCTGACCAAGCCCTGGGATCCCCCGGAGGAGAAACTCTATCCGGTACTTGCGGACTTGCTTGAGGACTGGCAAGCGGGTTACCAGCCTCCGTTTGAAGGCTTGCGCGTGATTGGGCATCGCTGGTCGCTCAGGGACCATAACGTGCGGAATTTTCTTTCGCAAAACCACGTTCCTTATCGCTGGCTTGACGTTGCGAGCAATGAGGAGGCTCTGAAACTGCTGAAAGAAGCGGGGTTGGATCCGGACAAGTTGCCGGTGGTGCTGTTTTCAGACGGTAGCGCGCTGGTGGACCCGGAGTCCGAAATATTAGCGGCGCGGGTGGGCCTGCGGGTGCAGGCGACCCAGGAGTTCTACGACATGGTGGTGGTGGGCGCCGGCCCGGCGGGACTGGCTGCTGCTGTTTATGGCGCCAGCGAGGGCTTGCATACCCTGGTAATTGAACCAGAGGCGCCCGGAGGACAGGCCGGCTCCTCGTCAAGAATCGAGAATTACCTCGGCTTTCCATCAGGCGTTACCGGAGCGGACCTGGGACGGCGGGCGCACACACAAGCAACGCGGTTTGGCGCCGAGTTTGTGACACAGCGGGCGATTGGACTACGCATCGATGGACAGTACCGGTTTGTGCAACTGGCTGATGGGCGGGAGGTTTCAGCGCATGTGGTGCTGCTGGCCCCAGGGGTTCAATACAGAAAGCTGCAAATTCCGGGGGCAGACAGGCTTACGGGGAGGGGCATCTATTATGGTGCCGCCCTGGTGGAAGCAGTGGCCTGCAAGGGCGAGGAGGTGTTCGTTGTGGGTGGCGCCAACTCCGCCGGCCAGGCTGCGCTGCATTTTGCCAAGTTTGCTCGGAAGGTGACCATGCTGGTGCGGGGAGCGGGACTTTCCGCCACAATGTCGAAATACTTAATCGATGAGATCGAGCAAACATCCAATATTGAGTTGGAGCCGAGTACGCAGGTGCTCGAGGCTCTGGGCGAGGTACGGTTGGAGGCGCTGAAACTGAAAGGGCCGCAAGGCGAGTTTCAGGTTCCGGCATCGTCGCTGTTCGTGTTTATTGGGGCGGCGCCGGGGACGGAATGGCTGCCGGCTTCAGTCTTGCGGGACGATAAGGGGTTTCTTCTGGCGGGTCCGGATTTGCGGCTTGACGGCAAGGGGCCGGAAGGCTGGCGTGAAAAGCGCGAGCCGTTTCTGCTTGAGTCGAGCGTGCCGGGAGTATTTGTGGCTGGGGATGTGAGGCACGGCTCGGTGAAGCGTGTGGCATCGGCGGTTGGCGAGGGGTCGATCGCTGTGCAGTTTGTGCATCAGTATCTGGCCGGGTTTTAGCGACGCTTGTTGTGAGGGAGGGATACCCCTCATTCGGGTGATGGTGAAAATTTAGCGTGATGGTGAAAATGTTATAGGCGGAGGTTACGCAAGCAGGGATGAGCGACGGCGGGCAATCACCGGAAATTGAATTAGTGCCATTTGGAGAGATCGTCGAAGCTCTTCGCCGAACCCGTCCCTTTGCCGAGACCAGCGCGGCTAAGCTAACCGAAGCGTTGGCCGGCGTGAGCAGCGTGGAACGGGTTACTGTGCGGGCGGGCACCATACTGCTAGAACCGGAAGAGCCATGGAGCTTTTATTGGGTTGTGCTCGATGGCGAGATGAGCGCGGAGCGGCCGGAGCAAGACGGGTCGAGGACCGTAGTTGGCTTGGCGCGAGTGGGCGAGGCGTTTGGCGAAGCACCGTTCCTGACCGGCAAAACCCGCTCTGCATTTCGCGTCTCGGCTACGCAGGATTCGCTGCTGATTCGATTCACTGAAGACGATTTCTACAAATTGCTGGCGTGCTGCCCGTCGATGCGCAAGGTGGTGCTGGCCGATGTGGCGGTGCGACTGCAGGCTTACCAAGTGGAGGCGCTGCACCGCGAGAAGCT
>DATBEF010000104.1:0-68863 GCA_036269625.1 Bryobacteraceae bacterium | reverse complement strand
TGCAACTCAACCCGCACGGTCCCCCGATTGGCAAGACGCGGCGGATCTTCCTTTTGAACCGCTCCCGCAGTTTCGGCAGAATGCCCTGGAGGATTCCGCCGAGCGCGCCGATTGCCGCGGCAAGCGAATTGGCATCTTCATAGTCACTTATAACGCCGTTACAACTTTGAACAAAGTTCTGCGCCGCATCACTCCACACGTGTGGCGCAATGTCGAGCAGGTCGTTGTCGCCGACGATGCCAGCCAGGATGCAACGTTTGAATTGGCCGTCGGTATTCAAGCCCTGCGCAACCTTTCAAAGCTTAAGGTCCTCAAGCACCCCAGGAATCTCGGTTACGGCGGCAACCAAAAGGCCGGGTACCGCTACTTCATCGAACAGGGCTTCGACATCGTCGTTCTGCTGCATGGAGACGGGCAGTATGCCCCCGAATTGCTCTCCCACATGTACGCGCCTCTGGTGAGAGGCGAAGCCGATGCGGTATTCGGCTCGCGCATGATGAAGGACTACGGCGGTCCGCTCAAGGGCGGCATGCCGTTTTATAAGTATCTTGGCAACCGCGTTCTGACCGTCTTCGAGAATCGCGCGCTCGGCCTCGGCCTGACAGAGTTTCACAGCGGTTATCGGGCCTACAATCTCCACGCGCTTTCCCAAATCCGCTTCGATAAGATGACCGACGATTTCCACTTCGATACGGAAATCATCATCAAACTCCATCATCAGGGCTTCCGCATTTCCGAAGTGCCCATCCCGACCTTCTACGGCGACGAAATCTGCTACGTCAACGGGATGAAGTATGCGCGCGCTTGCTTCCGGGCCGTCAGCCGTTATATCTCGACTAAGCGCTCCGTTCGCTCCTACCCGGAATATGAAGAATACTTCGTTCCCTACAAGGTTAAGCAAAGCCGCTATTCCAGCCATTACTATGCGCGAAGGTTGGTAGGTACGAACCAACGTGTGCTCGAAGCCGGCTGTGGTGACGGTTCATTCGGCGCCGAGTTGGCGCTGGCCGGCAATCGTGTTATCGGCCTCGACCCACAACCCCAGGCGTCTGAAAGGGCAGGCTACGAGGTGATACTCGAGGGCGCCCTGGACCAGCAGATCCTCGGCCATCAGCCCTTACAGCGTGCCAGCTTCGACCGCGTCCTCCTCCTCGACCAGATTGATCGCTTCCCGGAACCGAAGAACATTCTCCGCGAATTACGGCCGCTGCTCGCCGAGCGAGGCAAACTCATCGTCTCCGTACCCAATGCGGTCAATATCACTACCCGCCTCATGGTCCTGTTCGGCCGATTCCAGTACAGTGACCGCGGCATCATGGATTGGTCGCACCTTCGATTCTTCACTCGATCAAGTATCCGTAACTTACTGGAAAGCGAAGGCCTGCACGTAATCGGGCGCCATTCCACTCTTGTTCCTTTAGAGCGCCTGATCGCGCTCCCGCCAGATCACGGCCTGCTCCGCGCGGGTAATATCCTCTTGAAAGCCCTCACAACTCTCGCGCCCGGCCTCCTCGCCTATCAGGTGATTCTCGTAGCCGAAAAGCGATAGTTTCTGGCTTCCCCCTGGTCCTATCCGTACCGCCCAAAACACTAGATTTCTGCAACGCCGGCGGGAGTCACTGCGTCTGCCCCCCTTGTTATACTGAGCTTGCTTTTGGTCTTCCTATCAATGAAGTCTTTCCGTTTTCTATCTCTCATTGGAATTTTTGCGGCTACATCTGTGGCTTGGTCCCAGACCCAGCCCCAATTCATCACCGGTCAAGCGGCACGCGCCGTCATCGGGCAGTATTCGTTTGACTTGGGCACACAGGGCGCCTCTGCTCAAATCCTCGGCGGAGTGACTGGCATCGCGTATGCCAACGGGACGCTGTTCGCCGCCGATGACAACTTGCTGGGGGCGCAGCCGAATAATCAGCGCGTGATGATGTTCAACACGAATCAGATACCCGCGCCCAAAGGGGACATCTCCACATTTAGCGGGTTCGATACGTATTGCAACATCTGCGGCTTTCCGGCCTTCAACGTCCTAGGTCAACCCGACTACGGCGCCACACCTCCAACTCCGGGCCGTACGGCCAGCGCCATGAACACGCCGACCGCCGTTGCCACCGACGGGACCATTCTGGCCGTTGCCGATACCAACAACAATCGAGTGATGATCTGGAACTCCATTCCTACCTCGATCAATGCGCCCGCGAACCTGGTGCTTGGCCAGCCGGATCTCAATAGTTTCCAGACTCCGAACACCGTGAATGCCTCCACTTTGCGCGGTCCGCAAGGCGTTTGGATCCAAAACGGCAAACTGTTCGTTGCCGATACCCTAAACTATCGCGTCCTCATCTGGAACTCGATCCCGACGACGAACAACCAACCGGCGGACATTGTGCTTGGGCAGAAGAACTTTACTTCGGTCTATCAGCCTCCTGTGGCCGCGAATCTTTATCCCTCCACAAACGCGGCCGAAATGCTGAATCCCGTTGGGGTCAGCTCCGATGGAACGCATCTATTCGTTGCCGACCTTGGGTTCAATCGCATTCTGATCTGGAACCAAATTCCGACCCAAAATGACCAGCCGGCGAACGTAGAGATCGGCCAGCCGGACATGACCACTTCCGTTCCCGACAACACGACCACCGGATTGTGCGCCTCGACCGGGACCAGTAGCACCGGCGCCGCGGAATATCCCTCCGAGTGCGCCGCCACGATTCAATTTCCTCGCTTTGCGCTGGCCGACAATACCGGACGCCTATTCGTAGCCGACGGCGGGAACGACCGCGTATTGATCTTCAATCAAATTCCCACCACCAATGGCGCCTCCGCCGATATAGTTCTCGGCCAACCCAACATGTTCGTCGATGTGGTGACAAGTGCGTCAATTTCCATCATCAGTACCGTGATTGATAACACCGGGAGCGTCGATACCATCGCAAATCCATCCTCGCTTGCCTGGGATGGCACGAACCTGTATGTCAGTGACCCTTGGGATGAGCGCGTGCTGGTCTATACTCCCGCCGATATCCCGCTGCAGGAAAAGGCGACTCTTAACGCGGCCAGCCTGAGCATTCGCCAGGAAGGGTTCGTGGTGCTCCAACTGCCGGGCAGTATCGTAGCCAAAGACACCGTTTCGATCACTATTGGGACCGCCACGTACACCTACACCCTCACAAGCACCGACACGCTTGACACTATTACTGCTGCCATCATCAAACAGATCAACAACTCCAACTCGGGCGCCGGTGATCCGAACGTCATTGCGCTCGCCGGTTCGGTTGCCGATACCGTCTATCTCGACTCCCGCGCAACCAACCTCGATGCTGACACGATTGCTCTCGCCGCCACAAGTTCGGACAGCACCAACATCACGGCTACGGCTTCAGGCGGCTATCTGACGGGTGGAACCAGTGCGACCGTTGCCCCAGGAACTTTGATTCAGATCAGCAATCCTGCTGCAACGGGCGTGCCCAATCTGTCCGACTTTACGGAAACCGCCAATCCGTCATCCAGTCAAGGCCTGCCGTTCACTTTGGGCGGAGTCCAGGTCTCCGTCGACGGCTTGCTCTCGCCCATCCTTTCGGTTTCTCCCACCACAGTGGTCTCGCAGATACCGTTCAACTTTACGGAGAAGAACAGCAGCAGCGTGTATGTCCGGACGGTTCATACCGACGGCAGCGTCACCGTGACTACAGCCTCGCCGGTCTACCTCACCCTTGCCAACCCCGGTTTGTTCGCGACTCCCAACGTTCCGGAGCCCAGGCCGGTGTTCAACGCCATGCACCAATCGACGAATCCGTCGGCCACGGTCTCGATTGATGGTTCGGTACATGCGGGCGACGTGGCCACCATCACTGTGGCCGGTACCGCATACAACTACACGGTGGTAGCTGCCGATACGCTCGCCACCATTGCTCAAAATCTGGCTGCTGTCATCAACAAGGCGGTCGATCCATACGTAACCGCATCGGTTGGCGGCGCCTTCACGCGCGTCGTTCTGACTGCGCGGCAACCGGCGCCTGTTGGCGCGGGTATCACCATCGCCGGAAGCGCTAGTTCAAGCGCAGACGTCACCGTAACGGCTTACCAGAGCGCCACCTGTTGCACAGACAACGATGGCCAAGTAATCACTGCCGCGGATCCCGCCCAGCCCAACGAAACGATCACCTTGTACGGCACGGGCTTGGGTCAAGTGACCGATCCGGCTACCAGTACTGCCGAAAACTATGCCGTTGCCGGCGTCCCCTATAACGGGCCCCAGCCGAACAGCGCAACCAACTTTGTTACAGCCACCGTGAATGCTGAAACGGGACAGGTCGTCAGCGCAGGCCTTGTTCCGGGTGGTATCGGTATGTACGGCATGCAAGTCATCCTGCCCGGCGATTTGACGCCTAACGCCACAACCCAGGTTTATGTTGCTCAGAACGCATTCATCAGCAATGTAGTCACCCTACCGGTTGGTTTCGCGGGCGGCCAGTTCACCGCCAACCCCAATCCCATCCTGGCCGGGAACGGAGCCACCACAGGTGTTACGACTCTGACTTGGAACGTGTCGCAATCCTCCGTCGAGATTCATTTAGGGAGCCCGAGTGGACCTTTGTTCGGCACCGGTGGCGCGACCGGCTCAGGCACGACGGGAAACTGGGTCACCGACGGCATGAAGTTCTATTTGCAGGACCCCACTCAGGGGACCACTATCGCTACCGTTACGGCGCACGTTTTGCCAATCGGTGGCACCCTAACCGCTTCGCCGAACCCAATCCTGGTCGCGCCGGGCAACACGTCCCCGCAGACCACAACCTTGTCCTGGTACGCTCCTAATTCCACAGCGGTCGAGGTACATCTTGGCAGTCCCGGCGGTACGTTGTTTACCGGCGGCGGCTCGCAAGGAGCGTCCACGACCCCAAACTGGGTCACGGACGGGATGACGTTCTATCTTCAGGACGCGACCAATGGAAACTCGAATAGTCCGTCCAACACGTTGGCCAGCACCACCGTCCATATCCAGACCAACCCGTCTCAGTTCGCCGCCAATCCGAATCCGATTATCCTCGCCCCGGGGAGTACTCTGGGTGAAACGACGCTGACCTGGACGGTACCCAACTCCACTGCGACCGAGATCCACCTGGGCAGCGCCACCGGCCCTCTATTTTCCCGCGTGAACGGTCCGACAGGCACCGCGGCAACGGGTTATTGGGTTAGCAACGGTATGACGTTCTATCTGCAGGACGTCTCAAGCGGCGCGGCGAGTTCCTCCAACACCGTCGGCGTCGTAACCGCTCAACTCGCCACCGGCGGCACGCTTACAGCCACTCCGAATCCCATTTCAGTCGGGCCCAATCAGTTGGGAGCTACGACGGTTACTTGGGATGCGCCGTTCGCGACTGCTGTCGAGGTTCATCTTGGCAGCCCCAGCGGTCCGCTATTTGCGGGCGGTGGCACGACCGGTTCAGCGGCCACCGGCGCATGGGTAACCGATGGAATGGTGTTCTACCTGCAAAACGCTACGAATGGGAACGCCACCAGCCCGTCTAATACCATCGCAACGGTCACCGCTCACCTCTCCATGTCAATGCCCGGCAATGGCGGCAGCGATCCTCCGCCGTTCGCGCCACGCAAATGGCCAAGGTGAAGTCGATACATTTCCTACCGGGTGCCCGATCCCGCCAGCACCCGGTAGCCGAAGATAGCTGGCATCCGGCTCGGACCCGATAAGTCCAAACTGATCGTGGCCGTCTGGCCTGCCGCTAAACCCGCTGGCAGATTCAAATAAGGTGCGCCAGCGATTCCCGGGCACGTTCCGGTTCCGGCCGCCTGCGCTAAGCTGAAGCCAGCCGGCAAACCCGTTACCGCGATGCTGATTGGTCCAGCCAAGTCCGTTTCCGACGTATTCTGGATGGTCAGATTCGAATTCGACGCCGGCCATGCGCGCCTGCTCGTTACCGAGACCGAGTTCGTCACGTCCTGCGCACACCCTGCCGCCGCTAGCGTATACACACTCAGCGTGCCCGCGCCGCCCACAAATACTTTCCCATCGGCAATCGTCGGGACCGTGAACTTCACGTATCCGCCCGCCGCATCGCTCGCTAGGGCGCCGCTGTTATACAACTCCTGGCTCAAATCATTCGCATCGTAGGCGTGCAGAATGGCCTGCCCGCTCTTGTTTTCGATGGCCCACACAATCCCATCGGCATTCCCGTTCGATGAGATACTCGGGGTCGCGCCCGGGAACCCGTAGACTTCCGTTGAGACCGATGTTGCAGTCGGGCTGTACCCGCCGCCGCCCATAGAGAAACGCTTCAAGGCATCCCCGTTTCCTCCAAAGTAAATCGCCCCGTTGAAGTATGCGGGCATTCCAAACGAAGACGCGATTGCATTGCTCGACTGCACGGGCGCCGCACCGGTGTCATAGCCGCCCGGGTCGTCACGGTCAACCAGATATACCGTCCCGTTCTTACTAGCGCCTACCATCAAATGCGGATGGATAGCCGACCCCGCCGAATCCGGCAGCAGCAGCAGTCCGCCCGACCCCACGTCCAAATCCCCGGCGCTCAATGTCGCCTGGTTCGGAGGCGTGTAGTATCCGGTGACCTGCTGGGCAACCGGATCGTACTTCACGAAGCTGTTGCTGTAATCGAGATTGCCTGGGCCATCGGCGTCGAAATCTCCGTTTGCGGTCTCAAAGTAGAGGAGCCGGCCATCCGAAGCCGGCGCGGCGCCGCTATTCCACAACGCCGCGCCTCCCTTGTCGGGAGCCAGGTTGACCACCAATGTTTGGGCGAACGTGCTGCCGTTGTAGCCGATCAGCCAGCCGTAGTACGGCGGTCGATCGCAGTGGGAGCCCCACGACGTGTAGACAATGCCATCAAGCAGCAGCAGTCCCGGCCTCGCCTTGTGGAACGTGCTGTCAAAGCTCACCGATTGACCCGCCGAATTTACAGCGGTCCCTGCAATCACGACTGAAGGACGAAGCTCGGCACCGGTCTCCAGGTTCAACGCGTGCAGCCTGTGCACTGTCGTGTTGCCTTCCATTGCGCTCGCGACAACATAAATCGTTCGCGCCGAGCGGTCGATCACCGGAGTGGCTGTGATGCCGATTTCCGGTGTGATTTGGCCGCAGTCGGTCAGCTCCGCCATGATTGTCGTCGCGCCCGGAAGAAGCAGGCTCACCTGCCACAGCGGCGCCGCATTCACCCCCGCATTCGAATCCGCGTCGAAGGCATACACCGAGTCATGCTCGGTCGCCACAAACACCACGTTGTGTATGCCCTTGCCTGGAATCGGCAGATCGGGAACGTACAGCGGCTGGGCATAGACCTGGCCGTCGACCGTCACACTGAAATTCTTGCTGAAGGAACTCCGCACATTGGCCGGCGTCAATACCGTCTCGTACGGGTTCAGGCCTGTGCGCGCCAGGTCGTTATGATAGGTCCAAACGGGTGTCTGCGCCCACGCCACGCTCCCGGCGGCTAGCCCAACTACGCCGAGCAATCTGGCCATATACATCGTTTCCCGTCCTCCGATCTTGATGCTACCCGCTCCGGCGCGAGCGAGCGCCCGGCACTCGTTTGATATCCTAAAAGTTCCCTAGTTTTCCTGTTGGTCCTCCATCCATGTACATAAAGAAACAACGACTTCTGACGCCCGGTCCCACTCCGCTCCTACCCGCTGCCCTGCACGCGATGATGGGTTCGGATATCCATCATCGGACCGAAGACTTCCGCAAACTCTACAAGCAAGTTTTGTCGGATCTGAAGACGGTGTTAAGCACAACCAACGATGTGTTGGTCATGGTCTCTTCCGGATCTGGAGCGCTCGAGGCCGCTACCCAGAACTTCTTCTCACCCGGCGACGAGGTTCTCGTCTGCTCTGCCGGCAAATTCGGCGAACGTTGGGTCGAAATCATGAAAGCCTGGGGTATGAAGGCCACCGTCCTGACTGCTCCCTATGGCGACGCCGTTCAGCCCGAGACGGTTGAGCGCGCTCTCACCGCAAACTGCAACATTCGCGGCGTGTTTGTCCAGGCTTCAGAGACTTCCACCGGCGCTCAGCATGATGTGAAGACCATGGGCCTCGCGGTCAAGAAGACCGATGCTATTTTCGTCGTCGATGCCATCACCGGAATCGGCACCATGCCGCTCGATATCGAGGGCTGGGGTTTAGACGTCGTCGCCGGCGGTTCTCAGAAGGCGTTCATGATCCCTCCCGGGCTCGGCTTCCTCACCGTCAGTCCCAAGGCTTGGGCGCATGCAGAAACCGCGAAGGCTCCGCGGTACTACTTCGATCTCAAAAAAGAACAGAAGAACGCCGTCAACGGGGAATCCGCCTGGACGCCGAACACTTCGCTACTCCTCGCGTTGGGCGAGGCCCTCAAATATATCAAGGACCTGGGCATGGACAAACTTGTCGCGAACGCTCAGATGCTGGCCCACGCCACCCGCAGTGCCATGACCGCTCTTGGCCTCCACCTCTTCTCGAGTGCGCCTGGGTCCTCCGTGACCGCCGTGCGGCCGCCCGCCGGCATGGATTCCGGCATCATCATTAAGGAATTCCGGAATCGCTTCAACGCCATTATCACCAACGGCCAAGGTTCCATGAAGGGCCAGATCTTCCGCTTAGCCCACTTAGGCTACTTCGATTTCCATGACCTGTTCGCTATCGTCGCCGAGCTCGAATTGATCCTCGCCGCGAACGGCTACCCGGTCACTTTCGGTACGGGCGTCGCAGCTGTTCAAAATGTTTATGCCGAAGCGGCTCTGCCGAAGGAAGCCCTGGCGGCGCAATAAACCTGATCCATCATGAAAATCCTTGTTGCTGAACCGTTGGCACCGGCCGGCGTGGAACTATTGCGCGCCCAGCCGGGCTGGGATGTTGTCATCGCCGATCCAAAGTCGTATGAGCAGCATCTGGCCGACAGCGATGCACTCCTGGTCCGCAGCGCCGTCAAGGTCAACAAAGACGTTCTCTCCCGGGCGCCTAAGCTAAAGATCGTCGGACGCGCCGGTGTTGGCACCGATAACGTCGATTTGCCCGCCGCCACCGAAGCGGGCGTCCTGGTTATGAACACGCCGGGCGGCAACGCGGTCTCCGTAGCTGAGCACACTCTCGCCCTCATGCTCTCGATGGCTCGCTCCATCCCCCAGGCGAATACCTCGACCAAAGCCGGAAAATGGGAGAAGAAAAAGTTCCTGGGTAATGAGTTGCGCGGTAAGACACTTGGCGTAGTTGGCTTCGGCAGTATCGGCCGCGAAGTGGTGAAGCGCGCCAAATCGTTCGAAATGCGTGTCGTCGCGCACGATCCATATGTCAATGTGCAGAGCGCTCGTGATCTCGGCGTCGAAATGCTTAGCCTCGCAGACCTCTACCGCGAGAGCGACTACATCACCCTGCATGTCGCTCTCACGCCCGAAACGGATCGCATGTTGAATGCCGATGCCTTTGCCGCAATGAAGCGGGGCGTGCGTATCGTCAATTGTGCCCGTGGTGAATTGATCGATAAGCAGGCGCTCGAAGAGGCTCTCGCCTCTGGGATCGTCGCCGGCGCCGCCCTGGATGTCTTCCTGAAAGAGCCGCCTGGCGAAGACCCGCTCTTCCAACACGACTCCGTCGTCGCCACTCCGCACATCGCCGGATCAACGGAGGAAGCGCAGGAGATTGTTGGCGTGCGCATCGTTGAGCAGGTCGTCGAATACCTAAAAACAGGTGTCGCCATCAACGCGGTCAATATGCCCGCCCTCACTGCCGAACAGTACCGTTCCCTTGGCCCTTACGTCGATCTAGCCGAACGCCTTGGTCTCTTCCTAAGCCACATCGCCACGGGCAATCCGCACACGGTCCGCTTCGTATATCGCGGACATCTCGCTTCAGAAAACACGCAGATTCTCCGCAATGCCGGTTTGGCAGGTGTTCTCAGCCGTTCCCTCGAATATCGCGCTAATGTAGTCAACTCCATGCAGATTGCGACCCAGCGCGGCTTCAGCGTCGTCGAACAGCGCGAAGTGCGCCCCGTCCACATGGACTCCATTCGCATCGAGATGGAAACCGATGCCGGCTCATTTTCAGTTGAAGGAGCTGTCGTGCTCGATAAACCGCGCCTCATCCAAGCCGAAGGCATTTCGTGCGAAGCTACGCTCGATGGCAATCTGATGTATTCGAAAAACGAAGACGTTCCCGGTGTTATCGGGTACCTTGGCACGGTGATCGGCCGTAACGGCATCAACATCGCCAACTTTGCACTCGGCCGCCAGGATCCGGCTACCGCAAGCGCCAGAAAGCCAGGCCAGCCTCTAATTGCCATCTCCATTGTGGAAACTGACGAGCCAGTGACCGAAAGTGTTATTCAACAGCTATTCGAAAACAAGGCGGTGAAGGTTGTCCGCCCCATCGCCTTCGCCCGGCATTAGAGCTTCATTGCCAAGCGGCATAGCTTAAAATATTGGAAAGCCACCCCCCGCACAAAGTCGTCATGCAACTTTCACTCCGGTTGGCAACCGGATTCACCAGCGCAACGCGCCATCGCGGGCTCCGTTACTATCAACAAGGGCGTGTTCACCTCAAGGAAACTCTTCCGGACAGCTTACGAGCACAAGTTAGAGGGTCGGAGCCTTATGAGGTCTCCGTTCAATGGCTCGATCCGGTTCTCGTACTGGCTTGCGACTGCGCATACTTCGGCTCGGACGGTCCCTGTAAGCACGTGTGGGCCACAGTCTTGGCGGCTGAGGCGAAAGGGCATCTTCCAGCTCTTGCCACGGCCAAGAAAGTAGTAGTGGAACTAGCAGAGTCCGATGACGAGGACGTCTTCGAACTGCTTCCTCCGCAGTCTTTTCCCAAAACTACAGCGCCCCCGGAACCTGCTAAATGGAAGAAGAGGCTATCTGTCCTCGCGGCCCCGCGAACAGCGCAATCGTTCTCGCATTCGCCGTGGCCCGCCAAACGTGAAATCGTTTACCACGTGGACCCCACTCGCAGTATGTATGCGGGAGGAATTGTGGTGGCGTTAGCCTATCGCGACCGAAAAGTCGGCGGCGGCTGGAGCCGTACAGTGCCCCTCCGCTGGAAACAGGAGCGGATTTTTGAGCTGCCGGAAGCAGGCGACCGTTTGCTTCTGTCTATGATCGCCGGCGCTCAATCGTATGGCTACGGCGAACTACCCAACTCTATGGTGCTTAGGGGCCCCATCGCCTCTACGGTCATTCCCCTGGCCGTTCGCACCGGCCGTTGCTATTGCAGCCGCAATCCTCCGGATGAAGATTCTGTTGCGCTCACATGGGACGATGGCGATCCCTGGCGATTCGAACTGGAAATGAGGCGGGAGCCGGGTGGAACGTGGACGGCTGACGGGTCGTTCCGGCGTGCCGATGAGCGCATGCCACTCCGGGACCCGGTGCTCATCGCGGACGGGCTCATATTTACCCCTCGAAGTGTCGCCCTTCTTGCCGATGATGCTCCAATGGACTGGATAAAGAGCTTGCGATCGGAGGGCACTCTGGAGGCTGCCGAAGCCGACGGTGAAGAGCTTCTCTCAGCTCTTCTTCAGGCGCCGGGTTTCGACCGGGTCCATGTGCCGGAGGAACTGCACTATCGCGAGGAAGTTGTGCAGCCTCGGCCAAGGCTTCACGTCAAGACGCCGTCATCGGGTCACCAGGCGAACCTCGAAGCCGAACTCTCGTATGAATACGGCGACATTGATGTGGATGCCGACGATCCTCGCCGCGGCCTCTATCTCTCCGCCGAACGCCGTTGGTTGCCCCGGCAGAAAGAGATGGAGTCTGCGGCCGTCCGGCAGTTGCAAGGTTTGGGTTTTAGGACGCCCAGTTGGCCTCGTCAGGCTCCCAAAGACTGGGAATTGCGAACCTCGAAGTTACCTGCCGCGGTGCGCGAACTGGTTGAATCGGGTTGGCACATTGACGCAGATGGCAAACTGTTCCGCCGTCCTGCCGAGTTCAACTTGGAGGTCGTCAGTGGAATCGACTGGTTTGAACTGCACGGGAACGTTGAATACGGCGATGCCAAAGCGCACCTTCCCGAACTTCTGGCAGCCTTGAAGCGCGGCGAGGAAGTCGTGCGTCTCGATGACGGGACGTATGGCCTCTTGCCCCGCGAGTGGCTCAACCGCGCTGGCCTTTTGGCGCAGATGGGCGACGCACACAACGGCCACGTCCGTTTTCGCCCGAACCAGGCAGGACTCCTTGATGCCTTGCTGGCCACTCAGCCTGAGGCCCGGTGCGATCAGGTGTTCGAACGCGTTCGCGAGGAACTTAAATCATTCCAATCCGTCCAACCCGCTCCACAACCGGCGGGCTTTGTGGGAACGCTGCGCGACTACCAGCGTGAGGGCCTCGGCTGGATGGATTTTCTCCGCCGCTTCTCGTTTGGCGGTTGCCTGGCCGACGACATGGGAGTTGGCAAAACCGCCCAAGTGCTGGCGATGTTGGAGGATCGTCGCGCCTCCAAAGCATCGGAACGCCCTTCGCTGGTCGTCGCGCCCCGATCGCTCATCTTCAATTGGAAGATGGAAGCGGCGCGCTTCACTCCGCAACTGCGCTTCCTCGATTACACCGGCACAACGCGTTCCGGCGACGAGATCGATAAACACGATGTCGTGTTGACCACGTATGGCACGCTTCGCCGCGATGCCGTTCGCTTGAAAGATGTCGAGTTCGATTATGTCGTGCTTGACGAGGCCCAAGCCGTTAAGAACGCAAGTACCGAAGGTGCTAAAGCTGTCCGGCTCCTCAAATGCGGGCACCGCTTGGCGCTTAGCGGAACGCCGATTGAAAACCACATCGGAGAGCTCTTCTCGCTTTTCGAATTTCTCAATCCGGGCATGCTTGATGTGGCTTCGGTGTTCAAGGCGGCGGGCGGCGGCGCCCGGGTTGTCGAAGAGGATACACGCCGCTTGCTGGCTCATGCCTTTCGCCCGTTCATCCTACGGCGAACCAAGGAGCAAGTGGCGCGTGAACTGCCCGCTAAAACGGAGCAGACCATCTACTGCGAAATGGACGCAGCTCAACGCAAGCTCTACAACGAGTTGCGAGACCACTACCGCGGTACGCTGCTTTCGCGCATCGACCAGAACGGACTCGCTAAATCGAAAATTCACGTTCTCGAAGCTTTGCTTCGTTTGCGCCAGGCGGCTTGCCATCCCGGTCTCATCGATAAGAAACGATCGGGCGAGGGCAGCGCCAAGCTCGACGTTCTGCTAGACCACCTTCGCGAGATCATGGACGAAGGCCATAAGACCATCGTCTTCTCGCAGTTCACCAGCCTCCTGCGTATCGTTCGTGATCGCCTTGATGCTAACGGCACCGTATACGAATATCTGGATGGCGCTACTCGCGACCGCCAGCGACGCGTCGAGCGATTTCAGGAAGACGCCAAATGTCCGCTCTTCCTTGTCAGTCTCAAAGCGGGAGGCCTCGGCTTAAACCTCA
This sequence comes from Bryobacteraceae bacterium, assembly GCA_036269625.1. GTDB lineage: Bacteria > Acidobacteriota > Terriglobia > Bryobacterales > Bryobacteraceae > Bog-105. Next base: position 55,439 of record DATBEF010000104.1, on the reverse strand, counting down.
CCGCCGCCGAATATGTCTTCCTGTTGGACCCCTGGTGGAATCCGGCCGTCGAGGCTCAGGCGATCGACCGCGCACATCGCATCGGACAAACACGCCAGGTATTCGCATATCGATTGATTGCACGCGACACCGTTGAAGAAAAAGTTCTGGAACTGCAACAGACCAAACGCGATCTCGCTGCCGCGATCATAGAGGCCGATAGCAGCGTTATCCGCAATCTGCGCCGCGAAGATCTGGAACTGCTCCTGTCTTGATGCTGGATAGGTGATACTGAGACAGAGGTGAGAGATGGCCGCGATAGCCGATCCGTTACTGGTTACCGTCGAGCAATATCGTGATCTGCCTCAGCGCGACGGCGTCACTCAGGAATTGCATTGGGGCCAGGTCGTTACTTTGACCCGCCCAAAAATGAGACATGCCAAACTGCAGTCTCGTTTGGTGCGTCTGCTACGCCCGAAGGCGGAACATCTCGGGGTTGTTGAATCGGAAGTCGCGTTTCGAGCGCTGCCCGAGTACGATCTGCGCGGAGCGGATGTAGCATTCGTCTCACAGCACAGGTGGGACGCAACTAGCGACGAAGACAATCTTCACGGATCGCCGGAACTAGTGATCGAAATCTTATCGCCTTCTAATACCAGGCCTGAGATGCGCGAAAAGGCAGCCCTTTTTCTTGCGACCGGCGCCCGGGAGTTCTGGATCGTGGACCCGAAGCGAAGAACCGTTGCTGTCATGCGCCGTGAAGGCGCGGCGCTTGTCTATGAATCGGGTCAGCAGATTCCACTTTCCCTCTTTGGTGGCGAGCTGAGCGTTTCAGAAATCTTCGCGTGAGCTGACGCCTGTACCAGGCCGGGTTCAGCGTTCATGAAATTTAACGTTGAGGTGTGTTGCGACGATATGTGTCTCGTATGGAAGCCCAACGCGACCTCTTCCGGCCCCTTTTGTTGATCGCTTTCGCTGCAGGATGTTACCCATTGCACGCTCAGGCTCCGGACTCCGCTCACTCGGACAGTTCGTGGCTCACACCCAGCACTAAGTTGAATAACGAGTTGCCCTCGTGGCTCCGCCTTTCAGGTGAAGAGCGCGCTCGGGGAGAAGGCGATCTCGGTGTCGCTTTCAAAAACTCCAACGATCGCTATCTGCTGAATCGGCTTCGACTGGACATGCGGATTATTCCCACAGATTGGTTGAAGTTCGAATTTCAATCGCAGGATTCGCGCGCTTTCTGGCGTGAAGAATCGGACAAGCCGCCCTATGCCAATACTTGGGACCTGCGCCTGGCGTATGTCGAACTCGGAAACTTAGAGAAATACCATGCCACGTTTAGAGCCGGCCGCCAGGAATTAGCGTTTGGCGACGAGAGGTTACTTGGAAACTCGAACTGGACCAACGTGGCGCGCAGTTTTGACGGCTACCGGACAACACTCCAAGACAGAAAGTTCCGGGTAGACGCTTTCGCCGCCTCGGTGGTCGTGCTGAACAACAACGGTCTGGGCGAGCATACCCCTGGCAACTACATCGAAGGCCTTTATGGCGAGGTGGCAAACGTGATTCCCAATTCAACGTTGCAGCCCTATTTCCTGTGGCGTCGGAGTCCTGGCCAAAAGCTCGGAGACGGTGTGCTGGGAACCGAGGATTTCGGCACGACTGGAGTCCGCTGGGTTGGGAAACTGCCAGCTGGATTCAGCTACAACACCGAGGATGCAATTCAGCGCGGCACATTGTCCACGGATCGCGTCGAAGCATGGGCAAGCCACACCGAAATTGACTACCAGGTCCCCGTATCCTGGCCTTCTCATCCCAAGCTAATGGCCGAATACAACTACGCGAGCGGCGACCAAAACGCCAAAGATAAAGTCCATAGTACTTTCGACACTTTGTACGCTTCCGGCCATGACAAGATCGAATTCGCCGACCAGGTTGGTTGGAGAAACATCGAGGAAGTGCGGACCGGCCCCGATTTCAAAATCAATCGCAAACTGACCGCCTCCGTGAGGTATTCAGATCTTTGGCTTGCCAACGCGCATGATTCGCTCTATAACGCGAGCGGCACCGCAGTAGTCACTCGTGCGAATGGCTCGGCCGGGCGCTGGGTCGGCCAGGAGTTTGACGGAACGCTCATCTATTCGATCAGCAAATCTGCTCAATTGGGAGCCGGCTATGGATACTTGCTGCCAGGAACGTTTCTGGAAACTACGACCCCAGGCCACTCCTTCAACTACCCGTTCTTGTTCTACAGCACGAAGTTTTGATCTAGAACCGAGTAGTGCGCCAAACCAACTCCATAACACGTCCGTGTCAAAGACGGTTGGCGTACTGACCCATGCGTCGCAAATCATTCGGTCCGCCTCCGGGCAACTCGCCGCATCAAGTCATTCCGTAGCGGACGGCGCTTCAAAGCAAGCCGCGTCGCTCGAGAGGACCTCCTCTTCGAGTGAAGTAGTTTCCGCCGTCACCCGCCAGAACGCCGAGCACACCAAGGCCGCAAGCCAGACGATGCTCTCTATGAGCGCGGAAATGCAGCAGGCCAACAAAAGTCTGGAGAAGATGCTTGGCGCAATGAAACGCCTTGATCAATCGTCGGGAAAAATCGCCGGCATCATCAAAGCGGTTGACCAGATCGCATTTTCAAACGAACCTATTGTCTCTGAACGCTGCCGTAGAAGCGGCTCGCGCCGGCGAAGCAGGCACGGGGTTTGCCATCGTCGCCCACGAAGTCCGCCGCTTGGCCGTCCAAAGCGCGGAGTCGGCGCGGGAAACGGCTCAACTCATCGAAGAATCGCTAGCAAACACTCGCGAAGGAAACCAATTAGTCGGAGAGGTTGCTTCGATCGTTGCGCGCCTCACCGGCAGCGCCGCTCAGGTCACTCAGTTAATGGCCCAGATTCAAAGCGCGAGTGATGAGCAGAGTCGGGGTATCCAGCAAATCGCGCAATCGCTGTCGTCACTGCAGAATTTAACGCACAACAACGCGGCGGCTGCGGAAGAGAGCGCTTCCGCATGCGAGTCGCTGAACGCTCAAAGCGCGAGCATGCACGCCACCGTGCAAGATCTCTCCAGAATCGTCGAGCAGCGCGTAGATACCGCATAGTCACTCATCTCACAAACCTTCTTCAATGTTGTGATAGCCTCCAGTCATCCGCAGCGATGTTGCGGCAAACGCGACTAAGCTGCTAATGAAGATCCTTCTACACAACCCCGACAATGGCGTGACGGGTAATTTCATGCCTCATTTATGGATGTTTCTGCTGCAGGCCATCACCCCGGCGGGACATGAAGTGATCCTGCTGGACGGCAACGCACAGCCGATGACCGAGGATGAACTCGTGCAATACGTCAAGGACCAGGGGATCGGCCTGGTTGGTATCGGGGCCATGACCCGAATGATTGCGCAGGCATACCGAGTTGCCGATGCGATTCGCGCCGCCGGAATTCCCGTGGTTATGGGCGGCCCGCACGTCACGGAGCTGCCGGATGAGGCTCTAGGCCGAAATGGAGGCGTGCGGCACGCCGATGCGGTCGCTCTGGGCGAGGCGGACGAAACTTGGCCCAAGATCGTTGCGGATGCGGCTCGGGGCAAGCTCAAAGAAATATACGAACCGGTGGACGCCTTTGGCCAGGAGCAGAAACCCAAGCTCGAAGATTATCCGCAGATCCCTTGGGACTCTCTCGATCTTGGGCAATTCAACCGGATTCCGAAGTTCCTCGCTCCACTGTTCCGGCGCTTCGGCGTACAGTGGGAAGACTTTCATCTCATTCCCATTGAGTCGGGACGAGGCTGCCCCTACGGCTGCGAGTTCTGCACCGTGACCGGCTTCTTTGGCGACTCCATCCGGTTCCGCACAAATGAGAGTGTGGTGCAGGAGTTGTTGCGCCTGAAGGCGCGTGCGCGGGCGAGCCGGGGGAAAGTCGCCGTCTTCTTTGTGGATGACAACTTCGCCATAAACGTGAAGCGCACCAAGTCGCTGCTTCGCGACATCATTGCCGCCGGCGCTCAGCTTTCGTGGGTTGGGCAGATTAGCGCGAACCTGCTTCGTGATGAAGAGCTAGTGGATCTGATTGCTGAATCCGGCGGGAAATGGGTGTTCATCGGAATGGAGTCGCTCGATCCGGTAAACCTCAAAGATGTGAACAAAGGTTTCAACAAACCAAGCGAGTACGCAGCGGTGCTGGAGAGACTAGCGCGCCGGAACGTCTACGCGATCACCTCATTCATCTTCGGCCTCGATAACGACACCGTGGGCGTCGCTGGCCGAACTCTGGAACAGATTCGCGATTGGCCTCCCGGGCTTCCGGTTTTCGGGCAGATTACTCCGTTCCCGTCGACGCCGCTATACAACCGGCTCGCCAAGGAAGGCCGGCTCACCAGGCCAACTCACTGGCTTGATTTTGCTCCCTTCAAAATGGCTCACACACCGCTGAAGATGAGCGTCGGCGAAGTGCATACGGAAGTCGACCGCGCCTGGACCGATTCCTACGCGCCCGAGGCAACCAAACGCGCGATGGCCAAGATCGCCGACGCCCCGGTCCCCTACAAGATCAGCCATCTGATCGCCCGCTTATGTTTCCGGGGCATCTATTTCCCGCAGAAGGGAACACTGGCTTGGCTCAAGGTCCTGATCGAGAATCGGCGGGCGATTTGCCAAATCATCGTGGAGTCCTTTACCAAGTGGCGCGGGTCATCCCCGGCGTACGTGGAGATGGACTTCGACCGCGGCGTGAAACGCGCTTAGTGGCGCTCCATGCCTTTTACGAATACTACCGAATCGCCAAATTGCGCGAAGACTCCGGTATAGTCTTAGAGCTGAATTCCCACAAAGCGCAAAGGGCGCGGATGCGCGCCGCCAAAAAACAAGGGGAACTCGCCTGATCTTGCGCGGCGCGATTGATTCTGCGACCGTTTTGCGCGAGTTCCCACAAAGGGGTGAGGCATGGCGAGTTATGTCGGAGCGATCGATCAGGGCACCACGAGTACGCGCTTCATCGTTTTCAATCGTGCCGGGCAGATCGTCAGTTCCGCACAGAAACCCCACGAGCAGATCTATCCGAAACCCGGTTGGGTGGAGCACGACCCCGATGAGATCTGGCGTCGCACTGAGGAAGTTATTGCCGAGGCCATGCGCGCCGGGCGTCTCGATGCGCGCGATCTGACCGCTATCGGAATCACGAATCAACGCGAGACCACGTTAGCTTGGCATAGATCGACCGGTAAACCGATATACAACGCGATCGTCTGGCAAGATACTCGCGTTGCCAGCGCTGTCGCCGAGGTGGCCGTCAATGGCGGCCAGGATCGCTATCGTGCACAGACAGGTCTGCCGCTTGCCACCTACTTCAGTGGGCTGAAATTGCGATGGGTTCTCGAGAATGTTCCCGGAGCCAGGCAGCAGGCCGAAGCGGGCGACCTGCTCTTCGGCAACATCGATACGTTCCTCATCTGGAAACTGACCGGCGGCATTCACGGCGGCGTGCATGTGACGGACGTTACCAACGCCGGCCGCACACAATTGATGAACCTGCAGAGTCTCGAGTGGGATCGCGGCATCCTGCGCGATTTCCAAATCCCCATTCAAATGCTTCCCAAAATCGCTTCCAGTTCGGAGGTGTATGGCCAAGCGCGGCTGGATTCCATCCGTGGCGTTCCTATTGCCGGCGATTTGGGCGACCAGCATGCCGCGCTTGTCGGCCAGGTCTGCTTTGACGTCGGTGGCGCCAAGAACACCTACGGAACCGGCTGCTTCCTGCTGCTCAATACAGGAGAGTCTCCCGTTCCTTCGACCAGCGGCCTGCTGACTACCGTCGCATACAAATTTGGCGCAGCACCCGCCGTATATGCGCTTGAAGGCAGCATTGCAATTACCGGAGCGCTCGTGCAATGGCTTCGCGATAATCTTGGTCTGATCTCCGAAAGCGATGAAATTGAGACTCTGGCGCGTACGGTGGGTGATAACGGCGGCGTGTACTTCGTTCCGGCATTTTCAGGCCTCTATGCTCCCTACTGGAAAGACAGCGCTCGCGGAGTTATCGCCGGTTTGACGCGTTACGTTACCAAGGGCCACATTGCGCGCGCGGTTCTCGAAGCCACCGCCTTCCAAGTGCGCGAAGTCGTCGAAGCCATGGAAAAGGATTCCGGCATCGAACTGCAAGTGCTTCGCGCTGACGGCGGCATGGTAAAGAACGAACTGCTGATGCAGTTCCAATCGGACATACTGGACAGGCCGGTGGTTCGCCCGGAGGTGCGTGAGACCACGGCGCTGGGCGCGGCCTATGCCGCAGGTCTCGCGGTAGGCTTCTTCAAAAGCACCGAGGAATTAGTTCACAACTGGGCTGTGGACCGCCGATGGAATCCCGAAATGGACAGCGCTCAGCGCGACCGTCTCTATCGTTTCTGGAAAAAGGCCGTCACGCGCTCATTCGATTGGGAAGAGTAGTAGTCACGCAAAGGACAAAAACATAATCATGGCTACACCGCCGGTTGGCGAGTTCATGGGGACGATGGTCCTGATCATTCTGGGTGATGGCGTTGTCGCCGGCGCTTTGCTTGGCAAATCCAAAGGCGAGAACGCCGGATGGCTCGCCATCACAGCCGGATGGGGCTTCGCCGTATTGGCCGGCATATTCACTGCTATGGCGTGCGGAAGTAGCGATGCCCATATCAACCCCGCCATTACCATGGGGCTCGCGATCGCGAATTCCGATTATTCCAAGATTCCGACCTACATACCCGCCCAAATTGCCGGCGCCTTCGCGGGCGCGGTGTTGGTCTGGCTTGCCTACTGGAGCCACTGGCGTGAAACGCCGAACCCCGCGTTCAAACTCGGCATTTTCTGCACCATCCCAGCCATTCGCAGTTACGGCGCCAACTTACTAACTGAGACGATCGGGACCGCTGTGCTCGTGGTTGTGGGCTTGGCGTTCGGTTCGAAAGCCGTCTCCGCCACGGGCTTGCCCGCCGGGTACGCACCCTTCTTGTGGGCAATTCTGGTTTGGGGAATCGGCCTGTCGCTCGGCGGCCCTACCGGATATGCCATCAATCCCGCCCGCGACTTAGGGCCACGGATCGCGCACGCCGTATTGCCCATCCCCGGTAAGGGCTCGTCGGACTGGAGCTATGCCCCGATCCCTATCCTTGGCCCCCTCATCGGCTGCGCTGTCGGCGCAGCCGTGGTCAGGACTTTTCATATCGTGTAACGCCGCAACTCCGGCTTCGAACCGTCTGTTGGACAATTAGGATTTGCAACGCGTAGTACATAGGGCGATGCATCTGTTGTGGCTTGGGATCTGCTCTGCCGCGGTCGCTCAACCGGCCTCTGTTACGTTCACTCACGATCTCGCGCCTATCGTCTTTTCACACTGCGCGCCTTGCCACCACGCCGGTGGCCTCGGGCCATTCCCGCTGCTGACGTATTCCGACGTCGCGAAGCACTCAACTCAGATTGCGGCTGTCACGCGTAGCCGTTACATGCCTCCTTGGCCTCCCGAGCGTGGATTCGGAGACTTCGCCGGCGACCGTAGTCTCACCCAAACGCAAATCGAGCTCTTCTCCGAATGGATCAAGCAAGGCAAGCCTGAAGGCGACCCGGCGAGCCTTCCGTCAGCTCCCACATTTACTGGCGGATGGCAACTCGGCGAACCAGATTTAATTCTCAAGATGCCCCGGCCGTTCCGAATGCCTGAATCGGGAAGCGACGTATTCCGCAATTTCATTCTTCCGAGCGGCGTCACCCAGGTGAAATATGTCCGCGCGTTGGAGCTGCGGGTCGACAATCCGCGCGCGGTTCACCATGCAAATATCGTTCTGGATCGCATCCAGGCGCTCCGCCGTCGTGACGGTGAAGACGGCCAACCTGGATTTCCAGGCATGGACGTGATCACCGAGGCCGCCGCCAACAACTTCGATCCTGACTCGCACTTCCTCTTCTGGAAGCCCGCCACTGTGTTGCGGCCCGAAGCCGACGACATGAGCTGGCGCCTCGATCCCGCGACCGATCTGGTGCTCAACCTGCACCTGCAGCCTACCGGCAAAGAAGAGATGATTCAGGTCCAGGTCGGCATCTACTTCGCCGCGCATGCGCCAGCCAAATTCCCAATGCTGCTGCAGCTGGAGCACGACGGAGCTATCCGCATACCGCCGGGCGACCGCACGTTTTCGGTAACCGACAGTCTGACACTGCCGGTCGATGTCGATTTACTCGCCATTTACCCGCACGCCCACTATCTCGGCAAAACAGTAGAAGCCTGGGCGATTTTGCCCAACGGCAACCGTCGCTGGCTGATTCGCATTACCGATTGGGACATCAATTGGCAGGCGACGTATGACTATCGCGAACCCATAGCGCTTCCTAAGGGAACGCGTGTCGCCATGCGCATCACGTACGACAACTCGACCGCAAATCCGCGCAATCCGAATCGTCCTCCGAAGCTCGTGCTCACTGGAAACCGCAGCGAAGACGAGATGGGGCACGTCTGGCTTCAGGTGCTCCCCAAAGGCAATAGCGGATCAGGCGACCCGCGCCTGCTTCTGCAAGAAGCGGCGATGCGGCGGCGTTTGGAAAAATATCCTGGCGATTTTCTGGCTCACTACAATCTTGCCGCGTTGCTCGCATATGGCGGGCATCTCGATTCGGCCATTACCGAGTACAGTGCCGCTTTGCGATCTGAGCCAGATAGCGCGGGTGCTCACAACGCTTTAGGGGTCGCGTTTATGGCGGAAGGCAAGCTGGCCGAGGCGAACGCCCAGCTTCGGGATGCATTGCGCCTCGATGCAACTTATGCCAACGCTCATTACAATTTAGCCCGCGTGCTGGCGGCCAGTGCGGACACATCCGGCGCGGCCACCGAGTATGAAACCTTCTTAAAAACCAATCCGAATGACGCCGATGCGCAAGCCGGCCTCGGCACCATGCAGTTTAAGGAGCACCGGTTCGCTGATGCGCTAATTCACTTCCGCGAAGCGGCTCGCCTGAACCCGCAAGACCCGGACATTCAAACGAATCTGGGCACGCTGCTAGCTATCACCGGAGACTTGCCCGCCGCCGCGGAAGCTTTTCAAATCGCCTTGCGCTTGAATCCCGGTCAAGCAGCTGCTCGCGCAAATCTGGATCGCGTTCGCACCCAGATGCAAGCCCGGAAATGAAGCTCCAAACCGTGGCTTTGCCGCTGATATGTGGGCTGGCGATCGTCAGCCCTGCGCAGATACCGGAATGTGCGACCTGCCATCCGGCTGAAGCCAAGCTGCATGCCAAGACTCGTATGGCGCACGCCATGTCCCCGGCTCTCTCCAGCGCGTTCGTTCAAAATCTGCCGGAGGAGCCGTTGCGTGAATCGGGCGATGGGTTTGCGTTCACATATCGCGTAGTGCCGAACGGCGTTTCTGTGACAGCTATGCGGGGCGGGAGTCACACTACTGGACTGATCGAATGGGTGCTTGGCGCAGGCGGCCAGGGTCAAACGCCTCTGGTGAGCGCCTTCGACGGAATGCGCGAATCACGCGTCAGCTATTTCCCGCAATTGCATCAATATGGGGTAACAGTGGGGCAAGATGGCGGAGCTTCGGCGAGTGCAGAGGCCGCACTCGGGTTGAAGGAGAACGCGCACGATCTACAAAGCTGTATCGCTTGCCATGCCTCCGCCATCACCCGTGACCTGCAGCCAGTGGTACCGGGCGTCCAATGCGGCCGGTGTCATCTGGGCGCGGAGGAACACGCGCGCGGCGAAGGCAAGCGGCCGCTGAACCCCGGCAAGCTCGCTGCGCCGGACCAGGTGCGGTTCTGCGGTAACTGCCATCGGAACAAGCCGCCGGTGGAGAATGCACCGCTCGAAACTCTGCGGTTTCAGCCCGTTCGCCTGATGAAGAGCCGCTGCTTTGCCAGTGGAAAGCTCGCGTGCACAACTTGTCACGTCGCGCATGAGGACGCACGTCGAAACGACCCCGGGTTTTACAACGCAAAATGCCACGCCTGCCATGACAGCCAGACCTTTCATACCGACGACAAACGAACCGGGGATTGCATCGGCTGCCATATGCCGTATGTCGAGCTCCATCCAGCCTTGCACTTTACTGATCACTTTATCCGCGTGGTGAAGGCTGGCGATTTGCCCAGTTCAATTCTGAAGCAGCGTGGGACGGGACGGTAACCGGGGCCACAAAGGCTGGGGCTGGCGTGGTTTTCATTCGCATTTTTTATACTTTTATTCTCTTGCATAAAAATCTCTTCTAGGCTAAATTCAATTCATACGGGACTGGATCGCGGACTCACCGGAATGCGATCTGGAACTGTGTCGTGATTATGATTCGGTTTATCCAAGTCGTAGCGCTCGCCGGGGTCGTTGTACTCAACACTGCCTAGTGGGCTCACGTGATCGGAATTGAGGCCACCGGGCGGGATACTAAGCCAGCCAGGTGGCCTTTTTTAATTTTCGATTGCCGTTCCGAACCTAAATCTCAGGAGATGCTGCTAAATACCATGTCGTCGAACCTTCTGTCCGGCTCCAAGATTCTGCTGGAGTGCCTCGTTCGCGAGAAAGTCGAGCTCATATTTGGCTATCCCGGCGGAGTCACACTCCCGTTCTACGATGCGCTCTACGATCACCCGATCCGGCATGTCCTGGTAAGGCACGAACAGAATGCGGCGTTCGCGGCGCAAGGTTACGCCCGCGCGACAGGTAAAGTCGGCGTGTGCTGCGCTACGTCGGGTCCGGGCGCGACCAATCTGGTTACCGGCCTGGTCGATGCCATGATGGATTCCATTCCCATCGTGGCGCTGACGGGTCAAGTGAGCAGCAAACTCATGGGGACCGACGCCTTCCAGGAAGCTGACACGTTTGGCATCACGCGCTCGGCAACCAAGCACAACTTCCTCGTTAAGAACATCGCCGACCTGCCGCAGGCCGTTCATGAAGCCTTCTATATCGCGGCCACCGGGCGGCCCGGACCAGTGCTGGTCGATGTGACTAAAGACGTTTTTCAAGGCCAAGCCCACTACACACCCGTTAGCGAGATTCACTTGCCGGGCTACAAGGTTTACGGCGATGGCCATAGTGGCCAAATCCGCCGCGCTGCCCAGATGATGTGGGAAGCCGAACGCCCGTTCGTCTATGCCGGGGGCGGAATCGTTGCGGCGAATGCGAGCGAAGAGTTGCGCGCCTTGGTTGAAATGCTGGATGCACCTGCTGTGTGCACGCTCATGGGCTTGGGCAGTTTGCCCAGTGAACACTCCAATTTCATCAGCATGCCCGGGATGCATGGCAGCTACGCCGCAAACATGGGCATGTCGGGGGCGGACCTGCTGATCGCGTTGGGAACACGTTTTGACGACCGGGTGACCGGGCGCCTGGCAGCCTTTGCCCCACACGCCAAAGTGATTCACGTCGATGTCGATCCCGCTGAAATCAGCAAAAATCGACATGCCGACCTTCCCATCGTAGGCGACGTGAAGCTAGTGCTACCCCGCCTGACGCAGGAACTCCGCGACTTGGACTCCACGATGAAGGCGAAAAATGCAGCCCCACGGCAGGCCTGGTGGAAGCAGATTCGCGAGTGGAAATCGGAACATCCGCTGGTTGCCGAGCGGTCCGACCGGGAGATCAAGCCCCAACATCTGATGGCCGAAATCGATCGCCTCTCCGGTGGCCGCGCGATTGTGAGCAGCGATGTGGGCCAGCATCAGATGTGGGCCGCGCAACTAGTGCGGTTCAACGAGCCGCGACTATGGATCAACTCCGGAGGCCTCGGCTCCATGGGCTTCGGATTGCCCTCGGCTATCGGCGCGCAGTTCGCCCGTCCCGACAAACTCGTGTTTGCCGTTGTAGGCGATGGTGGATTCCAGATGTCGATACCGGAACTCGCCACGATTGCGAATCATTGGCTACCGATCAAAATCGTCGTTATGAACAACGGCTATCTCGGGATGGTCCGCCAATGGCAGGAGTTGTTCTATAACAACCGCTTGAGCGAAGTGGAGCTGACGTCATTCCCCGATGTGGAAAAGCTCGCCGGCGCCTATGGTTTCAAGGGGCGCACGGTCGACAACGTGAACGAAATGCCGCAGGCCTTGGCCGACGCGGTGAACGAGCCAGGACCATTCCTGCTTAACGTGAAGGTCTCGCCGTTTGAAAACGTATTCCCGATGGTTCCCGCCGGCGGGGCCATCAACGAAATGGTGCTGCGGCCGCCGCAGCCGGTGGAAGTGTAACCATGCAACAGATCATTTCCCTGCTGATGGAAAATAAGCCCGGCGCCCTGATGCGTGTTACCGGATTGTTGAGCCAGCGTGGCTACAACATTGAGAGTTTGACTGTGGCCCGGACGCTTGATCCAACGCTGTCGCGCATGACCATCGCGGTTGAGGCTGAGCCGCAAATGCGAGCGCAGGTCATCAAGCAGATGAATAAGCTGATCAATGTCCTGCAGGCGACCGATGTTACGGACGGACCGGCGGTCAGCCGCGAACTGGTGCTCTTGCGTGTCAGGTCAACCCAACAGAACCGCACTGCAATCTTGAAGGAAGCCGAGATTTTCCAGGCGCGCGTTGTCGATTCCACCACTGAGGGCTTTGTCATTGAAGCCACCGGCGATTCTGAAAAGCTGGACGAATTTATCGAGGTGATGCGCAGTTATGGCGAGAGCGAAGTGACGCGCTCGGGCACGGTCGCCATGTCGCTGGACAATAAGAAACTGCGGTTATCCCCGCCGGTGCCTCGCGGAAGCGCGGGCGAAGAAGCGTTAGAGTTACAGGAAGCCGAGTAAACCGCGACCTTACTAAGCCGCGACGGTAAAGGGAGCGGTATCTAGCCTCGTTAATTGGAAAAGAGACTTATATGCCAAAGCGTTTTTATGAGAAAGACGGTAGCCTCGCGCCGCTGCACGGAAAGACAATTGCGATCATCGGCTACGGAAGTCAGGGCCATGCGCATGCGTTGAACCTGCGCGATTCAGGCTTGAATGTTGTGGTCGGACTTCCCGAAACCAGCAAGAGCATCGCCAAAGCTAAGGCGGCGGGACTGCCTGTCGTGAGCGTTGCCGAAGCCTCGAGCCAAGCCAACATCATCATGATCCTCGTCCCCGACCACTTACAGGGCGAGATCTATCGCAAAGATATTGAGCCGCACTTGAGCAAGGGTAAGACCCTGATGTTCGCGCATGGATTCAACATTCATTTCGGCGAGATTAAGCCGCCGGCGGATATCGATGTTTCTATGATCGCTCCCAAGGCTCCGGGCCACCGCGTCCGCGAATTGTTTGTGGAAGGCGTCGGAGTTCCGGCTCTCGTCGCGATTGCACAGGATGCCTCAGGCCATGCGCTTGAAAATGCGCTAGCTTACGCCTCAGCCTTGGGTTGTCTGAAGGCTGGAGTGATCGAGACCACCTTCCGCGAAGAGACCGAAAGCGATCTGTTCGGCGAGCAGGCTGTCCTCTGCGGTGGCGTTAGCGAGCTCATCCGCGCTGGATTTGAGACTTTGACCGACGCCGGCTATGCGCCCGAGATCGCGTATTTCGAATGTCTGCACGAGCTGAAGCTGATTGTCGATTTGATCTACGAGGGCGGCTTGGGCTACATGCGTTATTCGGTCTCCGACACGGCAGAATACGGCGATTACACCCGTGGCCCGCGCATCATTAACGATCAGACCCGCGCCGAGATGAAGAAGATCCTGGGCGAGATTCAATCCGGCGAGTTCGCGCGAAATTGGCTCAAGGAGAATCGCGATGGACGCAACAAGTTCCTGGCGATGCGCGAGGAAGCCAAGAACCAGCCGATCGAAAAGGTCGGGGCCGAACTGCGCTCCATGATGACGTTTTTGAAGAAGCGCAAAGAAGCGGGCGTACCACAGGAAGCGGCCGTCACCGCGTAGTTCTATTCGTGCCTAAGCGCGACCATTGGATCTACAAGTGTTGCCCGCCGAGCTGGAATATAGCAGGCCAGTAAGGCTGCACTGATCAGCACGAGCGAGACGGCGATGAACGTCAACGGATCGCTCGCGCCGACGCCGTAGAGCAAATGCGAGAAGCTCGACAGAGCTCTGGTGAGGATGAGCGACACCACGATCCCGATTGCAATGCCGGCAATAGCCAACCCAAGACCTTGGCTAATAACCATCCGCAGAACTTCTCCTTTTACTGCTCCAAGCGCCATACGAATCCCGATTTCGCGCACGCGCTGGGTCATGGAATACGAGATGACGCCGTAGATCCCGACAGATGCCAGTACCAGCGCCAGACCCGCAAAGGCGCTGAGCAGGATCATGGGAAAGCGTTGCGACGACATTGACTCCGAGACAATCTGCCGCATCGACCGCACGGCATAGACGGCCTGGCCACTACCTGTTCCGTAAACCGCGGCTTTGATCCCGGGCATAACCGCCGCAGTCGAGAGATCTGTGCGAACCGTCACCGTCAGGTCACCGACGAATGCCGGCACAAAATTGTCCGCGAGCTGGTTGAAAGAAGCATAAATCTGATTTTGCGTGTACAGATTGGAGTCGTCCAATGCCCAATGCCGAACATGGGCAACCACACCAACGATTCGGGCAACGCCCCAATGTGGGATTGTTATCGTCTGACCGACCGGGTCCCTATCGGGATAATAGGCGTGCGCCAGGACGCTGTCTATGACGACGACCGGGTCGGATTTAGTGGTGTCCTCCGGTGTGAAATAGCGGCCTCGCAGGAGCGGTATTTCCATTGTCCGGACATAATCGGGACCAGTCCAATAGAATTCCGCGCGCGGCGCCTCCGAGATGGATACGGGACTCTGCGGTCCGGCCCAGAACGGGCCCCCGTTTCCGAAGTGAGTCAGTGGAACCAGCGCTGTAAAGTCCGCCGCCTGCACGCCGGGAATTTGGCGGATGCGTTCGGTCAACTGCTGGTATGCGATTCGTGTGCTTGACGGCCTTTTGGTTAACGATGGCGATAGCCCCACCTTGAAGGTGACGATGTGCTGGGTATTGAAGCCGGGATTGACGTTCCACAAATTGCGGATCGTGCGAAAAAGCAGACTGGCTCCGGTGAGTAAGACCAGTGTTAGCGCTATTTGGACAACAACGAGAACGTGCTGTGCGTGATGATGTCCACCCGCCGAGCCGCGGCCTCCCTCCTTTAACGACGCGTGCAGATCTTCGGTCGAGCTCTTCAGCACAGGCGCGAGACCAAATAGTATTCCAACCACGATCGAAACGCCAAATGTAAACAAGAGAACGGGTATATCCACACCGATGTTCCCGCTGCGCGGCAAGCTTGCCGCTACCACGGCCAATGCGGGGCTCAGCGCCCATTTCGCGGCCAGCAATCCGAGAACTCCGCCCGCCAGTGAGAGAAGCACACTCTCCGCCACCAACTGCGAGGCAATGCGAGCGCGACTCGCGCCCAGGGCAGCTCTAACTGCTAACTCACGGGCACGCCCGACCGACCGCGCCAGCAAAAGGTTCGCGACATTCGCACAAGCAATCAGCAAAACCAGCGCGACCGCCCCCAGCAGCATCAGCAAGGTTTGACCAACGTCCCCAACGATTTCCTGTTTCAGCGGGACGATATCAGTTCCCACACCCCGATCTGCCGCGGGATAGAGTTGGTTGAGATGATCCTGAACTGCATCCATCTCCGCCCGCGCCTGTGAGAGCATCACTCCAGGTTTCAGGCGGGCGACACATTCCATCCCGGGATGAATGGTGCGATCGTTGACGAACGGTGAATCGCTCTGTCCGATAGGCAAATAAACATCCTTGTTAGTAGCGTCGGCCCATAAGCGAAACTCCCGCGGAAGAACTCCGATAATCGTGTAATCAATTCCATTCAGAGTGATAGATCTCCCGAGTGCCGTAGTGCTGCTGGCGAATCGATCTCTCCATAGGCGATTGCTGATGATGGCCACCGGCGCGCCATGGCGTCGATCTTCCGCCAGCGAGAAGTCACGCCCGAGCATTAGCTTTACGCCCAGCGTGCTGAAGAACCCCGCAGAGGTCGCTTCGCCATCAAGGTGCTCTGGGCTCCCAGGACTCGTCAGGTCAACGCCCTGAAATACGATCCCCGCTATTTGCTGGAACGACCGGGAATTGCGCTGCCAATCCTGGAAATCGGGATAAGAGACCGACATTTCCCGTTTCAGGGTCAGACTGTTTTCCCGCACCACGACCAGGCGATCGGGTTCTATAAAGGGCAGCGGGGCCAACAGGACGCCTCGCACCACGCTGAATATAGCGCTATTCGCGCCGATGCCGAGCGCAAGGGTCAGCACGGCGGCTGCCGCGAATCCGAAACTGTTTCGCAAAGAACGGCAGGCGTAGCGAAGATCTAAAAAGAAGTGACCGATCAATTCCAAAGGCCTTTCATCGGACTTTGGTCAAATGATAATACTTTATTCCGCGCGTATTGCGTCAAGCGGGTCGATCGCAAGCACTCTTCCTGTCGCACTCCACGCCGCAACCAGCCCTGCGAGCAGCAGGAGTCCGGCAGCGGTAATGGTTATCAGGGCTCCTGGCGCCGAAGCATTCTCGAGAAGATGTTCCGTATATCGGCCCGAAGCGAAAGCGAAAACCATTCCTGCAATCGTTCCATAAATAATCGGACCCATGCTCTCGCGAACGATCATATTTCTGATGCGCTGATAAGACGCACCGACCGCCATTCGAACACCCATCTCATGTCGCCGCTGCGCAATCGAATAAGCCGCTGTCCCGAAGATGCCGACGGCGGCGAGCAAGACCGCCAGCAGCGCGAGAAAAAGCGTTGCCGTTGTATAAAACTTCGGGCGCGCCAGCACATCGGCCAAGCGTTGCTCGATCGTCTTTACGTCGTAGACGGGAATGGACCGGTCTACCGTCTGAACTGCATCCCTGCTCCGGGCGAGATATGGTTCCGCGGACCCGTCGACTCTCGCAACCAGGGTTAACGCGGGCGGCGGTTCCTCCTCAATCGGCCAATAGATTTCCGGGCCACCTGCATTGGCTGGCCCTGCAGCCCGCACCGTGGCCACAACGCCGACAATCCGGTAAGGCGTGTTGCTCCACGGCGCCGTCAAATGGCGGCCCACGATAGCCCTGCCCAGTTTCGTGCTTTGCGCAAATGCTTCATTGACAATGACAGAGGGCTCAGAATGCCGCATTTCGTTTTCGGCGAAATCACGGCCCGCCAATAACGGCGTTTTCATGGCCTGGAAATAGCCGTTCGTGATGGAGTTCACAACTATGCTCTTCAACGTCTGACCGGAATCCATTTTGAAGGGGAACGCCATATAGAAATTGTTGGCTAACGGAAGATGGCCTACAGCGCCAGCCGCTTGGACCCCGGGGACAGACCGCAGCTGATTCAAAGCGTGCTCATAGTATGCCCACTCCCGAGGACCTTTGTATCCGGCGCCTTGAACCGAAACGTTTAATGTCACCACGTTTGTAGGCCGGAAACCCAGGTTTGTGTTGATGAGCTGTAGGAACGTACGGCCCATAGTCAAGGAGCTAGTAATTAAACACAATGCCAAGGTGGCCTGTATGAACAGGAGGCCCGACCGTGCCCTATTGGTTCCCAGGTCGCGCATCCCGGGTTGATTCCGCACGAGATGGCCCGAGGGTTGGAGACGTCCGATTAACCAAGCAGGGAAAACGCCTACAACGAGACCCATCAGGAGTGCGAGGAATGTCGCAAAGCAGAGCACCCGCCAGTCTAAAATCGTGTATTCCTGGGTTCCTAATTGCGCCGGCGCTACTGAAGAAGCCATTCTCGATGCCCAATATGCCACCAGCAGACCGAGGCATGCGCCCATGAGCGTGAGAACCGATGCCTCCGTAACTAACTGTTGAACGAGCCGGGCACGACTGGCCCCTAGTGCCGCGCGTACGGCGAGTTCCTGCCGTCTCTCGGTGGCGCGCGAGAGAAGTAATTGAGCCACATTGGCGCACGCAGTGACCACTACTAACAGAGTCATTAAGGCAAGCACCAAGCTTGCCCGTTGGACCGGACCCGCTAATTGGTTTTGGAGTGAGACCAGGTGCGGCCAGTTTCGATCACCAATGCTAACGGTTTCCCGTCCTGCGTGCTTAGTGTGCCGCGCCTCCGCCTGAAAAAATTCGTTCGCCACCTGAATAGAGATGCCACGCTTCAAGCGGCCGATTGTCTGGAAAAAGAACGCTCCGCGTTTTGGTACTTTTTCAAAATCGAAGACCGTTGGCAGCCAGATTGCTGCCTTCCCTGGATAGTCAAAATTTGGCGGCGCAACGCCAATAACGGTTAGAACCGAGCCATTAACTCGCAGCGTTCTCCCTATCACTCCAGGTTCTCCCGCAAAGACCTGCTGCCAGAGTCCGTAGCTGATCACAGCGATAGCGTTGTGACCCCAAATATCTTCATCTGACGAGAAAGCACGGCCCAAAACCGGTTTAACTCCAAGCAAATGAAACAAGTTCGCGGAGGTTTCCGCAACCTTTACTCGGAGGGCGTCTCGATCAGCGGTCACATTCATATCAGAGGTCGAAAACGTCGCCGCGCTCTCCAAGTAGGGGCATTCACGGTACCACTTGGTGAACGCAGACCGTCCAGCCATCGCCGTCATGCTCGGAGCTACCATCTCTACCAGTTGGGAGGGACTTTCGAACGGCAAGCTGCGAAGCAGCAAGGCATTAAGGACGCTGAAAACGCCCGTGCTCGACCCGATTGCGAGCCCAAGCGCGATTACCGCCAATGCCGTCGCTAGTGGACGCTTTCGATAGATGCGTATCGAATGCTTCAGATCAAGACTTAGCTCACGAAAGAGCTCTTTGGGCACTGAAGTTACAAGATCCCCAATCATTCGCAGCCATAATCGGCTCAATTCAAGGAACCCGTCAGACTCGCGGTATTCATCACGAAATTGCCGTTCCATCGGCCCTTGGTATTCCTCCCGAAATCGCGCCGGATAGAGCCTCAGGAGCCAGCCGTAAAGTTTTGTCGAGCCCAACATAACCACCTCACGCAAGCTCCGGCAATCCGAGGTGTGATTCAGCTAACCGCACAAGATTGCGAAGCCTCAGGGCCTCAGCCGCAACCACGCGCCGGCCTAGCGAAGTAATGCGATAGTAGCGTCGTCGTTCGTCGTCAAGATGAAGGTCTGGGCGTTCCTCCGATTCTTCGATGAACCCTGCCTCTAGCATCTTATTAATTGACCCGTAGAGCGCGCCTGAGCCTAAATTCAGCTTGCCGTCCGTGCGCTGAAGGATAGCCCGCTTGAGAGCGTACCCATGCCGCTCGCCCTCGCTCAAAGCCAGCAGCATATGGAAGATCGGAAGGGAAAGAGGCAAAAACTGGTCCACGTCAGATGTTTTGCGTTTTGCCATACTATGTCCTATCTTGACATATTATGGCGCTGGCTGTCTGTGTATGTCAAGGGACTATACGCCGCCGGTCCCGGCTAGAGTCAGTTCGGCAGTATCCAGCGAACTGGAGTATGTTTCTCTATCAGCGAAAAATCGTGAATGTTGGCCGTGACAACAATTGCTCCGAACTGGGCGGCTGTTACGGCGACCAGGACATCATTGACGATCTGTAGGCGATGCGTTGTTCCGATTCCATCCCGGCCCAATCCGGCCAACACCCGCCCGGCTTCTCGAAAGGAGGCGTGGTTCGGACGCGGTCTACCTTTTCGAACGGCTTTAGAAAATTCGTCATGGCCTTCGCCTGGCATGGAGTCCGGCAACCGGCAAAGAGTTCAAGTGCTACGACTGAACTCATGAAGAAAGGCGGCCGGTGTATTCGCGATTCGAACTCGTCCCTTTTGCTCAAATCCCGAAAGAACGTGATCACGACGTTGGTGTCGGGTAGCACCTTCATGTCGTTCGAGGCAACACAGGGTCGGGAAACACTTCCTCGATGTCCGCCAACACGCGCCCGTGCTTCCGGAAAGCTCTGTCAATTTCATCGCGAACAACGATCTCGCGTAAGGCTCGCGTCACGGTTTCCGTCTCTGTCCGTGCCCCGCAGATCTTCTCAGCCTGCCGGACCAACTCGGGATCCATAAGCTAAGTTTTCTTTGCCGATGCCATACGTATTACTTTATCAATCGTCCGTACAAGAGAATCGCACGGTACCCGGTCCGAAGTTTTTATTGAGCGCACATAAATTTTTATCCGCCCGTCGTTAAAACCGCTCCCTCCCGGTCTTAGCTTCGTGCGCACACTCATATGCTCTTGTCTGATTGGGACAGCCTTTGCCTGCCCCATGTACTCTCAAAATCCGGCGTTGTCCGGGACTGTCACACTAGGCATTGGCGGCAATATCGTGGCCGGCGGAAGCATCGCCCAGGCGGTTTATTCGAACGCACCAACGTTCCGGGGCGAGTTTGAACTTGGCCTGCCTCGTTTTCTGGCGCTTGATCTGGGGATCGAAAGCGCGCTGCCCGAATTCAGCCACTATTGCACCGGAGTGGATTACTGTTCCGGCAAGACCCGGGAAACGGCGACGTTCCTGCCTTTCGGCGTTCGTATCGTTCCGTCTTTGGATAATGGCCGGTTGGAACCGTTCGTTGGGTTCGGGGGCGCTTACGTGCGGCACAGCGACCAGAACGACCCGTGCTGTTCGTTCACAGGACCAAATTCCTGGCTGTGGCAAGCGAACGGAGGCGTCCGCTATGCGCTGGACCACAACCGCCGGTTCTGGATTGGGACCACGGTGCGTTATTACCGGGATGGTTTCCACGCTTCACAGCAGCAATATATATCCTGGACGGGCGACTTCAGCTACCGGTTCGGATACAGGAAGTGACAATTGTGACCGCCTCGGCTCCCGATCTCCGCCGAAAAGCAAACATGACTGAGCCGAAACCCAAAGGCGAGTTAAGTACATCGCAACCCGGAATCGAACAGGTCTATCGCGAAACTCGAGACTCCATGGCCGGCTATCTAGTTTGTCTGGGACTGCCTGCTTCCCAAGCGCAGGAAGTGACACAAGAAGTATTTCTACGGCTGCACCAGGCGCTTCGAAACGGTCAAAAGATCCAGGATGTGCGCGCTTGGCTCTTTCGCGTGGCGCACAATCTCGGATTGAATACTCGCGCTCGGGAGCGCTATCGGAACCTCGCGGACCCGGATTGGGAACGGTTTGTTAATCCCGAAACGAACTCCCCAGAAGATACGGCTCTTTCGCGGGAGCGTTCCCAACTGTTGATTGCCGCGCTGAAGGATCTCTCGCCACAGCAACGGAACTGTCTCTTTCTCCGGGCCGAAGGCCTTCGTTATCGGGAAATCGCAGAGGTGTTAAGGATCAAGCCGTCCACGGTCGGCGAGTTCTTGACTCGCGCCATACAGCGGCTGACGGAGGCTCTCCATGGATAATCAAAGGCACTATTCCGTCGAGGAATTGATGGGCTTCCTGGACGGCGAGCTAAGCGCAAAAGAAATCGGCTCCATCGATCATCATCTTAGAGCTTGCGCACGCTGTTCTTCCGAGCTCCACGATTTGCGCACGGCAGCAGATAGCTACGGGCATCTGCGCAACGAAATTCTCAGAAATACGAAGGCGGCGCTGAGTCCCTGGAGACCACTTTCTACAGGAGCCGTAGAATGTATTCCAGCAAGGAAGCTTGGAAATAGCTTTCGGATCTGGTGGTCCATTACTGCCGCATGCGTTCTAATGGCATGCGTGATTGCCTGGCTTCATGGCTCGGATTCGCGTGAAATGGGGCGGCTATTGCAGCGTGCGGCTTCAACCGGGACGAGACCGGTCGGCCGATTGCGTATAAGAACCCACGGGACCATCTTATTCCGCCCCGCGATTTTGACGAGAACAGATGAGTCGTCGCCGCCGACCGGCAGTTTGCCTGTGCTGTTCGAGCAAGCACATTATAATTGGGCCAATCCGCTGAGCCCGCGATCATTCGCTGACTGGCATGGCCGGCTGGCCGACAAGCAGGATCGTGTAACCGCATTGCGCGATCACAGCGGCGCGACGGCTGCATTCCAGCTTCGGACCACCACGCGTTCTGGAAATCTGCGCGCCGTTGCTCTGACCCTGGCCGCCGACACTCTTGAACCCCGGGAAGGCCGGTTTGACTTTCAGCCGGACGGGCTGGTAGACATCTCCGTGACGCCGGCTGAGGAGACAAGGCCCGAAGGCGGGCCGAACCCGATCTCGACGCCCGCCCGCGCGCCTGAAAAGGTGTATACGGCTTCGCCCGCAAGCCCGGAAGATGAACTGCGCGTATTTGCTGCGCTTCATGCTCTCGGAGCGGATGCTGAAGAACCAATCGAAGTCCGGCTGGATGCGGAGAAAAGCCACGTCCTTGTCACGGGAATAGGCATTTCACCCGCTCGGCGGAAAGAGATTGAGAATGCGTTTTCTTCCATGCCCAGAGTGGTGGTCGCGTTTGACCGCGGCAGCGATTCCGGCGACTCGCGCGGCTATCGCGATGAGTCCTTCGCGACCCCGCCTCCGGTTGACACAGGTCCCGCTACCAGCAACTCGCCAGGCGAGCCTCTTTTCCGTTCGGTCCTGGAGATGCAGGCCGGCGGCAGCGAGAAGCTCCAGGCCATCGTGGACAGCACTCTTGAAACTAGCAGCGCTGCTCTCGCTCGTGCTCACGCCCTGGGGACGCTTGCGCACGAATTCTCCACGCCAACCGAGTCGACACTTGGCGCATCCCGCCAAAATACTCTGCGGCGAATCCGCTCGGACGACTCCCGAGCGCTGGTAGATATTGGAAACAAACTTGCGAAAGATCTGGCGCCATTCCGGATTCAGACCGCACCCAGGGAGATCGCCATTTCGTCTTGGCAGGCCGGCGCCGCCGCGCTATTCGAAAATACCAGGGCGCTGGATCAGCTCTTGAACAAGATGCTGGCTGAAAATCTCTCAAAGCAAGATGGGCCGAACGCAGTTGAAGCGACTCGACGGCGGCTATCCATGCTCCTTTCGCTTGCCAGCGCCGAGGAGGCTGCCGCACAATGAATCGTGCGGCTTGTGCGTTACGGTTATTCAGTCCTGTTCCTTGCCGCCATTGCCGCGGGGTTAAGTGCACAGGAAGCCGGGCAGATTCAGGGTCGTGTCTACAACTCGTCCGGTCTCGCAGTCCCGGGCGCCGAAATTCAGATTCAGAATGAGTGGACCGGGGCAAGAAACAAGCTCACCTCCGGGATCGGTGGCGCGTATAAGAGCGGCGATCTCCTCCCCGGCGATTACAAGATAACTGTTCATTCCCGCGGATTTCAAACGTTCACTCGATCCCATGTAGCAGTCGATTCAGGCCAACGCCGGATTGTCGACCTCGCTATGGAGCTTCTAGTGCTCACGACTGGCATAACCGTTTCGGATTCCCCGGGAAGAATGGACCCTACGCGAGCGGGCGCTTCGCGTGACAACTTGTCACTTACGTCCGGAATGCCGCTGAACAGCTATGACGTCGGCGCTCTGATTTCTCGCGCTCCCGGCGCTATCGTCACGCCCTTCGCTCTAGGCGATGGCGGCCAATTCACCGTAAATGGTGAACGCCCCAATGCGAATGCCTTCCGTGTCGATGGCATCAGCGCGAATACCGGCGTAGGAAGCCTCGCCCTACCCGGCTCCTTCCCTGGATCGACACTTCCCGGTATGAGCGCGATTGGCAGCCTGCAGAACCTGGCCAACGAGGACGAGATTCAGCAAGTCGATTTGCGTGCTCCAAGCTTTTCACCCGAATCGGGCGAACGGCCCGGCGAACAGGTCGAGATCGCAACACGGTCCGGCGGCGATGCGTTTCATGGAGGCGTTTTTGGTTATTCCAGACCCGAGGCTCTGAGCGGTTACGACTGGTTTGCGCAAAGCTGCGAGGCGACTCTACCACGGGCATCCTCCTTCAGCGAGGGCGCAACTCTGGGTGGTCCACTTGCAAGGGACCGGACTTTCTTTTTCGCATCTTTCCAGCAGTCCTTTGTTTCCGACTCTGCGATGGAATTGACCGCCGTACCTCCACTCACTGCCGTTTCAAATGCTCCCGGCGGATTACGCCCGCTGCTGGCAGCCTTCCCCTCTCCCACCGGCTGCCACTTAGATACTTCCAATTCCATAGCGGCCACGGGTTTCCGAAGCCATGCATCCGTTTCGAGTTACGGCCTCCGGCTCGATCAAGCGGTTGGCGCGAGCCGTAGAGTTTTCTTGCGAGTCTCGAACGCTCCGTCTCGCTCTTCCGGTTCGGGTTTGGATATCCGTAACGACGTTTTGGGATGGCAGACGGCAACCGCCGGTTTGACAACGGCGCATGCTGAATGGACGCAAGAAGCACGAGTGAACATATCGCGCGCGAGTTCCCGGTCAGATATGGAAGGTGCATCGCAGCAGTCCGCGGTGTTTGGCTCTCTCGGGCGCCTGTTGCCTCTCAACGGAGCCCTCGGCAGCTTGATAAATGGGTTTGCGATTTCGGGAATCGGCGAGATTGAAGCGGGAGCAGGTGGCGCCGCAGATCAGAACCAATGGGAAGCATCCTATTCGCTCTCTCGCAATTTTGGCTCTCATGAATTGAGAGCCGGAGGCGACTATATACGCCTTTCGCCAAGGCGGGATCGGCCGGTCCAAACCGTCTCTCTTGTGGCGCCGGGTATTGAAAACCTGGTGAGCGGTGGACCGTTGGGTGTGACGGTCTCGTCGATGTGGCCTGAAATCGCAAACATCCAGATTGGATCGCTATTTCTGCAAGACAACGTGCGGATCACTCAAAAGCTTTCCCTTCTGTATGGCTTCCGTTGGGAGTGGACGCCGCCCGTTGCGGCGCAACAGATTAGCTTTCCCTACATTGGTGTTTGGAACGGACCCGGTACATTGCCAATTCAACTGGGCTCGGTTTCAAACGTCGACGCAGCGCGATGGCCGAGTTCAAAATGGCAGATCGCTCCCCGGCTCGCTCTGGCCTACGCTCCATTCAAATCCGGTTTGGTCCTTCGGTTAGCCGGCGGGACCTTCTATGACACCAGTCTTGGGTCGGCGCTAGATCCTGTGAACGGGGCTCCGTTCCAGGCTTGGCAATATTCACCCTCAGGCGGACTTCCGGCGCCCGCCGCGAGCACAATGATCACAAGGCTTCCACCACCAAACTTGCACCTGCCTCAGGTCTTGGAATGGCGGGCTTCGATCGAGCAGAGTCTGGGTCGTTCCCTGCTTTCTCTTAGCTATATCGGGTCGGCGGGCAAGGACCTGCTGCATCAGCAAGCGTATCTCACGCCCGAAACGCAGATTCTACAGAATCTCAATTTGACCAGCAACGGCAAGTCTAGTTACGACGCTCTGCAGATTCGACTTACCGGGAATGTCACAACGAACTTGGCGAGCATTAGCACTTACACCTGGGGACACTCGATCGACAATGGCTCCCAGAGTTCGGCGGTATATTTGGCGTTGCCGAGCGGGATCGCTCCCTCCGATCGAGGTTCGTCCAGTTTCGATATCCGGCACGCGCTTCGATCTTCGCTGTCTTACAGGATTCCCGTGCCAAATGTCGCTCCCGCCTGGAGACGATGGATCAAGAACTGGAATGTTGGTTCAACGCTCGAAGCTCGAACCGGCTTTCCAATCGACGTCTCAACCGTGGACCGCGCACTTGGCCTCGGCTTCGAGAATGAAGATCGGCCTTACATCATCCCAGGCGTTCCCCAATGGATCGCAAATCCGTGGGCGCCGGGAGGAAAGCAAATCAATCCCGCAGCGTTCACAATGATTCCTTCGCCGGGGCTTGGCGCGCTTGCGCTTGGCCGGAACGGTTTGACCGGTAATCCGCTCTTCCAGGTGGATACAAATCTACGGCGCAAGCTTTCGTTTGGGCATGTCAGCATGACCATCACTCTAACGGCGTTCAATCTTTTGAATCACCCGTCCTTCGCCAATCCAGTCGCCCTTCTCCAGAACCCATTCTTCGGGCAGTCCGCCTCAATGGCGAATCTGATGTTGGGTTCCGGCACGCCCAATACTGGGTTGACGCCTATTTTTCAGTCGGGAGGTCCGCGGATGTTCGAGATCGGATGCCATCTCTCGTTTTGAGAAAGAGAAACCCTATTTCAAACCGGCATTCCTCGCCGCGACGATTCCGATACTCGGCCAATTTTTGCTAGGTTATTACGATGCAGTTGCAACGATGGAAAAGGATCGGGTCGATGGCACTGCTTGCGATGAGCGCTCTCCTGTTGGCCTCGGCGTGGATCGGACAAAGACCCTATATCACGCCAGGTAGCCACCAGGTGTTCCGTATGGATTCGAATGCTGGGGCGATGGTTGGGTTCTTTGGGTTCTTCATTATTCTGCTACCTGCGATGATCGTCGGCTTCATGTCCTTATTGATCTGCATCAACGATCGTAATTTCCGCGGCGAAGCGGCACGTATGGGGAAGGTTTGCACATGGATCGTGATGCCGTACATTGCGGCGCTGATGCTGGCATCGCTCCTCACTCCCCGGACAATTGTGAGTATCGGGGACGGTTATTGCTGGGATCTTTGGTGCCTCGGAGTCGAGCAGGTGAATGCTACTCCTCAGGGCCAGAACATTCTTTATACGGCCAAGATTCGCCTCTTCAGTGATGCCAATCATGCTACGAATTCCCGGGAGAGAGACTTCCTCCACGTCATCGATGACGAAGGCCGGCGCTTCCCTGTGTTTCAGGATTCCGCCGCTCTTCCTTCCCTGAATGTTACAGTGCATCCCAACGAATCGGTGAATACGTCGCTGAGTTTCCTCGCGCCTGCAAACGCGAGGAAGCTTTATCTAACCGGCGATGAACTGGCAATGCCGTGGGTGTTTCTGTATTTTGGCAGCGACCTCAATCCTCTCCATAGGCGCACATTATTACGGGTTTTGTGAGTCCGGGCGGGATTATGCGTCACGCCCGAAAAGCTATTTCAAACCCGCATTCCTCGCCGCGACGATTCCGACACTCGACCAGTCGAGGTCCGTTTGTCCGTGGGCCAAGGCGTCCAGTAAATGGTCGCGCAGCACACTCGCGAACGGCATGGGCGCGGTGACTTCATCCGAAGTTTGCAGCACCAGCCGAATGTCTTTCAGGCCCAGTTTCAAGACGAATCCCGCTGGCGAGAATCGTTCGTCCGCAATGATGCCCCCATAGTTCTTGTAAACCGGCGATCCGAACAGTTCGTTCATGATGTCCAGGAATGCATGATGATCAACTCCGGCCTTGCGCATGACGGCAAACGTCTCGCCGAACGATTCCATCATGCTGCCGATCATAAAATTCCCGCAGAGCTTGACAGCATTGGCCTGCCACGGTTCGGCGCCAACCACAAACGTTGCTCGGCCCATCGCATCGAACAATGGCCGGAAGCGTTCCACTAGATCACTGGCTCCGGCTGCAACGACAATCAGTTTCTTGTTCTCGGCGGCCTCGGGACGTCCGAAAACGGGCACGCTCAGATATGCCTGCCCATTCGCTTCGTGCTCGGAGGTTAGGCGGCGCGCAAAGGCAGTACTGATGGTGCTATGGGAAATATGCGGCGCACCCGCCGGCAGGGCCGACGCGATGCCGTCCTTTCCGAAGACCACGGCCTCTACTGCCTGATCGTCAGCCAACATGGTCAATGCTGCTTCGCAATTACGGCAGGCTTCGGCTGGCGAATCGGCCACTGCCGCGCCGCGGTCCGCAAAGCGCTTAGTCTTTTCCGGCGAGCGGTTGTAAACAGTGAGCTGGTGCCCCGCTTCGAGCAGGTTCCAAGCGATGCCCGATCCCATTTTCCCAAGCCCGATGAACGCGATGCGCATACGCCTTTATTGTAGAGGCGAGGGGAGGCGGTCACGCCAGGGCTTCGCTTGTTCGGGCCGGTACTACAGACACGCGTGCATTCGCGCGCAGAAGAATAGGTTTCGACGTGCTTAGCGTAAGGCCGGGCCGGACGTCGACCGATTCACTGGTCATCTCAAAACTCCAACGTCGCGCGATCGACGCCATTGCCAGCACTCCCTCCATGCGCGCGAACGAATCGCCGATGCACATCTTCGCACCACCGCCAAACGGGAAGTAAGCAAACTTGGGCGGCGCCACAGTCTCCCAACGTTCCGGCTCAAATGCCTCGGGCCGCTCGAAATAGCTCTCGTTACGCTGCGTAATCTGAGGACTCAGAAGAATGCTTGCGCCGCGTGGGATGGTGTAGCCTCCCAAAACGACGGTCTTGATCGGACGCCTTCCGAAAACCCGCGCCGGTGGATACAGGCGTAGCGCTTCACGGAATACCATCGACGTGTAGGTTAGGTTCGCGAGATCGTCCAAGCTAGCCGAACGGCTGCCTAACACCGACGAGATCTCAAAATGCATCCGCTCGTCAACGCGCGGATGTTTCGCAAGCAGATACCAGGTCCAGCCGAGTGCCGCGGCAGTGGTTTCGTGGCCTGCCAGAACAAACGTGATCATCTCGTTTCGAATCCGGTCCGCACCCAGCCCGGCGCCGTTCTCGTCGTGTTGGGCCATGAGCAGTGATAAAACGTCCTTCGTGCCGTTTACGTTACGCTGCTCCATAACTGGCGTGAGGATGCGTTCCAATTCCTTACGCTCCGAGCGGAAAAACAGGCTGGGGCCGTTGGGAAAGATGCGGCGATAAATGACCACAAACGGTTCCAGAAACCCGAAGGCCGGACCCAGCCAAGAGGCCTTTCGAATCACTCGCCGTAGGACTGCCGCGATCTGGCCGGCGCATTCTTGAAAATCGGCGCCAAAGAGGGTTGAGCCAACGATTGAGAGCGTCATTCGTCTCATTTCGCTGCCGACATCGATCGTTTCGCTGTCGCGCCATTCACTGGCGATGCGTTCGGCGTGGCGGATCATGATATCTGCGTATGCAGCTATTTGGTCGCGGTGAAACGCCGGCTGCACCATACGGCGCCGCTCCCGATGCTGCGGCTCTTCGCTCGTGATCATTGCTTCGCCCAGCAATTCGCGCAGCAAAATCGCCCCATTGTCACGCACAAACTCGTGCTGCCTACTGACGAGAATCTCCTGAATGAGATCGGCGTCATCAACCAAATAGAGACGCCGGTTGAGAATGCGAAAGGACGAAATCGGCCCATACCGTCGCGCCGTAGTTTCGAGGAACTCGATCATTCCAGCGGTCGAGCCCTTCCCGAAGAAGCCGAACACATCTAAACCACGCGGTCCTGGTGGAATGGCCATGTGCTCATTTTCGCGCTGTTGAGCGTCTGTTCGTATAAATGAAAAGACGGGATGCCTTCATGCTAAGGACCTGGCGATTCGTATCGCTTGTACTTGTATCGCTGAGCATGGGCATGGCGTTCTGCCACGCGCTCGAGCTCGTCCCCAAGATGCATTATGGCGCCTCTTTGTATCTGACCCTTCAACGATCGCTCTATCTGCTGTTCGGAGCGCCTGTGGGGGCGGCGATTGAGGTTGCTGCCGTGATCGGCACAATCGGGTTGATTCCCCTAGTGCGCCGACGGGTCCGAAACTCGTTCAGGTTGACGATTGCCGCGGCGGTTTGCATGGCCACCGCGCATACCATTTGGTGGATCTGGGTGAATCCCGCAAACGCGGCAATGGCCCATATGGCGATCGAGGCGCCTTCGCCAGGCTGGGTGAAATGGCGGGACCAGTGGGAATATGCTCACCTTGCCCGGTTTGCGCTGCAATTGTTCGGCTTTGCCGCGCTGCTCGTCTCCGTGCTCATTGAAACGCCGGGCGAGACATGAGGGCTCACCCACGTCGGCGTAGTTTCGGAAGCGACGGACCTTCACTGGCTGCTCTGCTGCGCCGCGCTGGTTTCCTGCTTGTGGTAATTCGGGAACGGCGGCTTGTGATATTGCGGAAGCGGGTGCTCCTTAAGCTGCTCCATCACCAACTCGACGGCGCGCTCCAGTTGCGGGTCGTGTCCTTGCCGGACGAGCGCGGGATCAAACTCCACTTCAAGGTCAGGAGGGACGCCGTGATTCTCAACGTCCCACTCGCCAGTTAGATTGTAGAAGGCCAAATTCGGCGCAGTGATCGCCCCGCCATCGACCAATTGGGGAAAGCCGAAGATCCCCACCAGCCCGCCCCAGGTCCGGGTGCCGACCAGTTTTCCCACATGGCGCTGGCGGAATAACCACGGCATTGCGTCCCCGCCGGAGCCCGCATATTCATTGATAACCATCGCCTTCGGGCCGAAGATTTGATTTTGCGGTGTTGTGAAATCGGAGCCGTAACGCGTACTGAAGAAGTTCGTTTGCGGCCGTCCAAGATAGTCGATGATGTAGTCGGCAATATCGCCACCCGAATTAAATCGCTCATCAATTACCGCACCCTGCTTGCCGATCTGCGCAAAGTAATAGCGATTGAAGTTAGTGTAGCCGCCGCCCGCCGTATTCGGCAGATAAACATAGGCCAGGCGCCCATTGCTGAGTTGATCGACCTTATGCCGGTTCTCCTCCATCCAGGCCCGATTGCGCAGGTTCGATTCATCTGCGATGGGCACTACCGTTACATCGCGCGCATTGGCGCCTGTGGAATCAGGTCCAACACGAATAACCACTTCTTTGCCCGCAGTCTCTTCGAAGGCTGCATACACATTGTCCGTTGCCCGCAGATCATGGCCGTTCACCGCAAGCAGATACTCGCCCGCGGTTACGTTAACGCCGGGTTCGGTCAACGGCGCTTTGAGATTCGGATTCCAGTTCTCGCCGAAATACACCTTTGCAAACCGGTATCGCCCGTTTTCTATCTTGTAATCGGCGCCCAGCAAACCGCCCTGCACGTGCTTCACTTCGGGCATTGCGCCGCCCGCCACAAACAAGTGGCCAACGGAAAGCTCGCCCAGCATTTCATCGAACAGGTAATTGAGATCGTCGCGGCTGGAGACCGAGTCCAAGTACGGCCGGTATTTCTCCGCAGCCTCCTTCAGATTTAGCCCATGCGTGTTCGGATCATAGAAGAAGTCCCGCTCGATGCGCCAGACCTCGTTGTACATCTGATGCCACTCCTGTCGCGGATCCACGCGCATCTCCATCGCGTCTGTCTTCAACAGGCCTTCGCCCGGCTTCGGCGCGGCGGCGGCAGACGCTATCGTCCACTTCCCGCTTTGCTTGATCAGCATCTTCTCGCCATCGGACGAAAGGTCGAAGCCTGTGACATGTTCAACCAGCTTCTCCGTTTTGCGGGTCTTCAGATCGAACTTCTGGACGATGTTCGACGGCTGATCCCGGAATTGGTCCATCACGTCCACAGCCTCGAGCAGGTAGAGCACGCCTTCTTTGCCCGCGAACATGCCGGTGTAGTGGCGCGCCGGTATGGGAAGCGACACGATGCGTTGGTCGATGTTTTCAAAGTCGATGTGAACCGGAACTGCCGCCTTTTCGCTGGCCTTCTCGTCCTTGACTGGCTTCTTTGCGTCCGCGGCCGCGCCTTCCTCATCGCTCTCAGGCGCCACCGGCGAAGGATCCTGCTTGCTCAATACCACTGCGTAGACGCTCCTCGTCACCTGATGGCCGATGCTGGACATGTCTAACCATGCCGTCGAGAGCCCCTGGTCGGTGCTGGCGGCGAAGTACAGGTATTTGCCGTTCTTGTCCCACTGCGCGTAAATGGCATCGCTCATGCCATCGGTGACCTGTTTGCTTGTGCCGCTGTCAAGCGAGTAAACGAAGACCGCGCGCAAATGATTTTTAAGCACCTTGTTATAGGCGATCCATTTGTTGTCCGGCGACCACACGGGGCTTAAATCGCGGAAAGGCGTCTGATACGTATCGGCATCGATCTTGACGGGCTGTTTTTTCTCTAAATCGATATACCAGACGTTCAGCCGGTTATCGGTATACGCGATCTTCTTGCTGTCCGAAGACCAGCGCGGAGCATAGAAGAACGCGGGGTGATCGCCCAGTGAGATCGTGGTCACCGAGCCAATCCCATTCTGCGGCTGCAAATGCAGAGCATACTCTCCGGACTGATCCGAAAAATAGGCGATCTGTTTTCCATCGGGTGACCAGGATGGATCGCGCTCGGCCACGCCTGGAGTATTCGTCAAATCGCGAACATCGCCCTTCTCGACAGGAACGCTGAAGATATCTCCGCGAGCCTCGAAGACGGCCCGCTTACCTGTTGGCGAGATGTGCGCGTTCGAAATGTGCGCTTCCACCTTCTGGAAGGATGGCCGGACGTCGACCACGTCTCCGCTGACCTGAATGTCCACCCGCCGGGGCTTCCCCGAATGGATGTCGAACAGGTAAATGGCGCCAAATTGCTCGTAAGCGATGGTTTCTCCAAACGCGCTGGCATACTTTATATCGAGTGCGTTGTTCTGGACCAGCTGACTTACTTTCTTGCTCGCCGGATCGTAGGAGAAAAGTGTGACCGGACCGTTGCGATCGGACAGGAAATAGATTTTGGAGCCAATCCAAACCGGGTTGATGTCGTTCGAATTATTGCGCGGAATCTTTTCGACACTGGAATCGGAAAGCTTCGCAATCCAGATCGGCGTCGTGCGGCCACCCCGGTAGCGCTTCCATATATCGAAGGCCGGGATAATGGGCATGTAGACCAGCTTCTGCTCATCGGCCGAATACGAACCACTAAAGCCGGAGGGCAAGGGCAGGCTCTCGGGCAACCCGCCTTGGGCTGACACGGTGAAGAGCTTCGTGAATCGTGAGTAACTTTCGGCTGCGGAGCGGAACAGGATCTTGCTGCCGTCGGGAGTCCATGCAACTGGCGTCTCCGCGGCAGGATGGAAGGTGAGGCGCTTCGGAATACCGCCCTCAGCACTGACCGTATACACGTCTGTATTGCCTTCATATTGGCCACTGAAGGCAACCTGCGTGCCATCGGGCGAGAAAACTGGATTGCCCTCGATACCAGGCCCGCTGGTAAGACGGACTGCCTGGCCGCCCTCGCGTGAAACCGTCCAAAGATCCCCCGCGTACGAGAAAACGATTTGCGTTTTACCGAGAGCTGGCTGGCGAAGCAGCAGCGCCTTAGAGTCGGCTGCGGCCAAGATCGGTAGAAATGTCAGTAGAAGCGCGATAATTCGCATGGCAGACCTCAAGGCAAGCCGGATCGCGATTGGGGACGGTTCTGGTGAACCTCGTTTTGCGCCGGATGCACGGATTCCATAGTAGCCGAAATTTTGCTCCGGGCGGGTTGCCGGTATTAGCCGGAAAATCGTTTGAAAATCAAACACCCATTGGTGCCGCCGAAACCGAAGCTGTTTGAGAGAACGTACTCGATGTTCATAGGGCGGGCATGGTTCGGTATGTAATCCAAATCGCAACCATCAGCTGGCTCGTCCAGATTGACGGTGGGTGGCGCGACCTGATCCCGAAGGGCCAGCACCGCGATCCCTGCTTCCAATCCGCCGGCCCCGCCTAGCAGGTGTCCGGTCATGGATTTTGTCGAACTCACCGCAAGCCTGTAAGCATGCTCGCCAAAAGTGCGTTTCAAAGCGATAGTCTCTGCCCGGTCGCCAACCTCGGTCGAGGTGCCATGGGCATTCACATATTGGACTTGAGACGGCTCGATCCGTGCGTCGCGCAACGCATTCCGCATCACGCGGTATGCGCCTTCGCCATCGTCGGGCGGAGATGTAATGTGGTGGGCGTCGCTGCTCATTCCATAGCCTACAATCTCGGCAATGATCGGCGCTCCACGGTGCTTGGCATGCTCCAATTCCTCAATGACCAAGATGCCGGAACCTTCCCCAACAACGAAGCCATCACGATCCTTGTCCCAGGGACGGCAGGCCCGCCGCGGTTCATCGTTGCGGGTGGACAGCGCGCGCATGGCCGCGAATCCGCCGATCCCCATCGGCGTGATACAGGCCTCACTACCGCCGCAGATCATGGCGTTGGCATAACCATGCTTCACTAGCCGGAACGAGTCCCCGATAGAATGCGCACTGGTCGTGCATGCCGTGGCAGTCGCGGAGTTTGGTCCTTTCGCGTTGTACTGGATCGAAACATAACCGCTTGCGAGGTTCACGATGCAAGACGGAATGAAAAACGGCGATATGCGGCTGGGACCGCGTTCAAGCAAAATTTTATGCTCGCGTTCGATAACCTCGAATCCGCCGATGCCGCTGCCAATGTATACGCCAAGCCCTTCAGCTTCTTCTTCGGTCTTTGCCTCCAGGCCTGAAGCTTTCATGGCGAACTCGCTTGCCGCCATGCTGAACTGAATGAACCGTCCCATTTTCTTTACGTCTTTCTTTTCGACGTAGAGAAGCGGATCGAAGTTTTTTACCTCACCGGCGATCTGACAACTGAACCGGGCGGCGTCAAATTGAGTAATCCGCTCGATCCCGTTTTTTCCACTGAGAATCGCCGACCAGCAATCGTCTGTTCCTGTGCCTACCGAGCAAATCAGGCCTACGCCGGTGACAACTACTCTTCTCGCCACCAATGCCTCCGCTGTTGCCCGGTCGAGCGAATCCGAAGCAAACGTCCTCTGAACACCAGCTACTTCTTCTTTGCCTCGATGTAGTCAATTGCCTGTTTGACAGTGGTGATCTTTTCGGCATCTTCATCCGGGATGTCCAGGTCGAAGGCTTCTTCGAAAGCCATGACCAGTTCCACGATGTCGAGCGAGTCGGCTCCCAGGTCGTCCACAAACGAAGCGCTTGGGTCGACTTGGCTTTCGTCCACTCCCAGTTGTTCTACGATGATCTGCTTTACTTTCTCAGCAACCGACATTCGATATTATTCTCCTGTGCTCAACTTGACGCATTTGCCGTCTTGGTGCAGCCGCCCACGGGCAAATTGCTCCGCCCCGCACACCGCTCCACAAAACCGCCCGGGCGCGCTGCCAACTCTCTAAACTACATCATTGGATGGAGAGAAGCTAAAATGGCGATGGGTTTCGGGAAGCGGAATCGGTGTCAAAAACCTTGATTCTAGCGACCCTTCCGGGCACTTGCAACCCCCACGGTTTACTCTCCCTTACGGAATCTATTCAGGTGCTATTGATACGGCAGAGCATAAGACTGGGATTAGCTCCCTGGACTTAGCTCCAAGGTACTTGGTGTTTGAGAGCGCTGGCCTTCTCTCAATGTACACGCCTGAACTAAGTCCGGCGCCGCGGCGCGGTCAAATGCTTGGCTATGCTCGCCCCAGACCAGGGTTGCCTTGGTTGACGGGCCTTCGGTTTGTCATCCTCTTGGCGCCTGCTCTGCCCGACGCCTTAGGTCATCGAATAACCGAGGTTCTTCCGCCGCAGGAAAACGTAATGCACAACCCGCTCGGAAGCAACCCTCCCGACGGTCGCGTGCTGTATGACTTCGTTCGGGCGCATTACGAACTCGTCGGCATGTCTAATGCTCCCGAGCGAAAGGAGCAATTTGAAATCTATCGTCTCAACCCCCAATAATAAGCACGGGTGGACATTGCAGTCTCATTACGCCCAGACCCTGCTAACCTTCACTTGGGAGTCAATTTCGGCCATTTATGCGGAAATTTCTGTTAGGTCTGATCGTCGGGGTGATTATCACCGTGCTGGGCGGCATCATTGTGGGGTTTGCTATCGCGCGGTTGTCCGCGAGCAAGGCTCCGACCGTCGAAGCCAACTCGGTACTCGTTCTCAACCTCGAAGACGACATTCCTGAAGTGTCGCCCGTCGAAATTCCGCTTCCATTTTTCCAGGCTCAGAGCACGCCTACGGTCCGCGACCTCTGGACGTCGCTGCACGAAGCGGCCACTGACACTAGGATCAAAGCCGTTCTTCTGAAGCCCCGTGGCCTAACCATCGGCTGGGCCAAGATGGAGGAGCTGCACCAGGACATCCTGGACCTGAAGAAGTCCGGCAAGCCCGTCTACGCTTATCTGGAGGGCCCAGGCACTCGCGAGTACTACGTTGCTTCGGCGGCCGACAAAATTTATCTCTCTCCCGACGACATGGTCGATGTTAAGGGATTGGGCTTGGAGACGGTTTACCTGAAGAACGGCCTGGACAAGCTAGGAATCAATTTCCAGGTAGACCATATTGGCCGGTACAAGGACGCCGGCGACATGTTTACGCGGACCGATATGTCGCCCGAAACAAAGGAAGTTCTGAACCAGGTGCTGGATCAACTTTACGGCGATTTCTGCACGACGGTTGGTCAAGGCAGGCGCAAGAGCTCGGATGAGATGCGCGCGCTGGTCGATATGGGCCCATTTATGGGCGTTCAGGCCAAGGCAAACGGGCTGGTAGACGAGTTGGGATATGAGGACCAGGTTTACGGGGATTTAAAAAAGAAGCTTGGTGTAAGCGACCTGAAGAAGAGCAGCATCAAAACGTATTTTCGGGCTGTCTCGGCCGGAGGTGACCGCATCGCATTTATCGCCGCCGAAGGCGATATTTTACGGGGCGATCCGGACGATCAGTTCGGGAACAATCAGATCATCGCCTCGGGCAAGATCGCTAGGACGATTCGTCAGGTGCGGAACGACGGCACAGTAAAAGGCGTGATCGTCAGGGTTGATTCGCCCGGCGGAGATGCCGTCGCGTCGGACGAGATCCTACACGAATTGAAGCTGCTGAGCGAAGCGAAGCCGACGGTGATCTCCATGTCCGACTACGCGGCGTCGGGGGGCTACTTCATCTCCATGACTGGCAGCCGGATTGTCGCGTATCCCAACACGCTGACAGGATCAATCGGGGTTCTGTACGCCCGCCCCAATCTGCACGATCTTTACAGCAAATTAGGGATCAACGAAGCCATTTTGACGCGGGGCAAGTTTGCCGACATGGATTCCGACTATGTGCCGCTCTCCGATGCGGCGAAACAGAAGCTGCACGAATCCATCCAGATGACATATCAAAGTTTTGTGAGCAAGGTAGCGGCGGCTCGCAAGAAAACATACGATCAGATTGATCCAATCGCGCAAGGACGCGTCTGGATGGGCGCGCAGGCCAGTCAAAATGGTCTGGTCGATGAGTTGGGAGGTTTGGACCAGGCCGTTGCGTTGATTCGCCAGGAGGCCAAGCTGCCGCCAAACGGGGAAACTAATCTTGTGATGTTCCCCGGTCGCCGCAGTCTATTCGACATTCTGATGTCGTCATCCCCTGACGATGTTACGTCATCTTTGGCGAATGACCGCATCCGTAAATTGCTGCCCAGTCTGCCTAGCCCGGCGCTACTGCGAGGCGGCATCCTGCGTTTGATGCCATACCGGATTGAGGTCCATTGAACGGCCTGCGAAGTCACCAGTCCCCTAAAAGACGGTCGAGGATGCGATGCCTGTGCCAGCCAGGAATACCTGCATTTTGGCCAGCGCGCAACGGTGCATTTGGGAAACGCGGCTTTCGTTCACGCCAAGAACATCGCCAATCTGCTTCATCGTGAGCTCACGGATGTAATAAAGAGAGACAACCTTTTGGTAGCGCCGGGGCAGAACCTTCATTGCTTGGTTGATCCTGTCGCGCATCTCTACTCGGGCGAAGACGCGGTCCGGTAGATCGGTTGCCGTGCACGGAGTGTCGGTATGGACACCCGAGTCGGCCTCGCGTGTCGATTTCAATTTGGCGGCCGCCAGGCCCAGGCTGCGGAAGTCGATCAGTAACGCCCGGTAACGCTTCATGTCGATCCCGATGGCTTCAGCCAATTCGGGCGCCGTTGGCTCCCGGTCAAATTTCTGTGTCAACTCCTTCTTAAGGTTCTCCACTTGTTTGTGGCGCTTCCGCAAATCTCTGGAGGCCCAGTCAAGCTCCCGCAAGCTATCGAGAATTGCTCCGCGGATGCGATGTTTGGCGTAGCTGCGAAAAGCGATTTCCTTCGCCGGTTCATATTTGGACGCCGCCTCGAAGAGACCCATCATCCCGGCGTGCTTGAGATCGTCGATTTCTATATGGATCGGCACAGCCCGCTGAACGTGGAAGGCAATCGCGTGCACGAGGGACAGGTTCTCTAAAATGAGTTGATCCCGGCGGGCATAGTCCGCCCGCGTCTCCGGCCCACTGGCAGGGGCCCCTCGTCGAGCGTGCTTAGGTGCGTGGCTGGCAGGAAACCCCTGTGTAAGCCGTGTGTCCTTAGGCGACCCACTATGAGAGTGTCCTTTGATCTCGACGGCATGCGCCGCATCTGGCTTATACCGCGTACACAGCGTCGCGGGAGAAGGCATCAAAGCTTGTTTAACTGCGATACCGGTCACGAGTCTTTTTTCCTTCGCCAGGCGCCTCTTACGGGCTGGCCTGTGCGGCTTCAAAAGGGCAACTGGAAGTCCAGCTTGAGGAGCGCCCAAGTGCGCTCGCGAGGCGCACGCAACCTTGGCCGACGGACAGCGTCAAAGCCTCCTTTGTTCAGACACTTAGCCGCATTAACCGCGATGCTCTTTACTCTTCGGCAACGGCTCGAAGTACTTTAGAAAAATCGTGCATCGCCCGAGAGTGGTTCGGACAGGATTCCAAACTGAAACGCAGGGTCTGAAAGGGAACAGGTCAGCCTCGGCAGCAGGGCGCTCGTAGGAAGCCAAGACAAGATGGCAGGAATGGTCGACTGGGGATACCGGCGCCGGGGCGGATGTGTCACCAAATACCACAGGAATTCGCGCGGTCTTGGGCTGGTGCACTCAATGCCGCGCCCGTCCTGCGCGAGTTCCCCCAAAAACGTGGATCAGCCGGCGCGACGGCGCACAGGAAAAGGTCTTTGGTCACTCGCGGGAGGCTTACGCCCTGCGGGACGAATCATTTCGGGTGCAATCGATTCTAGTAAGCGGGCCACTTCGATGGGCTGTTTGGGGCAGTAGCTGTCCGCATTTAACACATGTTTGTGGGCATATATCTCGGAATTATTGAATAAATCCAATACGGTTA
The DNA here is from genome assembly GCA_036269625.1 of Bryobacteraceae bacterium. Lineage (GTDB taxonomy): Bacteria > Acidobacteriota > Terriglobia > Bryobacterales > Bryobacteraceae > Bog-105. The sequence continues at coordinate 16,765 of DATBEF010000104.1, read as the reverse complement.
AGCCCAGCTTTCGGAGGAGTGCGTCCGCCAGCTCCGACTGCAGTCTGCGCTGCCCTTTCAACACGTTGTGCATCTGAGGCTGCGAGATGTCCAGCATTCGCGCAAGACCTCTTTCCGTGAATTCCCCATTCCGAATCCTGAAATTTATAAAGGCAATTAAACGCCTTTGTAACACTTGAAATGTCACTCTGACGAGACTGGAATGTGATTCCACTGTGAAATAGGCCCCCCTTAAGCACCTAATATAGGCAATATTTTACCGGGCTGATCTCTGTTGTAATGATCCCACGTAACACCAATTGTAAGTAGTAGTTGTGCCGATTACCCCGTAGAATTCTCAGACCTATAAATAAATTACTTTGGGAAAAATGTTCTCACCTGAGGCATTTCCGGTATTGTTAATCCAGTACCGACAGTACGGACTAAGCCACGGGAAATTGCCGGGCGGTCCGGGGAGGCAAATCTAAATGCAGTGGACTCGTTCAGAAACCCTCGCTCTCGCACAGCAATCTTGTATTCATTGTTTTGGTCTTGGTTTACGGGAGGGCAGGGGCGGGGTCTCCACCCCGTGCAATTGCGTATTTCGTGCAGTTTTTCGCGCGTGTTATTCGCGCTTTCGGCAGTGCGCCGATAAAGAGAAGTACATCAGCCGCGTGTCTCTCGAATCCAATCCTTCCCGTCAGAGGAAATCCGTTTGGGGTTTGAAAAATGAAGAGTTCGTTGCGGACTTCATTTTAGTAAGCAAGAGGACGCTTGACGAACAGGAACATAAGCTGTTCAAATTTCACTTTCTGCACGGGGCCGACTGGAAGCTCTGCTGCCGCCAGCTGAAGATAGATCGCGGAACATTCTTCCACTCGGTCTATCGGATACAGCAGAAGCTAGGCCGGACATTCCGGGAGTTGGAACCACACGCCCTTTTCCCAGTCGATGAATACTTCGGCGGTTGTGCCAAGACTCCCGTACAGATTTCAGAGTTCCGAATAGCGACCGAATCAGCCGAGAAAGCGAAGCAAATCGCTAGGTTTCCTGTGAAGCGAGCTGCATGATGGGTTAGCCCGGGTGTCAGCACCAACCCGGGCTTCTTTTGTGCCGGCCTCTAAAATGCTTCAGAACCACTTCAGAGAACGACGCGGCCGTCCCCCTGGCGGCGCGTCACATGTTCCCGATCTAAATACTCGAGCAGCGGAATGGCGTATTTTCTTGAGATCTGAGTCCACTCCTTAAATTCGGGCACGGAAAACGTAAGCCCTTTGTGAGCCCGCAGCGATTGCCGGATATGATTAATGGCCTCGAAGTGAAAGATCAGGTCGGGGGCGATGCGAACCAGTTTTTTCTCCTTCACCAACGTTTCGAGCAGTGTGCGGGCTTGGGCCGGATCAGCGCCAGAAGCCCGCAGAGCTTCCTGAGGTGTCGGAGGTTGGAACCCAGCCGTTCGGTAAGTGCGCTCGATCGCGTCAAGCGCCCGCGACTGTCCAATATTCCAGCTAGGCTTGAAACCCACTAGCGCGACGAATTCCCCCTGAACGTGAATCGCCGAATCGCCATCCATTACCACCGAGGCCAGCGCGGGATTCAGTCCGAGACGAGCTGCCGCGATCGGAGCGCCCGCGACCTGCGGGTTATGGGCGTGGAACTCCTCTAACCATCGCAATAGGCGATTGCGCCGATCTTCAATCCAACTCTGCGAAAGCACGCGTTGAGTGGGTGCATTCAACACAAGATTTGGATCGTCCGCTGCCAGCTTCGTCAACTGCGCTTCGGGCAGACCAGTCGAGCGAGTCAGTTCCTGGAGCCGCCGTCCTTCAGGACCTTCCTCCACCAGGATTCGAATCCGGCTGGAAGCGTTCGCGGTTCGTAGAGAGGTCAAGCGGGCGAGAGTTTTTTGGCGGCTGGTACGCAGAGGCGGAAATGGGTCAACCACCGTTCCGCCGGCTATGGTGCGTTGCGGCGAGAGCGAGCGCACCACAAATCGATCATTGGGCAGCGCCAGTAAGGGATGAGTCGTCCAGATTCTAGCGAGCGCAGTGCTCACGCCGTGTGAGCGCCTGACGTCACCTACGGGATCGATGAACCGATCGAGAATCTTAAGCGCGGCCGGTGTTTCCATCGCACCTGCATGCACCATGACCTGGATGCGGCGAGCCTGTGGGTCCTGATAAGGGAGCCATTCGACGACTGCGTCCAGCGTTCGTGTATCGGCTAGTCCTCCCGAGTGCGTGAGTACCTGCCCGCGCTCCAATTGGTCATTATCTATCCCGGCAAGGTTGACCGCCGTTCTTTGCCCGGCTACGGCCTGGACGACTGCGTGCCCGTGCACTTGCAACCCCCGGATGCGGGCCTTAGCGCTCCCAGGGTGTATCTCAACCTCGTCCCCTATGCAAAGCCGCCCATTCCACAATGTGCCTGTAACAACCGTTCCGAACCCCGCGATGGAAAAACTGCGGTCGATGGGCAGCCGCGCCAGACCGGCGCGGTTCCGGGGCGCGACGCAGGCCGCAATTTCTGCCATTGCCCGCTTAAGTTCCTCAAGGCCCGCTCCCGTCTTTGCGCTGGCGGACACTACCGGAGATCTCTCCAAAAAAGAACCGGCACATAGCGCCCTGACTTCCGCTGAGGTTGCCGCGATTCTGGCCTCTCCGGCCAGATCCGATTTGGTCAGGACAATAATCCCATGTTCGATGCCGAGCAGCCGGCAAATGTCAAAGTGTTCTCTGGTCTGCGGCTTCACCGATTCATCGGCCGCCACAACCAGCAGCACTGCCTGTATCCCGCCGACGCCCGCCAGCATGTTCTTTATGAATCGTTCGTGGCCCGGAACGTCAACCAGGGCGATGCGCCGTCCACCCGCCTCCATATGAGCGAAGCCAATATCGATCGAGATCCCGCGCCTTTTCTCTTCCGCCAAACGATCGGTATCGATGCCGGTCAGCGCATGAACCAGAGACGTTTTTCCATGGTCGATGTGCCCGGCTGTACCAAACACAATGCCGCCCGCGAGAGCTTCACCGGATACACCGGCGCCAGGTACAATCCCATCGGGCTCTGCTTGGCTCTCCCTACCATTGGCGGTCAACATATGGAAAAGACCATTTTCGCAAGCCCGCCGGAGCGCCATGACAGGAAACGCCAGTCACTCCTCCCAGCTTTCCTTTTTATGTTTCGGCTTGTCGCGTTCTGACTTGGGCTTGATAGGACGGGAGGGAGGCGGGGACCCGACTCGTTCGCGTGCAATCGACTTCACTGCTTTCGACTTGCTGAACTTGCGGGGACGCTTGGCCATACCTGCTTCTATTGTGAAGCGTTGGCGATGCCGGCGTGTTTTGGCTGAGATTCCTTACAGACGCAAAAGGTGCGACTCCTCGCTCGGTGTCGCACCCTTCTTGCGTGTTTCTTCAACTACTTCTTCTTAGGAGGAACGATGGCATCCTTGACCGCCTTCGACAGGCGGAACTTCACCACTTTCTTGGCCGGGATCTTGATCGCCTCGCCCGTCGCAGGGTTGCGGCCAACCCGGGCCTTTCGGTCCGCGCGTACCAGCCGGCCAACGCCAGGCATTACGAATACGCCGTTCTTCTTTGTTTCGCGAACAGCGAGCGACGCGTAAGTTTCGAGGAAATGCTTCGCGACTTTGTTGCTGATCCCCGTTGTCTCCGCGAGTTCCTTGATAATCGCGGTCTGAGTCATCTTCTTAGCTTCAACAGCCATTATTAAAACCTCCTACACAGCATTTGGCGGTACAGTTGTGAGAGAACTCCGTATCCACACGTATCTCTATCCGCAAATATGGCGCAAACAGAACGATGTGGAAATGTTCTGATCTCTTTAATCACCTCGATCATACGGGAGCCGGAAGGGCTTGTAAAGCAGAAACGCGAAAAAATCGGCCTATTTCGCAGTTTTTTTGCGGCAGGCTTCGCTGGAACCGCCATTTTCAGGCATTTCCCGCAATCGATGCCCGCAAAGCGCGTGTTTGCGGCTCATCTTACAGAGGCGCTCCGCTTGATCGCCGCAACATACGGCTCGGCATGAAGGGTCTCCATAACGGTGGCGTACTGGCCCGAAGCCTTGCCGCCCTCCGTCACTTGGGAGGCCACAACATCGATGGTGCGATCGCCAATGAGCAGTTCAAAGCCCGTGGTCGCGGCACCCTCGCTCGAGTTTTGCACGGGGCTCAGAATCACTGTCCGGGCGCCGGCGATCTCCTGATTGCCTATCGCGGCCACCAGTTGCCTTACGAACCGCACGCCATCGCTTGAGAAGATCTCTCCCCACGTCGCGCCCGCGCTCGCCAAATGTCCATTCTCAAACGTAACGATGCCGATCTTTTTCAACGGCGCCCCTTTCTTCTCCGCCACCAGATAGGTCTCACCACCGCTATTGCGAACCTGGTATGTCTGGCGTAGACGGCTAAGAACCGCTTCCTGATCCTCGCCGATTCGGACCGGTGTGCCGCCGACGGCGAAGGTAAGATCGCTCTGGCCGGCGAGTGCGCACACTGCAAGGATGAGGATAATCGATTGTCTGTACATATCGATGTAGACTACGCCCGGGTCAGAACGCTACCAACTCCGCTTATTGCGGAATCGCAGCCAAAGGAAACCGGACATAGCGGATTTTTCGGCGCTTCCAGGTATAAGTGATCAGCAGATCGCCATTTTGCCCTTGGATCATAGCCGGATAAGAAAACTCGGCGCCAGGTTCGTTCTCCAGCGTGTAAAACATTCTGAAATGCTCGCCGTCGTGGCTAACCGCCAGGTTCAATGGGGAGCGCCCTGTAACAGTATTGTTGTAGACCAGAACAATGCGGCCGTCGCGCAGCGACACAGCATCTATCCCCGAGTTGGGATTAGGAACCTCAATGGGGCGGGCCGGCGTCCAAGTCAGGCCGTTGTCAATCGAGTCCGCAATGCAGATTTTGCCGATCTGTGCCGTGGACCGCGCATAGAATCGCAACCGCGCGCCGCCAAGGGAAACCACCGACGGTTGAATGATGCCGTATGGCTTGCCGGACAACACGGGTACGCTTGGCCCCGGTACCGCGATCGGCCCAATTCTGCGAAATGTCTGTCCATTATCCGTGCTGCGTTCGATCCAACACGCCCACGTTCCGTACGCTTCTACGGAAGTGCCGCTCACCACTGTGCCGTCGTTGAGAACTAGAGGTTTGGCGCGGATGGGCCCATACAAACCCGCTGGCAGGTGCTCCGTCGCCGACCATGTCTCGCCGTTATCAAGGCTTGAACGCCGCGCGGCAGCCCATCTGTCAGGATGCGGTCCAAACTTGTAATAGAGCCACAGTTTGCCGTCATTCGTATAGAAGAACACTGGATTATAAGTGGCGATATCCGGTTCCCGCGCGAGCACGGTGGGGGTAGACCAGCGCCCCTGAGACAAACGCGAATTCCAGATCGCCACATCGGGATGGCCTTCACCGGACCCGCCGAACCATGCCGCCAGTAAATCGCCGTTCCGCAATTCAACGATTGTCGACGCATGGCAGGATGCAAACGGCGCCGTGTCGAATATGAAGGATGAATCAGGTCCACTCTGTAAAGTCGAAAACAATAGCAACAGAGTCCCGTAAACGAGGCGCATCCCCTAACAATATCCATTGGCGCGAAACCAATTGACTGCTTTTCGCAAAGCCTCTTCCGCTGTTCCCGGACAAAAGCCAAGTTCACGGGCCGCCTTCGCATGCGTGACGAACATGTGTTTCCGCGCCATCTTCACGCCCTCAAGCGGCGCGATTGGCGGCCGGCCCGTAATATTTGCCCACGCTGTCGTCACGACGCCTGCGGCATAGGCGACCGCATACGGCAGCTTCGTGCGTACGGGGGGCTTTCCGGAAATGCCGGCGATGATCTCTAAGATCCGCTCCAGGGTCAAATTCTCGCTGCCAAGGACGTATCGCTCGCCTGGCCTTCCCTTCTCGGCCGCGAGGAGATGACCCAGCGCAGTGTCGCGCGCATCCACCACATTCAACCCCGTATCCACAAACGCGGGCAGCTTGCCGCGCAGAAAATCGACGATTATCTTTCCCGTCGGCGTTGGTTTCCAGTCATGATCGCCCACCGGAGCTGTCGGATTGACGATCACCAAGGGCAGACCGGCGCGCGCTTGTTCAAGAGCCACTTGTTCGGCCAACCACTTGGAGCGCTTATAATGGCCCGCCATGTCGTCGATAGAAACAGGCGAATCCTCATCGCCAATTTGGCCGTTATGCATCCCGATGCAGCCCACGGTGCTGGTGTAGACAACGCGCTCCACTCCGCCCTTGCTGGCGGCCATCAACAGGTTGCGTGTCCCCTCTACATTAGAGCGATAGAGATCCCCGGAATCGCGCGACCACAGCCTGTAATCTGCGGCAACGTGAAAGACTAACCGGCAGCCTTGGACTGCGCGCTCTAGAGAAGCCGGATCGCGCAGATCGCCCTCAACGCGTTCCACCGAAAGTTCCCGAATTTGACTCCCGGGTCGGCACAGAGTTCGCACCTGGTCACCCCGCTCAGTGAGCAATTTCGCGACGTGCCAACCCAGAAAGCCGCTGGCCCCGGTTACGAGTGTTACGGGCAAAGGTTAGTCTTCGCGCAACGAGGACGTCGCCTTGGTGAAGGTGGCTAGCGCCAGCAGCGGGAAGGTGTTGCGGTACTCGTGATAGGAGAGGTAAAACACGCAAGGAAAACCCGTTCCCGTGCAGTAATCTTCATCCCACGTGCCGTCCGATCGCTGCGTAGTGGTCAGGTAATCCACGCCGTCATAGAGGCTCCGGCTGCGCGTATCACCCCCGGCCAGCAGCGCCAAAATCGCCCATGCGGTCTGCGATGGCGTGCTTGGATTCGGGATAAACACGTTCTCGTCGTAACTGGCGCAGCTTTCCCCCCACCCGCCATCACGATTCTGGTAGGCGCGAATAAACTCCAGAGCCCGCTGAATACCAGGCTCGCGGTCGCTCACGCCCGCTGCTTGCAATCCACGTAGCGCAAGGAACGTCCCGTAGATGTAGTTCACGCCCCAACGGCCATACCAGCTGCCATCCTGCTGTTGTACGCGGAACAGGTAATCGACGCCTTTTCGAACGGCGGGATGATTCGGTTTGAGGCCACACCGGATCAGCGCCTCAATTACCCGGCCGGTAATATCCGGGCATGACGGGTCCAGCATCGCGTTGTGGTCGGCGAACGGAACGTGGCTCAGCAGTTCCCAATTATTATCGACGTCGAAAGCCGCCCAACCGCCGTCTTTTCCCTGCATTGCGACGAGCCAATCCGCGGCGCGACGCTCGCAAGCCTGCTGTTTGGTCTCGTCCGACCCTCGCGCTTTGTTCAGCGCCAGCAACACCATCGCCGTGTCGTCCACATCGGGATAAAACTCGTTATTAAACTCGAACGCCCATCCGGACGGCTCGGCATTGGGCCGCTTCACCGACCAATCGCCACGCCGCCTCACTTCCTTCGAGATCAGCCAATCCGCGATGCGGCGCAGCGGTTCTGTTGGTGCAACCTCGCTTTCGGCCAGCGCAAACGCGGCAATTGCCGTGTCCCAAACCGGAGAAAAGCAGGGCTGCATAAAGAACCCACGCTTGTCGTTATCAACCATCAGGCCGTTGAACTGCCTTTCGGCTTCAATCCGCAGCGGATGGCTGGGTGCATAGCCCAATACGTCCAGCGCCATGACGGCATACTGCATCGATGGATAGATGGCGCCCAAGCCGTCGGAACCTTGCATGTGCTCAATCATCCACTGCTCACAACGCTTGATCGCGTAGCTGCGGATGAAATTCGGTGCAAATCGCTCCCAACCCTTAAGGAACCGGTCCAAGCCCAGGAAGCAGTTCCGCCAACTGAAGAGCTTAGGCTCGCGTTCCGGCAGTATCGGGGCCCCAGGAAGGTAGATCTCCGATAAATTGAATCCCGCAGGCGCCGGCCGATTCGGATTCGCTGCATGAATAATCGACAGCGGAACGATGATGGCTCGCGTCCACGAAGACATCTGGTAGATGAAGCGGAACGGGAACAAAATGATCTCTGGCGGAATCGAGGGGCATGCACTCCGCGGATACAGACCAAAAAGGCTGAGGTTCGTCCGAACGTAACTGTTGGCCGCCTGCATCCCGCCAAGTTCTAAAATCCGGTTGCGCAAGCGCTCCATGCGCGTGTCCGATGCCGCAACTCCTGCAACTTTGAGAGAGAAGTATGCCTTGATCGAAGCGCTGACCTCAGATGGGCCGTGCAGATAAATGTTGAATCCCCCATCCTCGTTCTGGCGGGACAGAATCGAAGCCACAGCCCGATCGATCTGTGGCCGTGTCGGAGGGTTCCAAACTCCATTCACCGGAGGATGCAGCCAAAGCTGCATCAAAATGTAGTCGGATTCAAGTGTCGCGTCAGCGGTTAGATCCGCCCACCAGAATCCGTCCCGATGCTGCCGTTCGAGCAGGGACGCGGAAGCCCTGCTAACGCTGTCGGCAACCGCCGAGTACAATGAACCATCTATTTGAAGGCTTGGCTTCATCGTTCAGTGAGTTTCGAAATCTCCTATGGCCGGATCGTGTGAAGGCGAGGAGTAAAGCCCTCGAGATCCGACGGCAACGTGAATCGCACGTCTTCTTCTTTGATCTCAGCTTCTTCCAAATCCATATATCCCTTCGCGCGGAGATGATCGATCAATTCCTGCACCAGGTGTTCAGGGGCGGATGCACCCGCGGTTACGGCCACGGTATCCACGCCCACCAACATATCTTCACGCACTTCGCCGCTATCATCCAGCAGATACGCCGGAACGCCCTCCTTGGCGCAGACCTCCACCAAACGCCGCGAATTGGAACTGTTTTGCGAACCCACGACCAGCAGGGCCTGACATAACGGCGCTACCGCTTTGACGGCTAACTGCCGGTTCTCGGTTGCATAGCAGATATCTTGGCTCTTCGGTCCGACGATTTTCGGGAAGCGCTCCATGAGTCGTTTCACGATTTCTTTGGTTTCATCGAGCGACAGAGTGGTTTGGGTGAGATACGCGATGTGATCGGGATCTTTAATCTCAAGCCGGTTCACGTCGTTCACGTCCGAAACCAGTACGGTGCTGCGGGGCGCTTCACCCAGCGTTCCCGTCACTTCATCGTGGTCCCGATGCCCGATCAAAACGATGGTGTAGCCCTTTTTGGCAAAATTGACTGCTTCGATATGAACTTTGGTTACCAAAGGGCATGTCGCATCAATCACCTGCAGACTGCGCTCTTTCGCTTCGGCGCGAACGGCAGGCGAAACGCCATGGGCGCTGAAAATGACTCGGGCGCCCGCCGGAACCTCACTCAATTCTTCAACGAAAATCGCCCCCGCCTCGCGCAGTTCGTCCACCACGTGGCGATTGTGTACGATCTCCTTGCGGACGTAAATTGGAGCGCCATAAAGCTCTAACGCGATCTTCACCACGTCGATAGCGCGCACAACTCCAGCGCAAAACCCACGTGGTTTCAAAAGAATTATCTTCTTGACGCTCGCCTCCGACAGGATCTGTCCAGCGGGAATAGCAGTATCGCAAACAAGTCCAGGCAAGGTCATATTTGGAACCTTTAGTATACCAAGTACTTCTTGGTTTGAGCCTATTTGGCAGGGTGAGGAGGGGACGCTTGGCCCGTGGGGTGGCCTACCTGCGTTTCTGCGTTTCGCTAACACAGGAACCGCGCATCCTAGTCATAGGCTTTGGAGGCGCATTCGGAAATGCTCCAACTTTTACGAACTGGCAGAGCCGGTAGACTCGCAGCCGTCCTTGACACGGAGCGCCTGCCCCCGTACCCTTGGGGCATGGAAGTCCATTTCCCGCCTGATGTTGAAACGCGGCTCCATCAGGTGGCCTCGGCCAATGGCAAGGATGCCGAGCAGCTCGTTAGGGAGACTGTCGATCGCATGCTCGAAAACCAGGCCCGTTTTATCGCAGGAGTGCACCGCGGTGTGGAGCAAGCCGACCAGGGCCAGTTTGTAGAGCATAGCGAAGTGCGCAAACGGATCAGCTTGCTGTTTAATTCGTGAGCCGAATTCGTTGGACGCCCGAGGCGTCCGACCAGCTTGTCGCTGCTGTCGAGAGAATTCAGACGGACAATCCCACGGCCGCCCGGAAAGTTGCGCAGTCTGTTATCGAGCGCATAGAGCAGCTGACAAGGTTTCCTAGCTTGGGCAGGCCTGGAGAAGTCAAGGGAACCCGCGAACTTGTATGCTCGCCTTACGTTGTTGTGTATCGCCACTCCGGTGACGTGATTGAAATCTTGCATATCTGGCATGGCGCGCAAGATTGGCGATAAAAGACCAGTACCGAAGATGCCAGATTGATCGTTCCGATAGCCTACCGCGAAGCGTTGAGTCCTGGCCGCCCACCACAAAAACCAGAACCGTGTAAATCAAACCCCAATCAGCCGCGCATACAAACTACGCGCCACACCGGCATCTGTTGTCCCTTTCACAATCGCGCGCCCATCCGGGAAAAAGGTCAATTGAAATTTGGGCAACGACATCCGCAAGGCGAACTCATTCACCCGGACTTCTCCAAGTGGCCGCAATCGAACGGCAAGCTCCTCCAGATTCAACGGGCGCCTGGATTCGTGTAATTGGACAGCATTGCGTCCACACAGACTAACGGGCGCTTGGCGCCGGCCTTCTAAATAGGAAAATTGCCGCGCCGCGCAGACCGCGCAATTGGGGTCTGGCCCGCCGGCGAATATCTGTCTTGCGGAGCCCTCCCATACGTCCAGCGTCTGTATGGAGCAGCGGAAATCAGGCCATCCCACCATAATGCGCATACCCGCGGCGACCTGCAGGGCCGCTACGGCCGCCGTCGTCGATGCCAGTACGCCATTGACATCGCAGGTCGGCTGGGGGCCGCTCGGTGGTTCCGGATAGACGCACGCAAAACAAGGCCCGCGCTCCGGAATCACCGGCATAACCACTCCATAACTTCCGATCGCCGCGCCGTATACCCAGGGAACGCCCAGCTTGACGCTAATATCGTTGAGTAGATAGCGCGTCTCGAAATTATCAGTACCGTCGAGTATGAGGGTGGACCCAGCGAGCAAGTCTTCGGCATTGGAGGGGGTTAAGTCCGTGACGAACGGTTCTACCCGCACATGTTGATTGACTCGCTGCAACCGCCGGACCGCGGCGATAGCCTTCGGCGTTTCTTCCAGCGCATCCGCTTCGTCATACAGCCACTGGCGTTGGAGATTCGAAGTTTCGACCGTATCGCGATCGATGAGACGCAGCGTCCCTACTCCGCCACGTGCCAACGCTTCGGCCTGGAAGCTTCCTAGTGCGCCGCAACCCACTATGCTCACTGTGGCGCTTTCGATTCGGGCCTGTCCCGTATCGCCGATCCCGTCAAACAGTACCTGCCGCGAGTAACGCTCCCTGCCCGGCGGAGTCATACAAGCCGATAGTAACAGGGCCGCCGCCCTCTGGACCGCGCCGTCTGTTGCTGCCGATAACGATGCTGCTCTTTGTATGTTCGCGAAGTCTCGGAGCGCAGACCAATCAAGCCCCTTCAACAGAGCAGCCCTTAATTCAGGAGGCGTTGAAGTATGAAGGCTCCACAATTACCTCGATCCAGTTTGAACCAGAGGACCAGCCGCTGACCCATGCGGAGTTGGGCCAATTACTGCCCTTTCAGACCGGGTCCCGCTTTGAGGAGCGCAACCTGCAGCTCGCCATTCAGAAGCTCTATTCCACCGGACGCTTCGCCGATTTAGCTGTAGATGCAATGGCCACAGGTCCCGGAAGAGTGGCCCTGCGGTTTGTCACTAAGCGAGCTTACTTTGTGGGCCGTGTCCTCGTCCAAGGCGTTAAGGAACCTCCAAACGGCGGCCAGCTTGCGAATGCAACAAAATTGCGCCTGGGAACGCCCTATGCGGATTCAGGCAAAACCCAGGCAATTGAGTCCGTATCGGATTTGCTGCGGCAGAACGGCTACTACCGTGCCGCCATTCAAGCCCATGTGGATTATGACCCGGAGACTGAATCTGCGAACCTGACCTTCAATATCGACCCGGGCAAGCGCGCACGTTTTGAAGCACCGTCAATCGCAGGGGATCCGATGCGCCCGGCAGACGTTCTTATCCATGCCACGCATTGGAAGCGGCTATACGGGCTCTTGGGATGGCAGCAAGTCACCGACGAGCGTGTTCGCCAGGGGCTCGACAATATCCGGCGCCTATATCAGAAAGATAATCGCCTGCGGGCGACGGTCAATTTGACCAGCCTCGATTTCCACCCGGCGACCGACACTGTCCAACCTGCCCTGGACGTAAGGGCCGGCCCGGTCATCCTGGTTCAGACCAAGGGCGCCCATCTTGATCGGGGAAAGCTGAAGCAACTGGTGCCAATCTTCCAGGAACGCTCCGTCGATACCGACTTGTTAGTTGAAGGACAGCACAATATCGAAAACTATCTTGAAGGCCAAGGTTACTTCGGAGCTAAGGTGACGTTCTCTCCCCCGGAATCTAAATCGAGTGGTGAGCAAGTCGTCACTTATCAGATCGATCGCGGATCCCGCCACAAGTTCGTACATTTAGGCATCAATGGCGCTCGATATTTTACGCTGTCTACTATCCGCGAGCGGCTTTACATCGAGCCGGCGCAGTTTCCGCGTTTTCCCTATGGCCGATATAATGCCGCTTACCTGCGACAGGATATCCAGGCGATTGAGAACTTATACACGTCTAACGGCTTTCGGGATGTCAAAGTTACTTCGCGAATCGTAGACGACTACCGCGGGAGAAAAAATGATATCGCCGTCTTCATCGATATCAAGGAAGGCCGGCAATGGTTTGTTTCGGAACTGGCTATCGACGGCCCCAGTGCGAGCGATCTCCCTCCTTTGCGGGCCATGCTCGCCTCGTTAGTCGGACAACCTTACAGTGAAGCCAATGTCGCAGCCGATCGCGATAACTTCCTGAACTATTACTACAACGACGGCTATCCCAACGCGACATTCGAGTACTATGTCAATCCCGCCAATCAGCCGAACCGCGTCAATTTGCGTTACGTCCTCAATCCGGGCGAGCGCAAGTATGTGCGCGACATCATGGTGATGGGTCTACAAACGACACGTCCGGGATTGGTGTATGACCGCATCAAGCTGAGAACGGGTGAGCCCCTCTCATTGGCGAAGAACACCGAAAGCCAGCGCAGCTTATATGACTTGGGAATATTCGCGCGCGTTAATACCGCCCTGCAGGATCCTGACGGCGATGAGGAATCCAAATACGTCCTGTACGATCTCGATGAGGCGAAGCATTATTCGCTGAATTTTGGTGTGGGCGCCCAGATTGCACGGATCGGAGGCGGCGTAACCACGCTCGATAACCCCGCGGGCACCACCGGATTCGCCCCCAGAGTGACGTTCGGTATCAGTCGCTTGAACTTTCTCGGACTAGGTCAGACCGTCGGCTTGCAGACGGCTGTTTCGACAATTGAGCAACGCGTGTCTCTCACTTACTTTATCCCTCAGCTCATTTCTAATCCAAACCTAAGTCTTACTGTTACCGGGCTGTACGACAACTCCAACGATATTCGAACATTTACAGCAGATCGCCGCGAGGGTTCGCTTCAGTTAGGCCAGAAGCTTACCAAGGCATACACGCTCCAGTACCGGCTCGTGTTCCGTCGCGTCTCCGAATCGAACCTGAAAATCAATCAGTTATTAGTTCCCTTACTCTCGCAGCCGGAGCACGTCGGTCTCGGCGAAATCTCGCTCATACAAGACAAGCGGGACGACCCGACAGACGCTCACCACGGCATCTACACGACAATCGATCTCGCCTATGCGCCCGGATTCCTCTCTTCTCAGACTCACTTCGGCCGCGGCTTAGTTCGCAATTCAACCTACTATCAACTGCATCGCGATCTTGTATTGGCGCGAAGCACGCAGTTCGGACTGATCGATCGCACCGGTGGTCTTCCAGCCATTCCTCTGGCCGAACGCTTCTATTCGGGTGGTTCCACATCCATTCGCGCCTTCCCCGATTTCCAGGCCGGTCCGCGCGATACGGTCACCGGCTTCCCCATCGGCGGCAACGTGCTGTTCATTAATAATGTTGAGTTGCGATTTCCACTGATCGGCGACAATTTGGGCGCCGTGATATTCGAAGATTTCGGGAATGTCTACCAGAGCCTGTCGCATTTCAGCTTGCGATTCCGTCAGGAGAACCTGCAGGATTTCAACTACACCGTGCAGGATGCCGGAATCGGCATTCGCTATCGCACTCCCATTGGCCCAATACGGTTGGATTTCTCCTTCAGTCCCGATGCGCCGCGCTTCTATGGTTTGAAGGGAACAGAGCAGGACTTGATTAATGGCACCGCTATTTCGACCACTCAAAAGATCAATGCCTTTCAATTCCATTTCTCTCTGGGTCAGGCGTTTTGATGAAGTTCTTACTTGCCTGCCTTCTAGCCTTGCAACTGCATGCGGAATTGGTGGATAAACTAGCCATTACCATAGGCCAACAGGTAATAACCGAACTGCAATTGGATGAAGAGCTCCGAGTGACGGCTTTGTTGAACAAGCAACCCGTCGTGCGCGATACCGCGACGCGCCGGGCGGCCGCCGACCGGCTCGTCCAGCAGTTGCTAATCAAGAAGGAAATGGACATGAGCCGTTATCCGCCGCCGACCGATGCGGAGCTGAACAAGTATTACGAAGGCGTAGTGTCCCAGTTTGCGGGCAATGCCACGTTCGAAGCAGCCCTTAAGTCCTATGAACTCACGCCGTCCACTATCAAAAACCATTTAACACTTCAATTGATCACGCTGCTGTTCATCCAGTATCGTTTCCGGCCGGCAGTGGACATTTCAGATCAGGAAATAGCAAACGCATATCAGCGGGAAATTCAGAATTGGACCGCAATGCATTCGACTCCGCCTCCGCCTTTGCGCGACCTGAGGGATCAAATCGTTGAGACAATCACCAGCCAGCGTGTAGACTACGCTCTGAGTGCGTGGCTCGAAGAAGCTCGGAAACGCGTGGACATCCTGTATTTGGATAAAGACCTGGAGTAAATGCCATTTATGGCCCGCCGGCGAAGTGTTCTCATTTTCGGTGTATTGCTTCCACTGCTGCTGGCGGCGTTAGTCATCATCGGGTCGCTGTACGTTCTACGATCGAAGTGGCTTGAAAACGATCTGCGCCACCGCGCCATTGCGGCCATAGAGCGGGCGACTGGAGCCCGTGTGGACCTTGGCTCTTTCCGGTATGACTGGCGCACATTGACCTTGGAACTCGACAACCTGGTTCTGCACGGAACCGAGCCGGCGGATGCTCCGCCCTTGTTTCACACGTCAGTCATAAGAGTCCAGCTGAAAATCGTCTCGCTCTTCAAGCGCGATATCGATGTCACGTCGCTGCTGGTGCGGCAACCGCATCTCTACCTCCTGTTCCGGCCGGACGGAACCACTAATATTCCGCCAGTGAAGGTTCGCCAGAACAAAACTGCACCGGAAACCCTAATAGATTTAAAAATTGCGCATTTCACGATCGACCAAGGGACATTGCAAACGGATTTTCGCCAGATCCCCCTTTCGGCCCGCGGCGACAACCTCAACGCGATCCTGACATTTGACGCAGCCCGCGAGCGCTACGACGTTCGCCTCTCCTCACGTCAGTTGCATGTCGAATCCACTGAGACGCTACCGGCTGCGGCAGATCTTGATTTGCAAGCGGATCTCGACAGGAATCGACTAACTGTCCGTCAATTTTCTCTTCAAACGGGTAAATCGCGTGTAACTGGGAACATAATTGTTACTAACTTTCGAAATCCCGTGGCCGATGCGCAGCTGTCCGTTTACGCCGATGCGGCAGAAGTGGGAAAAATCTCTGAATTGCCCGAGCTAAGCGAAGGCAGTTTGCAGATTACGGGCGCCGCCCATTACGACGCATCTTCGCCGTTTACATTCCACGGCAAAATGTTTGGCCGAAATATCGCGTATCGCTCGCGGATCTTTTCCTTGACCCATATTTCTGCTGAATCAGATATCTATGCCGACACGCAGCTAATCGATCTCAAGCATCTCACCGCATCAGTTCTGGGAAGCAGAGTTAATGGCTCTGCTTCTCTGAAGCAATTCCGCCGCTTAACTGTGGCTGGTCAGTTCCACGCGCTGGATGTGAATGAAGTCGCGCCCTACCTGACAAAACAAACTCTCCCCTGGCGCGGTTTAGCCGACGGTCCTTTCAGCATCGATGGCAATTTAGGCCGTCGCATCAGCGGATTTGTCTTGAAGGCCGATGCGGAGATCAGGCCCGCCGAAGGCGGCATACCGCTGTCCGGCAACGTAGACGTTACATACCGCCAGGCAACTCACCAAATTGAGTTGGGATCCTCGCAATTAATCCTGCCGCGCACCCAGCTTACGTTGTCGGGCGTGCCCGAACAAAGCTTGACCGTCTCACTCGATTCCACTGATCTAAACGAACTCAAGCCAGCGCTTCCATTCTTCGGCTTTGCGAATACAGCTCTGCCGCTCTCTTTAAACAACGGTGGACAAGCTCATTTCGCTGGAATCATCGCCGATCCGCTCACTAATCCACAGATACGCGGCGAAGTTGCCCTCACCCGCTTCGAAGCGCAAGGCGAAGCCTGGGACCAACTCCGTGCGCACGCCACTCTATCGGCCGCGTCCGTCCAATTCAGCGGCCTCACGCTCGATCAAGGGTCTCTTCACGCAAGCGGAAGCGGGCGTATCCCGCTCGCCGGCTCGAACGTCAACCCTCATGCTCCCAT
>DATBEF010000128.1:0-29269 GCA_036269625.1 Bryobacteraceae bacterium | reverse complement strand
CGCCGGAGCGTCGATCCGATTGTTTATCTTCCAATGGAAGGGCAGAGTTGGTTTTCACTGTACGTGCGCTCGCCGCTTAGCGTGGGGTCAGTCGTGCGGGTGGTCGATCGTGAAGCCCAGGCGATCGGCTCAGGGACACGCACTCACGAAGTGCTCACGCTTCGAGCGCTGGTGGGGGACACGCTGCTGCGGGAGAAACTGCTGGCCGAAATCGGCGGCACGTTCGCATTTTTTGGGCTGGTCTTGGCGGCCATCGGGTTGTTTGGTCTTTTGAATTATTCGGTTGGGCGCCGGACCAAAGAAATCGGCATTCGGGCAGCTTTGGGCGCGCAGCGATCGGAAATCATTGGGCTGGTTCTGAAAGATTTGGGCGCCTTAACTGCTGCCGGTTTGATCGCGGGCTTGGCCAGCGCGTTGGCGATTATAGCGGCGCTGCGATCGCTGCTGTTTGGAATGGGAGTCGTGAACCCGGTTGTGATTGGAACGGCGCTGGCGCTGTTCCTTGTTACGGGTCTGATTGCGGTTGGATTTCCGGCGCGTCGCGCGGCTAGTGTGGATCCAGTGGTGGCGTTACGGGAGGAATGACGTCTCTTGGCCCGTGCATTTTTGCTAACGTCTCGACAGGCGGGCGACGAGCCCCACCGCAGGCCAGGGCCCTGCCCCATAAGCGCTTGGGAGCCTTGTAACGAGGGATTGAGGTGTTTTCTCAGTTTTCAGGACCGCCGCTAAATCTATTCGGCACCATCGGTGAGCGGCAGCGACGGTTCTTAGATCGAAGCTAGCGGAGTTGAGCAGCCGTGTCAGAGTAGAAATCCAAGGCGGGCAACGCATTGTAGAGAAACGCATGTGCCATGGCAAAGGGATCGATAAAAGCGAGTGCACGCCGGTCCGTTTCGGCTTGTACGTAAGGAACTACGACGGCGCCTCCTGCGATAACGGAAATGTTGCTTGGAATTCTTTCCCAACCTACATCGAGTTTTTTGGCATGTATTACTCGATTGAGAGCGTCCCAGAGATCTTTCACAACTTCGCCCTCTTTCACGGGAACCCACTGCCAGCGGGGCTGCACGAGATTTATTCTAGAACCCCGCGAAATGCTTTCGAGAGCACGTCTGGCATTGATTGCGAAACTGCTCACGGCCTCGATCAGCATCACGGTAGCCTTCTCCTGAATTGCCCGATGATCGACCGGATATTGGGCGCTCGCAAGAGCCCAAATAATAACCGCCTCCTCCGTCGCCCTGCGTAACGAATGCCGGACGATACTCTCTCTTTGGATCTCCTCCATTCGAACCCCCTGCATTACTGTGGCGTCTCGGGCCACTTCCATTTACTGATTTCCGGTTTGTCCAGCCCCTCTGTGTAGGCGTAGTTGATGCTTTCGATGATCTGACCCTTCAGCCATTCCTTCAAGTGCGCGCCTCGTCCTTGCAGTTTGGGAACGCGGTCAATCACGTCGATGGCTAAGTCGAAGCGGTCGACCTGGTTGCGAATTGCAAGTTCCAGGGGCGTGTTGATGTTGCCCTTTTCCTTGTAGCCGCGCACGTGAATGTTGGCGTGGTTCGTTCTGCGGTAGGTGAATTTGTGAATCAGCCACGGATATCCGTGGAAGTTGAAAATGACAGGCTTGTCGCTCGTGAAAAGAGAATCGAAATCACGATCGCCGAGCCCGTGGGGATGTTCCGAGCTGGGCTGCAAGCGATAGAGGTCAACTACATTGACGAAGCGGATTTTCAAATCGGGGAAATTCTTGCGGAGGATCGCAACCGCGGCAAGGGCTTCCTGTGTCATGACGTCGCCTGCGCTTGCCATGACAACGTCCGGTTCGGCGCCTTCGTCGTTGCTGGCCCACTCCCAGATTCCGATGCCTTTGGTGCAATGGATGATGGCGGCATCCATGTCGAGATAAACGAGATGAGGTTGTTTGTCCGCAACAATGACGTTGACGTAATTTCGGCTCCGTAAGCAGTGGTCGGCGACGCTTAGAAGACAGTTGGCGTCGGGCGGCAAGTAAATGCGCGTGATTTCAGCGCTCTTATTGCTGACGACGTCGAGAAAGCCGGGGTCCTCATGCGTGAAGCCGTTATGATCCTGCCGCCAGACAAGCGATGAGATCAGGAGATTGAGCGAGGATATGGGAGCCCTCCAGTCAATTTCCTCTTTCGATTTTTCGAGCCACTTCGCATGTTGGTTGTACATCGAGTCGATGATATGGGCGAAGGCCTCATAGGTATTGAAGAGCCCGTGGCGGCCCGTGAGGATGTATCCCTCAAGCCAACCCTCCAGCGTGTGCTCGCTGAGCATTTCCATGACTCGTCCGTCGGGAGCGATGTCCGTGCCGTCGGCATCTTCCGGCTTAATCGATGCCAGCCATGTCTTCCAACTGGCTTCGTAGACATCTTCCAAACGGTTCGACGCATTCTCGTCCGGGCTGAAAAGGCGAAAGCTAGTCATGTTGTTACGCATGACATCGCGAAGGAACTTACCGAGAGTGCCGGTGGGTGAGATTTCAGTTGCGCCTGGCTGTTCGATAGCCACCGCGTAGTCACGAAAATCGGGAAGGTTCAGAGCCTTACGCAGCTTGCCGCCGTTCGCATGAGGGTTGGCGCTCATACGGTGGTCGCCGGAGGGCGGAAGTTCCCTCAGTTCCGGTTTCAGCGTGCCGTTCTTATCGAAGAGCTCCTCCGGACGATAACTACGGAGCCACTGCTCGACGATGCTCAGGTGTGCCGGATTCGATTTCACATCCAACACGGGGACCTGGTGGGCGCGCCAGAAGCCCTCGACTCTGTGCCCGTCGACCTGTTTCGGTCCGGTCCACCCTTTCGGTGTGCGGAGGATGATCATCGGCCAGCGTGCGCGTTCCGGCTTTCCTGTCCGCCTTGCCTCTTTCTGAATGGAGCGGATCTGGTCAACGCAGTTCTCTACGGTTGCGGCCATCTTTTGGTGCATGAGTGAGGGGTCGTCGCCCTCAACCACGAACGGCGTCCAACCGTAACCTTTGAAGAGATTTTCGAGTTCTTCCGGGGAGATGCGAGCGAGCAGTGTAGGATTGGCGATTTTATAGCCGTTGAGATGAAGAATCGGCAGGACAGCGCCGTCGCGAATCGGATTCAGGAACTTGTTGGAGTGCCAGGAAGTCGCCAGCGGTCCGGTTTCAGCTTCGCCATCGCCGACGACCACGCTTACGATCAGGTCGGGGTTGTCGAACGCGGCGCCAAATGCGTGCGAGATGCTGTAGCCGAGTTCCCCGCCCTCGTGGATCGAGCCGGGAACTTCAGGCGTGCAGTGGCTTCCCAGTTGGCCTGGGAACGAAAAGGCGCGAAAGAGCTTCAGCAGGCCCGCTTCGTTCTGACTCTTTTCCGGGTAGACCTCCGAGTATGTGCCTTCCAGATAGCAGTTCGAGATCACCGCAGGCGCTCCGTGGCCGGGACCCGAGATGTAGATCATGTCGAGGTCGTACTTGCGGATGATGCGGTTGAGGTGGACCCATGCGAAAGTCTGGCCAGGATCCGAGCCCCAGTGCCCAAGCAGCCGATTTTTAAAGTGTTCGGGGCGAAGCTGTTCCTTCAACAATGGGTTGTCGCGGAGATAAATCATACCCGCGCAGAGATAGTTGCAGGCTCGCCAATACGCATCGATCTTCTGAAGTTCTTCAGGGGTCAATGCCTGGCCGGCGGCTTGAACTTGGGGATCTTTGAGTTGGGTGGACGTCATTACTGCTCCGTACCTCCAGCGTAGCGGGTCGGGTCCTACGCACAGGTCGACGTCCATAAGGCCTAGATCGCGGGCCGTCGGAAAACGTCGATCGATGCGAATCGCACGGGCCGGCGGCGTCCAACACGCGGGCAGCGGCGACCTACGTTGGCAATCACTCCGCCGATGACCGCCAAATTGTTTACCCTACTTTGGTGTCGTGCACCCGCGGCTTATTTCTATGTTGACATTCAAAGGATACCCGGAGTAGCATCGATTCAATCTACAAACGCTGGCCCGCTTCGTCGCTGGTTTCGCTGGCAGGGAAGGGATCTCAAATGAAGAGTTTGACCAGAGGCCTGGCAGTCGTGGCTCTGTTAATGGCGTGCGCGGCCTTCACAGAAGCGCAAACGGTGCAGGGGGTAGTTGTCGGAACGATTTTCGACAGCAGCGGCGCTACCGTTCCTGGCGCCAAGGTCGCGTTGACAAATCTTGGCACCACCATCACCCAGAACGAAAAGAGCGGCTCCAATGGAGGGTATCGGTTCGCCCTGGTGCCGCCCGGAATGTACAAGCTGGATGTAAAGGCCGCTGGCTTCACAGAAAAGCAGGTCGCCGACATCAAAGTCGATCCAAGCGAGACGGTGCCGATTAATGTGACGGTTACTGTAGCATCGGCTACAACCACGGTGGAGGTGGAAGAAGCGGCCATTCTCGTCCAGACCGCGACATCCGATCTCGCAACCACCGTTAATCAATCGACGATCCAAAGCTTGCCGTTGCTGACGCGCAACGTTTTTAACCTATCCTTCACGGCTCCGGGAGTCACGCAAGGCATGAATTTCAATGCTTCGGCGGGCGGAGTTCGTGAATCCGGGACCACAAACATGTTGAACGGCGCCGACAACAACGACAACTTCGGCGAAGGCGGCTATAACACTCAGCCGCCGCTCGAATCGGTGAACGAGCTCACCGTCCTGACGAATAATATGAGCGCCGAATACGGGCATGCGGCCGGCGCCCTGGTGAGCGCCATTCAGAAGTCCGGCACCAACCGCTTTCACGGTGTGGCTTACGAGTTCAATCGAAACACGGACTTCAACGCGTCCACCTTCTTCGATAATCGCGCGGGCAATCCCAACCCGAAATACATTCGGAACCAATTTGGCGGCGAGGTCGACGGCCCTGTTATCAAGAACAAGACGTTCTTCATGTTCACTTACGACCGTCTGGATCTGCACCAGGGGACCACGATTAACCAGGTGGTTCCGACGCCCAGCGAACTAAATGCGATAACCGCCGGCGCGGGTCCGAACGCGCAGTACTATTTGAAAACCTACCATCCGCTGACCTCAACCGCGCCCTGCCCCGCCGAGGCCGCTAACTCTCCCGACGCCGTCGGCCACATGGGTTGCATTAATGTCTTCGACCCGATCCTTACCGGTCAAAACATTTACGTGGGAAGGATCGACCACAATTTCAGCGCAAACGACCGGCTCAGCTTCACGGCGAATATACAGAGATATACCAACACCGACACCTGGGGCGGCGGTTATCCCACGAGCAGCACCAGCATCCCCAGCGTGGACTACGAGCATTATCACAATCTGGCGTTAAACGAAACGCACGTTTTCAGCGCGACCCTGTTGAACGAGCTAACCATCGCGCACAACCGCCACTACTCTGTGACCCAGGCAGGCAATGGCAAATCGCCGAACGGAGAAATCATTGTCGATCTCTCGAATTACGACGGTATTACCGGCCAGAATGGCTATGGTTGGGGGTTCGGCACCTTTGAGGGCGCGCAGGTGGAGGGCTTCGTTCAGGATCGATGGCAGTTTCAAGATAACCTGAGCTGGACGAAGGGCAAGCATTCCTTCAAATTCGGCGGCGGGTTTCAATACGGCATCCTATATCGCAACTGGGACCTGGGCAGCCCCGGAGAGTACGAATTCTCGAACACCACTGGTCCCACAGCCTTGAGTGTCGGCGCTACCGGCCCCAATGGCACGATCACCAACATCAATAACCCTCCGGACAGCAACTTCCAGAACGATTTTCCGTACTATTCGGAGGTATCCATCAATCCGACGACCGGCGGCGCCGCAAACGCCTATCGTCACTACATCATGAAGGATTCGAATGTCTTCGTGAACGACGACTGGAAGGTGACACCGCGGCTGACCCTGAATCTTGGGCTACGCTGGGAGCGCTATGGCGCGCCGACCGAGGCGAACAACCTGATCTCGCAATTCACGAACCTAAACGGAACTGATCCGGCCTCGATTGCGGCGGCGCGCGTAGGACCCGTAACAAGCATGTGGACGACGCCGAACAGAGACTTTGGCCCGCGCGCCGGATTTGCCTACGATGTCCTCGGCGACGGCAAAATGGCCATTCGCGGCGGCTTCGCCATCTCCTATGACCGGCTTTTCGATAACATCTGGTCCAATGGCGCATGGAATCCGCCGTTCTATGCGCTTCTCGATCACGACGCTACTCAGGGCGACCTAATCGCGTATACGATTGCTCCATCAATCGTTGGCTATACTCCCGGGGTGAGCCAGCTCCCCCGTGTGTCGGTACGCACTATGGACGTTCACATGAAAGATTCTTCGGTGCAGAGCTACTATTTTGGCGTTGAGAGGCAGTTTTGGCGTAACTTCCTCCTTCGCGTCAATTACCAGGGCTCGCTCGGGCGGCATTTGTCGCAGTTGATGAACCTGAACCGTTACGACGGCTCGGAGTACAATCCGACTCTCAGCACTGCCAACAGCAGGCCGAATGCGCTCTATAGCGGATTCAACTATCGCGCCAACAATCTGAACTCCAACTACAACGCGCTAGTGACGGAAGTGCAAAAACGCGTCAGCAACGGTCTGCAGTTCGACTTCAGCTTCACGTGGTCGAAATTGATGGACGAAGGCTCGGATCTCTTCTCGGGATCCACAACCACCGGCCAATACAGCCAGGGGTATTACTTCGTCAGCAACAACCATCCGAATCTCGAATATGGTCCTGGCGCCTTCGACCATCAGAAGAACTTCAAAACGAACTTCACATACGAACTGCCGTTCATGAAAAACCAGCAAGGACTCTTCGGGCGCGTTCTCGGGGGCTGGCAGCTTTCCGGCTTTTACCAGGGCTATTCCGGCCATCCCATCGATGTCTACGTGGGCCGGTCACGGTACGTTGGGAACGCGATGGATCCAAACGGGTACCCTGAGAACATCGGCGGAGATTACAATCTCGATGGCGTCCTGAACGATCGCCCCGATTTCATCGGGTCTAGCGCCAGCGCCGTTTACTCCCATGCTAGTCCGGCCGATGGGATTTTTATCGACAACAACCCGATTGGGTGCGGGTTCCCCGGGGCGAAATCAACCAACGTTGCAAAGTGCAATACCACCTATGGCGTCACTACACCGAACAGCTTGTTCATCAATCCGCCAGGCTACGGCGTCCACTATGGCACACTGGGGCGCAACTTGTTCCGGGGACCCTGGTACAACGGCTTTGACGCCTCGCTCCTAAAGAACATACGGATGGCCGAAAGTGTGAAACTGCAACTCCGCTTCGAAGCGCTCAACCTGCTCAACCATCCGAACTTCGATGGAATCCAGACCAATTTGAATAGTGCCCAATTCGGCAAGGCGCAAATTCTGGCCGGGCAAGGCACGGATGCGTACGCGCCCTCGCGACGATTGCAATTGGGGGCGAGAATCACATTCTGACGTGTGCGCTGGCAACTCGCGGCGCTCAAAGCCTCGCCCTTTGCGCTCTCTTCTTGCAACTGGCCCATGCGCAGCACGCTACACCCGTAATTCTGATCTCGGTCGATACGCTCCGGGCGGATCACCTGAGCTGTTATCAAGTTGGCAGGAGGCCGACCCCCCACATCGATGCGCTAGCAAAACATGGGACTCTCTTCTCGGAAATTAGCAGCGCGTTTCCACTTACTTTGCCCTCTCACGTGGCACTGTTCACCTCCACCGCTCCGTTTGCGAACGGCGTGGAGGATAACGGCGTGCCCCTTAGATCTACAGCCATCACTCTTGCCACTGTCCTGAAGAGTGCAGGATACCGGACGGCTGCTTTCGTGGCGAGCTTCGTTCTGGACAGGCGGTTTGGGTTAAACCGGGGCTTCGACGTATACGACGGTCCTGCGGATGTTCACAACGCCAACACCACTCTAATGGAGCGCAAGCGCGCGGGAGCGCAAGTAACTGACGCCGCTCTGCGCTGGCTCGAAGGCAACTCGAGCGCGCCATTCTTTCTTTTCCTCCACTTGTACGATCTTCACCTGCCTTATGACCTCCCGCGGGATCCGAGTTTGCGCCACGGCGAAACCGGATACACAGCCGAAGTGGCTTACGAGGACCAGGTTCTGGGCGATTTCCTAGCGGCTCTGAACCGCCGTGGGCTACTCGACAAGGCGCTCATTGTTTTTACGTCCGATCACGGCGAGGGTCTCGGAGAGCACGGCGAGAGCACGCACGGTTATTTTATTTACCAGAGCACTCTTCGTGTGCCGCTTATCATTCACTGGCCAGCGGAGTTCAGCCACGCTATGGGTGAGCGAATGGACGAGCCCGCCGGTCTCCTTGATGTTGCGCCGACGATCCTGGATGCGGTTGGTATCCAGCGTCCAGCCGCGATGCGCGGCCGTAGTCTCATTTCCGCCGGACGGGACCGTGAGATCTATTCCGAAAGTCTATATGCGCAAAACCATTTCGGTTGCGCCACGTTGCGGAGCTTGCGCGTGGGCCGCTACAAATACATTGAGTCTCCAAAACCTGAATTGTACGATCTTGTGAGCGACCCGAATGAAGCTCGAAATCTCTACGACCAGCAGCGGCCGAGAGCGACTGCGTTTGCCCGGCAGCTGGCCGCAGTGCGTGCAAACGCTCGCGCGATTCCGCCCAGCCAGCCTGCCTCGCCTGAGCCCGATACTATCGCCATATTACGGTCGCTCGGATACCTGAGCGGATCGACGAAATCTATCCGCACCGATTCTCGAGTTGATCCAAAGGATCGAATCGGAGACTTTGAACAATACTTGCGCGCGCTGGACCTTTCTTCCGCCGGTAAGCTGGCTGAATCCCATACTCTACTTCAGGGCCTGCGGGACAAGCTGCCCGACGTGGTGGACATCCTGGTCAGTCTGGGGTTGAACGAACAGCGAGGCGGCGATTACCCGCGGGCCGTCCGAGAATTCAAGTCTGCCATCCAGCAGGCGCCTTCCGACGCGCAATCTCACTTCGAGCTAGCATTTTGTCAGTTCCGGCTCGGCCAACAGGATGAAGCTATCCAGCAGTTCAAGGCGACCCTGGCGCTCGAGCCATGGTACACGCGAGCGGACGAAGCCCTCGCCCAAATCTATATCCAGAAAAACGACTATCCCCAAGCCCGCGCCTACTTGGACAAGCTGCTCTCGATTGACCCGAATAGTTACACCGCGCACTACAACCTCGGTATCTTAGCTGCGCTGACCCAGAACTGGACCGATGCCGAAGATCACATGCAGTTAGCGCTACGCGCAGACCCCGGTTCGGTTGAAGCTCACGGCGCTTTAGGGAAGATCTTCCAGGCACAAGGCAAGAGCGACAAGGCCGCCCAGGAGTTCCGAGCCGCCGAAGACGCCAAGCGCTCAGCCGGCTCAGGGCAGAAACCGTGAAGGAAAAGCGGGGTAAATAGAACCGCGACTGGCTTAGTCTTTGGAAGAAAGCTTCATTCGATCGAGAATCAAAAACAGGGGCGCTGCAACCGCGGCGTTGAGTGCCCCATGTACCATCGTGGTCTGCGGATCGAATGGCACAATTTGACCCAGCAGCGCCCGCTGCATGATCCAGTAGAAGAATGCGTGGAAGAAGTAAAAGAAGAAGCTCAGCACCATCCGTATAAACGAGTTCTCCACATTGAAACGCATACTGACGGACGCGGCGAAATACCCTACCAGCGTCTTCGTGATGCCATACATCCCAATGGGCAGGTTGGTGGGCGATAGCGAATCCTCCGCCAGTCCAACGAACGCACCGAAGAACAGCGCTGCAATCTGGCTGCGCCGCATTAGCCCGAAATAAACCGTCAGCAGCAGCGGCAGTTCCAGCCATTCCGTGGCGGGGATCAGCCGCGGCAGATACACCTTGCCGATGATCGCGATCAGCGTCAGAAATGCCAGGGCGACAACCTGGAAGCGGCTGAACCAACTCTCTCGCGCAGGCCGGTTGATGATTTGATCGCTGGTTTCGTTCATTACTGCGGCGGCCGCGATGGCGCCGTTGTGCTCGACTTCGAACTATTGGAAGTAGTCGATGTCGAACCAGAAGACTGGGGTGTACCAGGGGATGTTCTATGGCGCGGCGCGCCCAATGGCAGCACGGGACTGGGCGTCTGTGCGGCCGGTTTCGGTGCTGTCGTAGCGGACTGCCCAGCGCTAGTCGCTGTTTGACCCGGCCGCGGCGCTATTTGGCCCGGACGTGGCGCCGGTTGAGCTGGCCGCGTCGCGGGAACTTCTCCTCCACTCCGTGCGCCCAGAATCGCCGGTGGCGACTGCGGCGCTGGAGCCGCCGACGACCCTGACGGCGTTGCTGGAACCGCACCAGCCCCGGCCTGCACAGCCTGACCATCTCCCGGCTTCTGCTTCACATTGAAATTCGGCAGATTCGAACCGTACCCTCCGAACTTGTGATCCTGCGCCTGGCCAATCGCGGCATACTTCTGAACAATCTTGTCGGCTTCCGTCTGAGGCTTCGCGTTCGTCGTAACGCCGTCGTCATCTTCCGCCGGTGGTGGCGGCAACAGCTTATCGGGCGTGTCCGCGACGGGCGTTTCTGGAATCTCCTGATGAACGCCCGCCAGGACCACCAATACCTGCTCGATTCCCCCCGGCGCGCCGCTCAACGCAAGTTTCACGTCTTTCGTACCTTGGCCCTGCACTGCCGAGGTCACCTTCCCGACAGGGAAGCCCTTCGGGAAGATACGGTCTTCGCCAGACGTGTAAAACCATTCGCCCGTGTCCACTTTGTCCTCGTTCTGGATCTGCATTACGCGGCATTTTCCTGTTCCGCAATCAAGGATTCCGTGTACATGCGACTT
The DNA here is from genome assembly GCA_036269625.1 of Bryobacteraceae bacterium. Classification (GTDB taxonomy): domain Bacteria; phylum Acidobacteriota; class Terriglobia; order Bryobacterales; family Bryobacteraceae; genus Bog-105. The sequence continues at coordinate 18,475 of DATBEF010000128.1, read as the reverse complement.
CTGCGATTCGATGCCAACTTCGAACGTCGGATCGGTAACCAGAAGCACTTGAGAAACCAGCGGGTACACCGCCGTCACTTTTCCGACGATGCCCTCCGGCGTAACCACTGCCATCCCTTTTTGGATGGCGCTCGTCGAACCCCGGTCGATGAAGACGGCCTTCGCCGTAGATACCGTACTGTTCCCAATCACCTGTGCAGCCACGGTCTTCGATGGCGATCGCGCTTGAAAAACGCTCAGTGCCCGCGCATGTTCGGCCGTATCCAACTGGTTTCGATAGTAGACATTCTCTAGCCGCAGGCGATCGTTTTCCGCATGCAGCTTGCGATTCTGATCGCGCACATCGAGCAGAATGAAATAGTCTTCAAGGAACCCGATCGTATTGCGCCGGATCGCTTCGACGATACCCGCCATCGGCGTCACTGCGCTGACGGCCCAAACCCTTACCAGCCGCTCGTCCTGATTATTCGTTTTAACCTGATAGGCGACGCCTACCAGTTGCGCCACCAGCACAACCACGAGAATGGAAAGATTACGATACCGGCTGAGAAGGGCGTCCATGAGGTGGTTCTGCCTGCGGGCTCTACTTCTACTGTAGCGGCGTAGAGTGTCGGCTGCCAGTCAGTTTGCTATTCGATGGCCACTCGGCGCAACAGCTTAAAATCCGTGAGCATTTTGCCCGTGCCCAGCACCACCGATGCCAGCGGGTCTTCCGCAATCGAAACCGGCAGCCCCGTCTCTTCCCGAATACGCCGGTCAAGATTCTTAATCAACGCTCCTCCACCGGTAAGAACGATGCCGCGATCGCTGATGTCCGCGCTCAACTCGGGCGGCGTGCGCTCAAGCGCTACCCGTATTGCATTAATGATCGTGGCCATGCATTCCGACAAGGCTTCCCGTATTTCGCTGTCCTCTATCGTGATGGTCTTCGGAACGCCCTCGATTAAGTTGCGGCCTTTGATCTCCATCGTCAATGGCCGGTCCAACGGATAAGCCGAGCCGAGCTGAATCTTGATCTGCTCGGCCGTCCGTTCTCCGATCAGCAGATTGTACTTGCGCTTCAGGTACGACATAATGGCGTCGTCCATCTCATTGCCGGCCACTCGTACCGATCGCGAATAGACAATGCCCGACAATGAAATCACGGCAACATCGGTAGTGCCTCCGCCGACATCCACTACCATGTTTCCCGAGGGCTCCGTTACTGGCAAACCAGCTCCGATTGCCGCCACCATGGCCTGTTCTACCAGGTGCACCTCGCTCGCTTTGGCGCGATACGCCGAGTCGACTACCGCCCGCTTCTCCACCTGCGTTATCTCGCTGGGAACCCCAATCACAATGCGCGGATGCACCAGCATTTTACGGCCGTGCGCCTTCTGAATAAAATAATTCAGCATGCGCTCGGTCACCTTAAAATCGGCTATCACGCCATCCTTCATTGGCCGTATCGCGACGATGTTGCCCGGCGTTCGGCCCAGCATGTCTTTGGCCTCTTTGCCGACCGCCTCCACGCCACCTGTGTTCTTATTTATGGCAACAATAGAGGGTTCGTTAACGACGATTCCCTTGCCTTTTGCGTAAACGAGCGTATTCGCTGTGCCGAGATCAATAGCAAGATCCGACGATATGAGACTAAAAACAGACCTAAAATTCATGAAAATAGAGCAGGCAGGATATCTGCTGAAGATTCTTCTGAGAGTAACATAAGGAGTACCCCTTTTTTTAACTGGGTGGTAAGAAAGCTTTTTGTTTTCACCGCATTACAAATTCGACCGCATTAGCCGCCGCCGCTGGCTAGGCGCAGTGGCTGCGGCAGGAGTTTCCGCCGCTTGCGGACGCCGCAAAGCCACTGGATTTCCGGGATTTGCCCTGGTTGCGACCGCGGGAAGCTCCAGCATCGCCGCAATTGACCTGATGTCCTTCAATCTAACGAAAACAATTGCGCTCAGTTCGCCGCCCACCGCCATCACCGGGGCCGAAGATCGCAGCTATGTTCTGACGCCATTGAACGGTTCGGTCCATATAATAGATTCGCGATTGAATTTGGTTCAATCGCAGCGCATTGCCGACGGCCTGTCGGCCTTGCGGCTTACCTCAGACGGCGAGCACCTCCTCGCTCTCACCCCGCGCGAACTGATTGTAATCCAGGCCACGTCTCTCCGTGTAGTGCAGCGGTACCGGCTAAACTCTCAACCTTTTGATATCGATGTTTGGCAAACCGCTCGCGCAGCCATTTCGTCAAAGAACGAAGGAATCGTCGAAGTGATCGAGTTATCGAATGGCCGCCGCCAGCACGTGCAGATGCCGGGTGAGGTCGGCGCCGTGCGCTTTCGCGACGATGGGCAGGTACTCCTGGTAGCCAACTGGCACGACCGTTCCTTGACAGCTCTGGATGTCCCCTCGTTACAGACGATGGCTGAGCTGCCGCTCGCCATGCGCCCGGAAAATCTGTGCTTTTGGGGAACGGGCCAACTTTTTATCAGCGGCAGCGGCATGGACGGCGTTGCCATCGTGTATCCGTACCACACCCTGCAGGTGGATCAGACTCTGTTGGCCGGTCATGAGCCAGGGGTGATGGCAAGCTGTGACTCCCCCGCCTACCTGTTTGCCGCCAGCCGCTCTGGATCGAGCATTTGTATCGTCAGCGTCGATAATCGCAAGGCCATCGGCTATGTAGAGGTGGGCCTGGAACCGCGCTTCATCACGGTCACGCCCGATAACCAATACGCGCTGATCCTCAACCGCGCTTCCGGCGACATGGCCGTGATCCGCATCCCTTCCATCCGCGCCAATCGCTTCAAGTCCGGCGCAGCCCTCTTCGACATGGTGCCGGTGGGCGACCAACCTGTCGCCGCCGCGATCATCCGCGCCTGAATTCCGTTACCGGTGCTCACCTCCGCCGCAACTCCAGCAGGCGATCGATCAGCGAACTTACATGTTTGAAACGCTCCAGCAAGACAAGTATGCCGTCTTCGAAACTCTTCGGATCAATCTCAATCCATCCCTGCATCAGAGTCAGTGGTCCGTAGTCCACCCTCACGTTTGGCCAGGAGTCGCGCATGGTTGCGAAACCGTCTCTGAAATCGTTGGCGAAGTCTCGACTGGTGATCGAATAATCTTTCAGTTGCCTCAGTTTCAAAGCATGAATGTTATAGTTCGCCCGACCTTTGCGCGCGGCCTTTTCATCAATCCAAATTGAAAAGAAGATTCCTGTCTTGTTTTGTACGTGATCCATTCGATCATTAGTCCAAGAGGCTTTTTGGAGCTTTAATACGGAACAGCCTTTATAGAATCCGTGCTTGCATGCGAGTCCGCCGCTGTTTCGCTCCTCGAAGCGGGCTTTGCTCTTCGCGAATACGGCGCGAAACTGCTGCACGCCGCCAGCTTCCATTCGGCTCACCTCTCCAATGTCGATTCCGTCTATTTTGATAGTTTTCTCCGCCGCATTTCGCTCTGTGGAACTCATCACGATTTTAAGCCGCCGCTATCAACCCGCAACCTGCTACGGCCAACGCTCGGAGAGGCGAACTCGCTCTCTATCACTCGCTTGGCAAGCTGCCCGAACCCGAATCCACCCACGGTTTTCTCTGACACGTCTTTAATTTAAAGGTTCTCAGAACTATCAAGGTCAATACCGAGATCGTGGCAGACCGCTCCAACAAATCCCTTCGCCGCCTTTCGCAGAACCCTCAGCTGTTGCGGTAGCGATCGCCCGAGGTTTCGCGCGGGATTGATATCGTACTGGTGTTGAGAATGGTGCTCGGGGCTTGTGCCTCTATGCCCCAGGGCTCTAATGCCGACACTGGAAAGTGGCGCGCGTTGTAAGTAACGATTGCTTGCGCTCCACAGCGCGCAGCCGCAGCCAGTACATGGCGGTCTTTCGGGTCATTCGTCATACTGCCGATCAGCAATTCGTAACCCGTAACCCAGGCGTCACCAAAATGCTTGCCCAACTCGCTAACCAGATAGCCCGTCTTCTCGGGACCGAGGCCAATACCGCTTTCAAGAGTTCGAACTACTTCGCGCATGATCTCGTCAGACCATCGAGGTACATAAAGCCTGGGATGCTCGGCGAGGCGAAGAAGTAAATCTCGCAGCGGTGCTGGAACGAGGACACAGGCATCCAGCACGACCAGAAAGTCTGACGTCACTCGTCTTCGGCGTCCCCAGGCAGGATCACCTCGTCATACGTGCCAGCCTGGAGTTCAGCCCTTGCCATCCGATTGATTGCTTCATGCCGAGCGCTGTCGCGGTGATGTTTGTAATTTAGGAGATCCCGCAGATAGATTCGACGATGCGATCCAACCATATAAAACGGAATCGCTCCCTCTTCAAGGAGCTTAACCACGAACGGCCGGGAGACTCCCAGGACATTCGCAGCACGTTGCGTTGTGAGCTGCTGGTGCTCCGGAACGATTGAAATTGCTTTCCCGGCTTGCAGATTTCTCAGAATGACTAAGAGCAGATCATGCACAGTCGCCGGCAGTTCTATTTCACAGCCATCTGGCCCTACGAGCTTCGCGTTCCCCTGCTGAACCAGCCGCTGCAGTTCACGGACCTGTGAAGCTTCATCAGTTGGAATTGAAACCGGTTCGCCAGCGACCAAGGCCATACACGCAGCATATCACATTCGAAACAAACAAAACATTCGAAACAAACGAAACGTGTTATTTAGCCTTCACTCGCCATGTCGCAAGAGCTGCCTGGCCTTTGCGGCGTTCGGTACACGCCATCCTCAATCCGCGCGGGTTCGACGAAGTATTCACGCAGATGCGGAATATGCTCCAGGAATAACACCTCATGGCCCAGCGCCACGCGGTTGAACAACACCAAGTGTTGATGGATCTGCCCCATGTCGCCGACATGCGGCACAATCGGAAGCCCATGCTTTCGCGCCATCAAACTAACGGTGATGAATTCTGAAATTCCCGCTAAACGCGTGCAGTCGGCTTGCACGAAATGCACTGCGCCCGTTTGCATGAAGTTCTTGAACATCACCTTGTTCGGCACATGCTCCCCAAGCGCGATCCGCACCGGAGCAACGTCTTCCGCCAGTCTTCGATGCCCGTCTACATCATCGGGATGCGTCGGCTCCTCTACCCAGAACGGGTTGAAGCTTCCCAGCGCGAGACACATGCGCTTCGCTTCGCTGAAACTCCACTGCTGGTTAGCATCGAACATCAGCCGGCAGTCCGGTCCCGCGACCTCCCGCAGCATTGCCGCCCGCCGCAAGTCACGCTCCCCGTCCTTCGACCCGACTTTCAGCTTGAACGCCCGAAAACCAGCAGCCATCGCTTTCCGGGCGTTGTCACGGACGCGATTATCGTCATACTGGAACCACCCGACCGAGGTGTCGTAGCCCGGATAACCGCCGCGAACGACGCTCTCTCGTTCCCCTCTCGACGCCCAATGATCGCGAAGAATCCCCAGCGCGTCTTCCTTGCTCAGGTCGTCTTCCACATAACTAAGGTCGAGCAGCGCGACGACCTGTTCCGGTGTAAGGTCCAACAACAGACGCCATAGTGGAACGCCTCGCACCTTCGCCCAAAGATCGAAACACGCATTCACAATTGACGAGAGCGCAAGGTGAACCACCCCTTTGTGCGGACCAAGCCAGCGCAGCATGGGATTGTCCGCAAGTTTGCGCGATACATCGCCGAACTCCGACATCAGTTCCTCGATCTCGCGTCCTTCCAGCACGCCGCCCAATTGCGCAATCGCATCGCAAACGATCTGGTTCCCATTGCCCAGCGTCAGTGTGATTCCGCAACCCTCCTCCTCCGCGCCCGTCCGCAGCCGCGTGATCGCAAAGGCGTACTCCGCGCCGCTGTGCACAGCGTCCGACCCTGCGCCTTCATACAAGGGGAAGCGGCGGTCCTCCACTTCCACGCTGGTGATTGTCAATCGTTTCATACCGATATTGTCCGGTCAAAACACACATCCGTGCGCTAACGGCGCCAAAGGACCGTACCGCCCCAATTGAGTTCATTGAATCGTGGAGTGGTCTTTCTCCTGCACTCCCTATGCAAGAGGTTCAACTCTATGAAACTGTATCAATCGCGCGCTCTGCTCGTTTCCCTCGTGAGTCTCTCCGCTATCGCTACGGCTGCGGCGCAAGGCCCAAGGGGCAGGCGTGGCGGGCCGCCTCCCGGACCGCCTCCGCAAACTGGCATGTACACGACCGTTTCCGGCGCCATCACGCAATTCAATTACAACCGCGATGCCGAAATCGAAGGCTTCCTGCTGAATAACGACACCCTGGTCCATCTTCCACCGCAGGCTGCCCCGCGGATCGGAGTCTCCATTCACGCCCGAGACAATGTTCAAATTTCTGGTTATGAGCAGACCTCAGCAACCGGATTTAAGACCATTGAGGCCCAAGCTATCGAGGATCGCACTTCGGGCAAGTCGTTCACCGTACCTCAACCGGGTGCTTCTGCCCCGTACTCCTGCTCCGGTCGCATTCAACAACTGAACTACGGTCCCGATGGGGCAATCAATGGCTTTCTGCTCGATAACGGCACGTTAGCCGCCGTACCCGCGTTTGCCGCAACGAATCCATCATCGATTCACGCCGGCGCCACTGTCGCTTACACCGGCTACGCCCGAAGTACTCTAGCCGGTCGAACTGTCGTAGATGTACAGAGTCTGACCATCAACGGGCAATCGCTTATAGTCAACCCGTCAACATCAGGCGGCCCCGCAGGCGCCGGTCCGGTACCACCGGGGAGAACGGATGAGCCGCCACCGCCTCCGCCCCCCGGAACACCGCCTCAGCTCTAGAAATTAGAGGCTATGTCCCAACCGTACAGCATTGACCTAAAACCGGACAGTGCCCCACCGTGTTCTCGTACCATGGGAACACGGTGGTCGTGGATGCCGGCGTGCTTTTCCGATCTCTAGTGGCGCCTGTTCAACTCGTTGGCCAACTTAGCGCATTGCCAGTTGCTCTAGTCGTACTTTGGGCTCAGCCCGGAGTTTCGCCTCCGCCCAAACCGCCTTCCGCTCCGCCTATTCGCATTGCCGATATCCGGCGTAGGATTGACTCCGCCAAGCCCGTTGACCGAACCGCCCAAACAGCTATTGAAGATAGCCGTGTGTTTCTCGGAAGCGCCGAGAAAGATTCCCGATCGGGCAATTCATTTGCAGCTGACCGCATGGCCGAAGCCGCCGATTCGCTCCTCCACATCGCCGAGCACCAGCAGCATCTTCATACCGGAGGCGGTCCAAACGGTCCGCCCCCTCCGCCTTTGACGAGCGATCAATTGCAGCGTGTCTACTTCCGGACCCGGCAGGCCGACTACTTCCTCGCTCAATCCCACGATCCGCGGGCCGCATCATTTCCCAAATGGGCGACTGATTTCTATCAGTTGGCCGTGCGCGCTTACGAACGAAAGGATATGGTCGCCGCCGGCGAGAACGCCAGATGCGCGGAAGAGGTCGTCAAGGCGCTGGAGAGTCTCGCGCAGGCCGCGGCTTCTGCCAACGTACGGCCTTCCGCGCCGTAGAGGTTCACTGTGAATCGCCTACTTCAAAACCGACTCATGCTGCAGATGCTGTTCACGTTTATAGCTGCTCTTTCCGTGGCCACGCTTAGCATCCTCCTCATCACTGAGGTAGTCCGTGGCGCCGAGCGGGTCGTGCTTGGAGAAGCGCACAAAGCGATCAGCACCGCCATCGCCGAACTGAAGCAGCAATATGAATACCGCGCCTCATCTGACACGTCCTGGCCGAACCTTCCTGCCCAAGCTCGCAATGTCTCTTTGCGCGGCATCACGCAAACTGTTTTGCTCTCTTATCCAGGCGTGGAGGGCGGCTTCTATAGCGGGTCCGATTTTCTCGGCTACGCCTTTCCAACGCATGACACAGGATCGGAAAAGATCGACGTTCCGAGCGCAGAACGCGGTCTTATCGTCTCGCTCACTCAACAAAGCCGCCTCGCGCATCGCATGATCCAACAGGTCATTCGCGGAAGGACGGATCTATTGGTCCTGGGCGCCGAACCGAGCCCAAACGGCAGCACGATCGTCTGGGCAATGAAACGCCTTGCAGGCCGCGCAGCTCCCGGTATCGCCGAGCGCGGATTTCTGCTCTCCGCTCTTGGCCTCGCTGCTTTGATCAGCATCGCCGGAACACTCGCGACCGGCCTCGGCCTTGCTCGCGGAGTCGCCCAAATCAAAAGCGGGCTTTCCCGCCTCGAGCAAGATTTCGAATTCCATCTCCCGGAGCGCGCCGACGAACTGGGCGCAATCAGCAGATCCATCAATCAAATGGCTTCCACTCGCCGCAAGCTCGAAACGGAGCTCAGGCGGGAAGATCGCTTGCGAGCTCTCGGCCGTCTCGCCGCCGGTCTTGCCCACGAGATCCGAAACCCGCTCAACAGCATTCGCCTCACCGTTCAATTGCTTGATCACAGGCTGAAAACAAATTCCATTCGCCCGGAAGACTTCCGAACCGTGCAGGCCGAAGTGGACCGGCTCAGCGCTCTTTTAAATGACTTGCTGGATCTGCAACGCTTGCGCCAGCCGCGCCCTGAACAGCAGCCGGTGCTTCCCGTTGTCCAGCACTGCATCGGGCTAGTCCAGCGTCATGCTGAGATGCAGAATACTAAGGTTCTCCTAGAAAACGGAAACGTGGACCTCCGCGCCTTCTTTGATTCGCAACAACTCACGCAAACTATCGTCAACCTGCTTCTGAATGCCCTGCAAGCTTCACCGCCGGGCAAGACCATCTATGTCCGAGCCTCCCAGGAGAATGGGCTCTCCCATATCGAAGTCGAAGACGAAGGGCCCGGGCTCGACCCCGAACAGCGCGAACATCTGTTTGAGCCGTTTTATACGACCAAGCCAGCCGGAACCGGCTTAGGCCTTGCGGTCTCGCGCGAGCTCATCCGCAGCGCAGGCGGAGATCTCATCTACGCTGCTACTGAAGCCGGAGCTCGCTTCCTTGTCGAATTGCCGAGAAATTAATAAGCCACTAAAATGTCGATTTCCACCGTATTAGTAGCCGAAGATGAGGATGCCGCTCGAACTGCTCTTGCCGCCCTACTCGAGGCAGAACGTTTTCGCGTCTTCTCCGCGCAGAATGGTCTTGAGGCGCTTTCTCTCATCCTGCACGAGGAGCCCGACGCGGTCCTGCTGGACATCCGGATGCCCGATTTGGACGGCTTATCCGTCCTTAGAAAGGCTCTTTCCGGCGGTTCCCAATCTACCTTCTTCGTCATGACAGCTTTCGGCGACAGCAGCACCGCAATCGAAGCCATGAAACTCGGCGCATTCGATTATCTTTCGAAGCCGCTCGATTTCGCCCACGTTCTAGCTCAGCTCAAGCGAGCCATCGAGCATCGCCGTCTCTCGCGAAAAGCGACAGTATCTGATGGCGCGCATCTCACAACCGGGAATCTCGCCATGCTCGGCTACAGCCCGCCCATGCAGCGCGTCTACAAATTGATTGGCCAAGTCGCGGCTTCCGACGCCACCGTGCTGGTTCGCGGCGAGAGTGGGACCGGCAAGGAACTGGTCGTCAACGCCATACACGAAAACAGCGCGCGCGCCCGCGGACCACTTTTGAAAGTAAACTGCGCGGCTATTCCGGAGCCCTTGCTCGAATCGGAACTATTCGGACACGAAAAGGGCGCCTTCACCAATGCCCTCTATCGAAGAATCGGGCGCTTTGAAGAGGCATCTGGAGGAACTCTATTCCTCGATGAAATCGCCGAACTCGCGCCGGCTCTACAGGCCAAACTGCTGCGCGCTGTCCAGGAGCGTTCGATTGAGCGGCTGGGTACGAACACGTCTACCCCGGTCGATATTCGTCTCATCACCGCAACGTCCAAGAACTTGGAGCAGGCCGTTGCACGAGCCGAATTTCGCGAAGATCTCTACTACCGTCTGAACGTGGTTACCATCTCGCTTCCCGCCCTCCGCGATCGCAAACAGGACATTCCCGCACTCGTGCGGCACTTCCTCGATCCAAGCGAACCCGCAGTCTCCATGACCCCTGCGGCGCTTGCCATTCTCTGCGAACACCACTGGCCCGGGAACGTTCGCGAACTCGAAAATACCATTGCCCGCGCTAGTCTTCGCGCGCGGAAACGTTATCGACCGCGATGACATCCTCTTGCTGGATGACAGACACGAAACTCCCGCAGGACAGTGGACCGATCTTGTGGCCTTGCAAAACGGCTGGAAAGAGAACATCGAGCGGCTTGAGCGGGCGCTGATCCAGCAATCCCTAACTGCTGCGCAGGGAAACAAATCAAAAGCTGCCGAAGCTCTTGGGATCCATCGTAGGCTTCTCTACGAAAAACTTCGCCAATACTGCATCGACGTGAAAGAATAACCAAGCTCTGGATTGATCTGTTCACGTTCAGCCCTCTCCCTTACCGACAAGCCCAACTATGCCAATTTCACAGCTGATGAGCCCGGCCGCCGCTATCTGGCTTGTTTCACTCGCCTCCATCGCCTTAGTCCTGATTCGTCCCAAAGGCCTGCCGGAAGCTTGGTGGGCCATGATCGGCGCCTGCCTCCTAGTCCTTTGCCGTCTTATTTCGCCTCTATCGGCCGTCCGTGCTGTCGGCAAGGGACTAGACGTCTATCTCTTCTTAATCGGGATGATGATCATGTCGGAACTGGCCCGCCGAGAGGGCGTGTTCGACTGGGTTGCTGGTCTTGCCGTTCGTGCGTCCAACGGGTCCCGCGCCCGGCTGTTTCTCCTGATCTACTGCGTCGGCATCGTGGTCACGGTCTTTCTCTCGAACGATGCCACGGCTGTCGTCTTGACTCCCGCAGTTTTTGCCGCGGTCCGTGCCGCTAAGGCCGAACCGTTGCCATATCTGCTCATCTGCGCCTTCATCGCCAACGCCGCCAGCTTTGTTCTGCCAATTTCCAATCCCGCGAATCTCGTCGTGTACAGCAGCGGCATGCCCACGCTCGGGCGCTGGCTGCTTACCTTTGGACTACCATCTCTGGTCTCAATCCTGATGACCTTCCTCGTTCTTCGCTGGTTCGCGAACAAGCTTCTCCAGGGCCCAGTCGCAACCAATATAAATGGCAAACCGCTCTCGCCTGACGGCAAACTAACTCTTTATGGCATCGGCTTCCTGGCAGTCACGCTGATGACCGCTTCGGCTCTGAACTTTGATCTCGGCGCACCCGTCTTCGCCGTCGGGCTCCTCGTCGCAACCGCCGTTTCAATCCGCGATCACAGCGCTCCCAAAGATGTCATTAAAGATGTCTCATGGAGCGTTCTGCCGCTTGTTGCCGGCCTGTTCGTGATCGTCGAAGCACTCACCGGAGCGGGCGCGCTCGCCGCAGCTGTTCATGCGCTTCGCGATATGCAATCATGGCAGCCTTTGCGCGCCGCACTGGGGTCCGGTTTTGGCGTCGCTCTGATTTCGAACCTGATGAACAATCTCCCCAGCGGTTTGATCGCTGGAATGGCCGTAAAAGCCTCCGGTGCTACCGGACCACTCCGGAATGCTCTCCTGATTGGCGTTGACTTGGGACCGAACTTTTCGGTCACCGGCTCACTAGCAACCATACTTTGGCTAGCGGCGGTACGGCGCGAGGGCCAGGAGGTCGGCTTCTGGAAGTTTTTGAAGTGGGGCGCGTTCGTAACGCCCCCCGCTCTCGCGCTCGCTATTCTGGCTGTTCTGCTGAGTCCGCAAAACTAGCTCTAATTTACGCAAGCAAATACGAGGAAAGAAGGAGCGCCTAGAGTGATCAGCGAATAACCCGTTGACTCTTTTCAACTTCCGAGAGACGGCTTTCGATCGAAGTCAGACGGTTCTCGATAGCAGCGAAGTGCGAATCAACCATTGCGAAACGCGATTCTATTGAGGTCTTCAAATCGGTGATCCGGTTCGAAATTGTATCTCGCAGATCATCCATACGCTTATTATTTGTGAATACGGCGACAAACACAGCCATGAGGATCGTAGCCATCACGGCTATACTGCCGTAGAAGACCTGCAGCGCGGAGTTGTCGGGCATCTTCTCCTAGTCTAATCGACCATTCCGGGAAAAGAACTCTGCGGGATTTACCTCCAGGGGCGGCTGGGAATCGAAAGTTCCGGATAACAACGCCGGAAATTCTGTGCGATGTACGCAGCAAGTTCGCGGGGCGAAAAACTGCGTCCCTCGCCGAACACGGCAACAGTAGAATCGTCCAGGTCCTTCGCCACCAGGAATTCAAATTCTTCAGAGGCGAACTGCAGATCCTTCGTCTCGCGTCCGGTGATCACTCCGCTGATTGTCGGGCCCCAGCTGTGCATTTCCAGACGTAGGGTGATCGATGTCGACGGGTAAGCCATCCGAACCATGCGGATCTCGTGGCCGTCCGTCCATTTGACGGTCTCATCGTCACAGGCGCCACGGTTTGACAGAGCGCCATTAATCAGGCTAGTCTGCCGTTTACATTGATCTGCAAGTTCCTCCCAATAGCTCAGACCCTCCTGGGCCAAAGGGACTCTCGCCATACTGACTGCAGCGTTCATTTTGTCTCCTCCCGCGGCAGGCGAGGCCGCGAACCGGCGCCGAGTGATATTAAAATCAGTTTATCGATTTTTGCTGAATCTGGCTACCAGGGTTTTCCGAAATCTTAATGTGCTCCGGATGTAACCGCATTCATTTCCTTCACAATACTGGCGACAAAGGACTTAGCATCGCCAAAAAGCATGAGCGTTTTCTCCATGTAATAAAGCTCATTATCGATTCCTGCAAAGCCCGGACTCATACCGCGCTTAATAATCATGACGGTACGCGCCAGATGTGCGTTGAGGATGGGCATCCCCGAAATCGGGCTGTTCTTGTCATTGCTCGCCGCTGGATTCACGACGTCGTTAGCCCCAATCACCAGGGCCACATCCGTCCTGGGGAAATCCGCGTTGATGTCGTCCATTTCGAATAGGCGATCGTACGGAACATCCGCTTCCGCCAACAAAACGTTCATGTGGCCAGGCATTCGCCCCGCCACCGGATGTATAGCGAAGCGCACGTCTATCCCACGCTTGTTCAGCACGTCGTACATCTCCCGCAATTTGTGCTGCGCCTGAGCTACGGCCATGCCATAACCCGGAATAATCACCACGCTGCGAGCTGAATCCAGAATCTCCGCCGCCTCTTCAGCCGACGCCGAGCGCACCGGTCGCGCGACCACCTTCGTTGCACTCGTTTGCACCGTGCCGAATGCTCCGAACAGCACGTTGGTAAACGATCGGTTCATTGCCCGGCACATGATCACGGACAGAATGAAACCCGAAGATCCGTCCAGTGCGCCGGCAACAATTAACAGCTTGTTGTCGAGCACAAATCCCATCGCGCTCGCCGACAATCCCGCGTACGAATTCAACAACGCGATCACCGTCGGCATATCTGCGCCGCCGATGGGAACAATCAATAGAACCCCGAACAGCAGGCAAAGCCCCGTAAATAGAGGAAACAGCCAAGTCCGTTCCGGTGTGAGAATAATCGCAATACCCACGGCGATCGCTACGGCCAAGATTCCCAGATTTAGGAAGTTCTGTCCCTTGAAAGTCAGCGGTCGAGTCGGCAGAAGCTCCTGCAGTTTTCCAAATGCCATCAGGCTCGCGGTGAACGTTAAGAAGCCGAGCAGCGTCTCGACCACCAGCGCCACAATCACAAATCCATGCGGGGTGTGGCGGTAATACTCGGCCGTTCCAATCAGCGCCGAAGCCAGCGCGCCGAACGCGTGCGAAATCGCCGTCCGCTGTGGCACCGCCGTCATCGGCATCAGGTATGCCAATGGCACGCCCGCCGCCGACCCAATGAAAAAAGCAATTAGAATCCATTGATAATTGACTACTTCATGCCGCAGCAGCGTCCCCACCACCGCCAGCAGCATTCCAATCTCGCCGGCAATCACTCCGCGCCGCGCCGTGGCGGGCGAGTTCATCCATTTGATCGCCAGAATGAACCCGGCCGCGGCCAGAATGTAAAGCGCCGGGAAGATGCTGTCCATCACTTTCGCTCACCCCCGCGTTTCTTGAACATCTTCAGCATGCGGTCCGTAATCAGATATCCGCTCACCAGGTTCGTGGTCGAAGCCACCACCGCGATGAATCCGAGCGCGCGTGTCAATCGACTCGCTCCTTCCGCGCCCGTGATGATGATCGCGCCCACCACCGCAATTGCCGAGATTGCGTTCGTCAACGACATCAAAGGTGTGTGCAGCAAAGGCGAAACGCGCCGGATCAACTCAAATCCCAAAAAGGCGGCCAGCATGAACACCCAAATCGCGATTTCATACTTGTTCATACGTTGACGGTCCCTTCCGCCACGCCCATCAACTCCCGCACGCGCGGATGAACCACTTGGGTTCCGTGCGCAACCAGCGTTTCGCGCAGAATCTCGTCTTCCAGACTCAGCTGCACGCTCCCGTCTTTAACCAGCAATTTCAAAAATGCGCTCGCGTTTGAGGCGTACATCTGGCTCGCATGGAATGGTACGGACGCCGCGAGGTTAGTCGGTCCCAGCACCGTCACTCCGCCATGCGCGAAACTCTCGCCCGGCCGCGTCACTTCGCAGTTGCCGCCGCGCTCGGCCGCGATATCGACAACCACCGATCCGGTCGGCATCGCCGAAACCATCTCCTTCGTCACCAGCACCGGAGCTTTCTTCCCCGGCACGGCGGCCGTCGTGATCACCACATCCTGTTCGCGTAAAACGTCGGTCAACAGTTCGCGCTGACGCCGGTAAAAGTCCTCGCCCATGGTCTTGGCATAACCGCCCGATCCCTCGGCGCCCTTCGCGTCCAGGTCCAACACCACGAACTTGGCCCCCACGCTCTCCACTTGCTCTTTCACGGCCGTGCGCACGTCATATGCGGAAACCACCGCGCCCAGCCGCTTCGCGGTCGCAATAGCCTGCAGGCCGGCCACTCCAACGCCCAGGACAAACACCTTCGCCGGCGTGACCGTTCCCGCCGCCGTCATCAGCATCGGAAACATTTTGGGAAGCGCCTCGGCCGCAATCAGCACCGCGCGATATCCCGCAATCGTCGCCATCGAAGACAGCACGTCCATGCTTTGTGCACGCGTGATCCGCGGAATCAGTTCCAAGGCAAACAGCGATGCGCCCGACGCGGCAATATCGACATCCTCGCGAAGCGCTGTCAACGGTTCGCTCATGCCGATCAGGATCTGTCCGGGACGGATATGCGGTAGATCGGATCGCCCCGCTTCCGGATTCGCGCCGAGCGTCCTGACTTGCACAATGACATTGGCCGTCGCGAAAACTTCGGCCCGTGTGGCCATTCGCGCGCCACGCGCTTCATACAGGCTATCTGGAAATCCAGCTTCTAACCCAGCCGAATGCTCGACGATGCATTCAATTTGCGACTTGCGTAACGCCTCGCAGTGCCGCGGAGTGATCGCCACGCGCCGTTCTCCGGGGAACGTCTCGCGTGGTATGCCGATGACAACAGCCACCTAACCTCCATCTATGAGCCGCAACGGACTCATCTCTCGACAAAGATCATATCCCCAGACGAAATCGCCACTGTATGAGTTACGTGCCATTTCCGGAGCCGTATGATGCGCCGACGATGGCTTACCAACCGTTTGAATTGCCGACGTTCGGATACGGCCGTCCCTGCTGATCACGGGTACGCATACAGATACCAAAGTGCCGTATGGGTATCGGCCACTCCCGCGATCACGGAACGTTCTCGGCGAAAACTCGAAACATATCCCGTCGGTTTTCGTCGACTTCTCTTCTGACGGCCCGGGGCCATACGGCGCGAGAATCGCGTAAGCTGACTTCTTGGGCGTCAGAGGCCGGCTCTCTTCTTTGATCAATGTCTGCTCCAGGGCACGCCTTATGTAACTGTCTGCGGACACTCCCTGCGCTTGCGCCTGTGCTTCACCGCGGCGCCGAGTTGGTCCGGAAGTTCGATCATCAGATTCATGGCACGTTTACACTAACTTCCAGCGTTGTTCTGGGCGCTGCGTTACCCAAAGCTGGGAGCTACTGGGCACTGCCGGCGTCTCCACCCAGGAAGAGATTCAGATGATGCGCGTTGGAAATTCGTTCTTCATAGCCTGCAACCACGACGGGCACAAATTCCGTTGATTACTTTCTAAAGGCTTTCAAGGTTCGCGATCTGGAAACGTTCGTCGACAGCGTCAAATGGAGCAATTTCATCATCGGCGCGCCTCAATCGAGCTTCCGCAACTGGTATTGCGACTTACAAAAAAGGTCGCAGTACAGCGATCAGGAAGACAACACATTTACCCAGTTTCCCCTGCCGGCAGCAATCCCTAAACTCGCAGGTGAGGTGGAGAACTACATCATTCAGTATTGCGTCGGCAAGGAAGCACCGAAGCCACTACCGATTACCGGCCAGCTGGACTGGATGACTGGCGTATTTCAGCAACTCCTAGGCGTCTACCGCACCAAGAAACGGTTCAAGGGCGCTTATCCCGTGGCGTCCGATGGCGCTAATTTCGGATCGATAACGCCTGTTGGAAGCCCGACTCTCAGCCATGCGGTCACCGTTGTCACAGACACCACGGATGCACATGCGGAACTAAAGCTGCTTTCGGTGCTCGCGAAAATGGTAGTTGACGGTACCGTGTCCTCAGGACAACAGGTGTATCTTGGAGGCTTGAAAGCGGCGTGTAAAAAGTGCGATGCCTGGATCTCTAGCTATAAGAACTGGCTCTATTACAAGAGAAACATCACCTTAAACCTGCCTGCAAACGATCAAAGGCCATCTGCAACTCCGGGTGTTTGGCAGAAGCCCGCCGCCAGTACTTCCGTCAAAGAAGCTACCGACGTGAAGGCGGATATTTTGACCCTGTTCCAGTAAACCTGCCTGCCTTTCAGAACGTAAAACGCAGACCCAATTCAATGGTCCTGGGCCCGCCGCTCTGAAATAGCGGAGTTAGCCCCGTAGTCGGACTTCCGGAGCCGAGCATGAGGTTAGCCGTTGAGGTGGATTGCCCAAACAACGCGCTTCCCAAGTAATTCACTGGATTGGCAAACGTAGGATGATTCAACGTGTTAAAGGCGGAAATACTCGTCTCCATGGAAAGCCCCTCAAATAGGCGGAATTGGCGGCGTACACTAGCATCAATCTGAAAAAGTCCATTACCCGTCAGGCCGTTGCGCCCGAGCGTTCCATTCATTCCCGCCACAGGCGCCATAAAAGCGGCCGGGTTTAGCTCGCGCCCGCCCGGAGCCGCGCTATTTGCGATCCATATTGGTTGTCCAGGGACTAGACTCGCGCGTCCTGTGTTGTCAAAACCTAGGCCAACGCTGCGGTCAACGGTTGTCACGTCAAACGGAAAGCCCGTTCGCGCCACGAGCGTGGAACTAAACTGCCAGCCTCCTAGAAACTTCTGCAGACGGGGAGTGAAAGCCTCTGATGGGAGCTTGTACTCGAGAGATGTGGTGAAAAGATGCCGAACGTCGAAGCTGGAGGAGCCGATGTCTGACGCACGATTTATTCCCTGTCCGACCAATTCCGGAGTCGTGTCGCTTGAGCCGTTATCAATCGAGTGAGACCAGGTATAGGAAGCGAGAATGAAGAGTCGCGGACTTAGATTCCCTCTATATTGGGCCAGCAGCGCTTCATAGTTCGAGATTCCATCACTTGTGAATGCGAGAGTTTGGAGAACCCCCGCCAACGGATCCTGGGTAGCTTCATTCCGTAGAAGTCTTCGCCCGGCGGAACCGAAATAAGAGAGTGAGAATAGCGAGGCTTTGTGGATTTCCCTTTCGACGGAGGTTCGCCACTCCCAAACTCTCGGCAAAAATAGTGTCGGGGGAGGGGAAGACGTGATGCCGCTCGGGGGTTGGGGATTCGGTGAAGTGGGCGAGTACTGCCACGCAGTGAGTGGATTCTCATTGTCGATAATGGAACCTATTTGCGTATCGTAGAAAAGGCCAGCCCCCGCACGGAATACTAAGTCAGGAGACTTTAGTCGATAGGCAAGTCCGATACGTGGAGCTATTTGATTCCAACGCATAGGCCAGCTCGGCGCATGGGAAAAGTTGCTGTAATCAAATTCCACTGGACTTGTTCCGATCCCGCGCCAATATCCGATAAACGGATAATAATTGTCCGCGTTAATGCTGACAATGTTCGGAGGCGCGATCTCCCATCGGAGGCCCAAGAGCAAGTCGAGCCGCTTGCTCAGGTGCAGCGTGTCTTGCGCAAAAAAAGATCCCTGCTGACTACTCGATTCCGGGCCGAAGAAAAATGATCCGGTAAGTCCCAACGGTACGCCGTGGAGAAGCGCATCGATTGAAGGAGATGTGATTGCCAAAATTGGAGTTGCTGGCGAACTTTGGAATCAGACTTATGTAATTGACCTGCCCGCGAAAACCATACCAGTCATAGCTGGAGTTTCCGGGTATTAGTTTACTTCACAGCTTCCCTTCGCCGTCATATTAGGTGCCTTTCACACGGGGGCGGGGCCGGGTCAAGGCCGAGCGAAGCGAGCCCATCA
>DATBEF010000102.1:0-29978 GCA_036269625.1 Bryobacteraceae bacterium | reverse complement strand
ACACCGTCTGCGGTCGGGAAGGCGCTCGTATCCGTTACGTGGACCAGGCAGTCTTCTAGTTCAAGGCTCCCCATCGTGACATGGTGGGCCAGAGCCACGTAGGCGTTGCTGTCGGCGGCCGATCCCACATCGTCAACTCGTTCGGCTATCAGTGGTTCGACTTTGGCTGCACGTGCCGAAGCGGCGTTAACGAATATGCCGTCGGCGCCGCTGTCCAGGATCAATTGCAAACGCCGGCCTCCGTTCAGACTTACTTGAATCAGGAGGCCGCTTTGAGTGTGGCCGTTGGGAAAATATCCCGCAAGCTTGATTCGGTAGGGCCGGTAGGGGCTGGCGAGGCGCGCTAAATCCACATGGCCTAGCCGCTCCGTGATTTCGAGGCGCGCGGCTACATCTCCTCTCCGTGCTCTGTCCTCACTATTGCCGTTGGCGAGTGCGAGAAAGTTGCGAAGCAGAGTGATGCGGGCGCTCGGGTCCTGAACGAAGTCGGCGAACGAAAGTACGATGTCAGGCTCGCGAGGATTTAATTGGAAGGCCTTGGCAATATGGTCGTGGGCAGCCTCCCTGTGGCTCGTCAAAATCTCCAGACGTCCCAGACCCCAATATCCGCGCGCACAGTGCGGATCGACCTGCACCGCCGTGCTATAGGCCCGTTCGGCTTCGTTGAACTTTGACTCGCGGAATAAGATGTCTCCCAAAAGGGCCAGCGAACCCCGCGTCTTTCGGGTTTGCCTTTAAGAGCGACTCCACCTGCTCGCGAGCCGGAGGTGCTCCGAAAAGAGGAAACAGAAGTACGGCTGCGACCGCTAACTTTGCGGGTATCGACAAATACGGCAAAGCGCGCATCGTAAAGCCAGCCATCTATCCATTTATATGACAGATTGGTGACAAAACCAATACACCTGTGTGACTTTAGGGTGGACCTGGCGCGGCGCCCTTTGCGCTCTACAATTCGGGTCCGACTTGCGCTTTGTCACGGAGTCGCTGGCGGATTTGAATCTGATCGTTAGTTAGTCGGGCATCATAAATCGATCGCGGCTCGATCGACCGGGAGATCATCGTGGCGATAGTCGCAGCTAGCAGTAGCGGCAAAAAGAAAGAACGGCCTTGACCGGTCAGTTCCATCATGAGAACGACCGTTGAGATGGGGCCCTGCGTTGTTGCCGACAGCACTGCCCCTGCACCGATGAATCCGCATAATCCGACTGGAACATGTGGGAAGACGAACGAACACAAATAGCCCAGAACCGAACCGAGCAAAGCGCCTGATGTGAGCGATGGAGTGAATAGCCCACCGGGAACACCCGACCCAATACACAACAGGATGGCGGCCGGCTTCAGCACAAGCAGCAGGACAGCCAAGACGAAAGGCACAGCACCGGCAAACAGAAGTTGAGAAACATCACGGCCATTGCCTAAAAGCTGAGGAAAGCGGGCAGCCGTGATCCCGAGCAAAGCCAAACCGAAAATGGGCCGCACGATTCTCTGCCATCCCGACGGTTTGTTGCGTTCCGCCCATCGGACTAATCGCACGTACAGAACAGCAAATGGTCCTGCCGCCAATCCGCACACAACGGCAAAGAGCAGGCTTACACGAGAGTCTGGGTAGGCCGGAATTTCGTAAGTGGGCACATTCGGCAGTAAGGTCCACGACACGGCCGTGGCTACGGCGGAGCAAAGAAGGGCGGGCAAAATAAAGCGGAGCGCCAATGCGCCACGCACAACTTCGATCGCAAACAATGCGCCGCCCAGCGGCACTCCATAGGCCGCTGCCATGCCGGCGCCCGCGCCGCAAGCCACTAGGAGGCGGCGTTGGTCATCTGACAATCGTGTCAGGTCGGAGAAAAAGTTGGCAAACACGGCGCCTGCTTGTTTCGGTGCGCCCTCGCGACCCAGTGAGACACCCATGCCAACGAGCACGACGGACAACGTGGCGCTGCCGAGAGTGCGAAGCGCAGGGAGCTTTCCGGCGTGAAACCAGATCGCTGCAGTCGTGTCGATATCGTTTCCGCTCGACAGTTTGCGCAGCACCACCTGTGCAATCCCCGTTACTACGCCAGCCGCAAGCAGGATCAGGAAAATGCGCAGAGCTGGCATATGCTGCGCTGCCTCCAGAATCTCCCGTCCGTTTCCGCCCCAGAGACCGCGTTGCACCCACTCAAGCAGCTTTGTCAGCAGACCGGCGGAGAGTCCGGTCAGAATTCCGATGGCCACCACCGAAGCCCAAAACCGGGGAGCGGATGGCTGGTCCAGCGTTGCCGGGATTGCATGAATATTGCTTACCGCTTCCATGTGTGGTTCGACTTTGTATCATCGAGCCCGGGACGAAGCGCTGTCGGCCTTCGGGGCGTCTACAAAGACCTCGATTGCAAACGGATGATGAATCACGTAAGTTCCAAAGTTCGGGTCATGTTGCTGCGGCTGCTGCAAGCCGTTGGAGTCCTTGGCGCGCGCCATCAGTTCATAACGCCCTGACTGCTCGGGAACTTGCCATGTCAATTGAAAACGCCGCCAGGCGAAGCGAAGCGGCGCATCGAGAAACTCAGCTACGGCCCATGACGCTCCCCCGTCTGTCGACACCTCAATCTCCTTCACTTCCGCATCGCCGCACCAGCAGGCGCCGAATATCCTATACGGGCGCCCGCCCGGCACAACCTCATATGTGCGGGGGCGCGCAATCTGAGATTTGACCGCCATCTCGGAAAGCGGCAGTCTGACTGGGTTCCCGTCAACGTGATTCCAATACGCATAATCGGAGGTCTGCCAATAGCCCTGAAATGTCTCACACGTCGCGTGAATTCGGGTCAGCCATTTCACTGACGCCATCCCGTAGTGCCCAGGAACAATCAGCCGTACAGGATAGCCGTGATCTTGTGGTAGGTCTTGGCCGTTCATCTGGTAGGCCACCAGCACTTCAGGAGAAAGTGCCTTCGCACGCAAGAGGCTTCTTGTATAGGAGATTGGTTCCGGTGGGATTGGCTTCTCCTTGGGGGTGCCACGATCTGCCCCCTCGAATACGATCTCGATGGCATCATCGAACAATTCGGCCTTCTCGAGCAGATGCCGGAGCGGAACTCCCGTCCATTCTGCGTTGCCCACAGCTCCCAGTTGCCATTGCGCGCCTTCAACTTGGGGAACGAGAAAGATCCGGCTGTTCCCTGCGCACTCGAGCGTAGCCATCAGCGTTTCCGAGGGCATGCCGCGAAGGTCCTCGTATCGGAACGAAAGTGGAGTAGAAACGGCTCCATCCACTTTGAGTTCATAAGAGTCTTTCTCGAGAGCGGGCGCCTTGAAGTGGCTCCGAATGTAGAACAGGCTATTTGGAGTCAGGAAGGTATCCGGCTGCTGGAATGGGTACTCGAAGTTTACCGGTTCCCGCTGACGGATCACCATACCAATGTTGGCAGGGGATTGCACAAGATCAGAAGGTCTTGATGGAATGTCTGGCATAAGGCCTCGCTTAGTTCGCATGAGAATACAGCTTTCCTTCTATTTACCGTGCCTCGTAAGATTGCTCCCAAATCTCAGCTTCTCTAGTAATGGGATGATCGAACTGGATGACAAAGAGTTTCCCGCGTTGCGCGACGTAAAGCGTATTCGTTTCGCTGTCGATCGTATAGGCATCTACGTTCTTTAGCGTCTTCGCAATCTCGACGGAAGGCGCATTGGCCAAATCGAGAACGGTCAGGCTTTGGCTGGCATCGGGCGCTCCGCTCGCAATAGCGGCGTGGTCACTCACAGGGCGGATTTGGAAAGTCGACTTTTCGCTGCTCAATGCCAGCGTGTTCAGTTCGCGCGGCTCTGCCGGTTGGGAAACATCATAGATCGTGAGCGTTCCACTCGCTGACGCGATGTAGAGAAAACGGCCGCCATTGTTGCTCCGACGCAGGAATAGATCAGTTGCCTTCCCATTTGCCAGGGTCTCTTCGTAAGCTATGCGGTTTGCCTTCGAGTCGTGGTGCTCCTTCGGGGCGGCGGGTGCGGCGGCAAATGCCAGTGCCGCGAAAACAGCCCCAGCTACCTTAACCGAATTCCTAAATGTTGTTCGTGTCATTTCTGTAAACCTCTTGTCTGTAGTATGGAGTTGGTTTAGGTTCGGCGTCCAAGCGGTAATTCTGATCGCACATCAGTAAATGTGATGCCACCTCAATGCCGCATCCGCGGCATGCCTGTGGAATGCTGGTGAACATGCTGGAGAGAACTTTCGGCTCCGGGTTTTTCGTGCCGTGGCGGACCACCTCAGTTTCCGTAAAGCCGGTGAACAACTCTATCTCACCCAACCTGCCATTACCCTTCAAATCAAAACGCTCGAAGACGAAGTGGGAAGCAAGTTGTTCGAACGGCGTGCTACGGGCGTGACTCTCACCGAAGCCGGCAAATCTCTCCTCCACTACGCGGTCCATCTTGCCAGTCTGGCGGAAGAAGCGGAAAACGCGCTTACCAGTCTCAAAGGGGAGACGAGGGGCGAACTCGAGTTGGGAGCTTCCACCACCATTGCGCAATATGTGCTGCCTCCTCGCCTGGCAGCCTTCGCCCGGTACTTCCCATCGGTCTACCTCCGCGTCACAAGCGAGAATACGGAGCGAATTGTCGAGGGAGTAGCGTCAGGTCGCTTCGGCCTGGGGCTGATCGAAGGGCCTCCTCTGTCCCGGGAAGTCAAAGTAGAAACCTGGTTCGAAGACGAACTCGTGGTTGTGGCGCCCAAGGGGCACGAATGGGCTTCGCTGGGCACCATTCCGGCTGCCAATCTCATGGGTGTTCCCCTTCTGATGCGCGAGCGCGGGTCGGGCTCACGCCATGTCATCGAGGAAGGTCTTCAAAGTGCCGGCCTGCGTCTCAGCCAATTGACCATCGCCATGGAACTCGATTCATCCGAAGCCATCCTCTCCTGCATTGAAGCGGGCCTCGGTGTCGGCTTTGCTTCTGTTTGGGCCTTCCATCGCCGAGGGCTCGATCAGAATTTAGCACTGGACAGAGCGGTCTGCGGCGGAAATGTCTTCTGCCTTCTTTCTCCTCAGCTCACTTCGACCCAGAATTCGCCGGTCCACGCCGTGCCCGGTGCGATCGTTCGTAAATCGGAATAGCGGCCTTCGGCGGCGAGATGTATCGCATCTGTCGGCGCAGTCATCGGCTCAAAGCAGATGAAATTGCGCTCAACGGGCGCGTAAATAACCGCGACTGTGAATTCAGTATCGAAGCCTACGTGTACCGAGTGCCGCGCGTCGGTCAACCGGAATATCGCGTTTCCGGCCGTGTCTCTTTCGAGATCGGTATACACATCGTCCAGACTCAGGCTCTTCAGCTCCGCTAAACCGTCAAATCCCGCAGGCTGGCGCTCTCCCGTGGGAATGAGTGCGTCGGACACTGGCATATGTGTCCTTACCGGCAGGTCAATTTTCCAATCGTCCCGCCCGCTTCCGGGAATCGCAAAGTATGGGTGAAATCCGACCATCAGCGGCATAGCTTCAGCCGATTCGTTAGTGATCGACAAGCGTATCGACAATCGCCCATTCGCAAGGCGATGCCGCCACTCCAGCCGATGGGCGAAGGGAAATTGCGCCATCCACTCCGGACGCCTTGTAAAATCCAGAACGCTGCACGCGTCCGCGCCATTTGCATCGGCGTGCACTTCCGTCTGCGTCCAAGCCGTGAACGTAAGGAACCCATGAATCGCCAAGTGGTTTTTGTCCAAGCGTAAATTGCCCAGCTTGCGGTTCAGCGTGTATTCCCGGCCATTGACTACATACGTATCGGAACTGAACCGGTTCGCCCATGGCGCCAAGAGAGGGATCCCGAACAGATCCTGTTTGCCTTGCATTTGAGCTGGGCTCGCATATGGGGAATAAACCCAATTCCGGCCCGCATGCAACAGTTCGAAAACAATGTTGCCGTGCCCCGGGGCGATCGAAACCATCAAGTCGGCGTCTTTGTCGGCCAACTCCGCTACCGGAACGCCATCTCGCGTGACTTGGCGCGCCGCATAGCGCCCGCTCAATGCCGCACCGTGCCTGCCTGCATTAGCCGAGACTCCGCTATCGCATCGAAGTCCGCAAAATCTCCGTTCGAATCAAAGGGCGCCGTAAAGACATCGGATACCACGCGCGCGCTCGGAAACAGTGTTGGGATCAAGTTCTCGCTCACGTAGGCGTGGATCAGTTCCAGCGTGTTGCGTATCCGGCAATAGGTTACGTCCGTCAGGTCAGTTTTGCCGACAGTCGGCGCGATGTTCCTCAAAGCCTCGCGATCGCTCGGAAAATGAATGGGCGTGCGAATAATCGCGGGGGCCGATGCTGTTAGTGCATTGATGTACGTGGGTGTCCAATCGATATCGGCGACCAGCCGGCCGTGCACCACATCCGCCATGCCAATTCCGACCGCGCTGTGGTAAGAAAGCTCGGTCAGCCCGCGCGTGTAGATCCGGTTCACAAGGGGCGTATCCGGAAAGGGATTATATTCTGCTCGTACGCCCCGATTGATCACCTTGGTATCCATGCCGGAGCCACTGATGTTCTTGCCCATCTCATCGACAATCAAGATGTCGATTTCCGGAGCCGGCAGCTTCGCCGACCATGATTTCACTTTGCGCAGCAGGTCCGCCTCTTGCGCCATCATCGCCGCGTGCCCCTGCGCCGAACTCACCGCCACCAATCCGGCCGTCTCATGATGCGCGCCTTCAAGAATGGCCAATCCGCCCAGAAGTTTGCCCGTTTCAAAGACTTTAGCCCCGACACTGCGGATCACCTTCTCCAATCCAAGACGGTAAGCGAAGGTGTGATACTGCCGCGCGCCGGCGAATTTGCCGAGGCCGATCGCCATCATTTTAAAGAGACCGCTTTCGAGTATCCCCGAGAAATCGGTGTGCGGCTTTACCCGGGCGACCAGAAATACGCCGTCCGATTCAAAGGCGTTCCGGTCCATGAACGTCTCGATGCCTTCTGGTGTCTTGCCGGTCGAGACCACATCGAGCGAACTTACTATCGGTACACCCATAGTCGCTTCATGGATGCCGTAATGCGCCAGGACATCGGCCTGTCCTTCCGCGGTGGCCGCGCCGTGGCTGCCCATGGCGGGGAAGATAAAAGGGCTCGCGCCCTGGTCCTTCCAGAAAGCCGCGACTGCCTTCACGATAGTCGCTATATTCTCGATGCCGCGGCTGCCAACGCCAATCGCGATGCGCGCACCTCTTGGGACTCTAGACGCAAAATCGGATTCTGACAGTTCTTTGCGAATATGTTCGGGAATATTGGCAATGCTTCGGTCAGGAAACGACTGCTCAATAAGGGCGAATCCAGGCAGATTCATTTCTCTTAGAATAACCCTCCAACGGCAATTCACTAGGCAGGCATGCCAGTCGGCGGTTTTCGTTGCGGCTTGTGGCATGGTATGAGTTACGTGCTATGAAAGGCTCTGTCACTCTCGCCGAAATTCGCCAGCAGCCCGATCTGTGGCCCTCCACACTCGACCGGGTCGCTCATCGAACCTTTAATGCCCCACCACTTGTCACTGGAGCGGGAACATCGGCCTTCGCCGCCGCGGCGATTGCAGCTGCGTGGCCCGGAGCACAAGCCATACCCGCCACAGACCTTCTGCTCGATCCCGACCCGCCGTTTGATCGACACGGCTTATTAATTTCCTTGTCGCGTTCGGGCAACAGTTCGGAAACCGTGGCTGTCATAGCGAAAGTCCGACGCCATTATCCTCGTATCCATCACCTTGTGATCACGTGCAATCCGCACGGCCACATGGCGGAAATGATTGGTGTCGACCGCATTCAACTCGACCCTCGCACCAACGATCAAAGCCTCGTCATGACGAGTTCCTTCTCGAACCTCGTTCTGGCTGGACTCGGACTTACCGGTTCCGTTCACTTGGTCCAGGCATGCCGTGAGATCTCCCGGCGCGCGCAACACATTCTGCCGGAGCTCGAGGCGCAAGCCGCCCGGATCGCGAAGACCGCGCCCCGGCGGGTCTGTGTGCTGGCTTCTCCGCCGCTTCAATCCTTGGCTCGGGAAACAGCGCTCAAAATCCTTGAAATGACTGCAGGCCAGATCGTTCCAATGCCGGAAACCTTCCTTGGCTTGCGCCATGGACCGATGAGTTTTCTCGATCGCGATACGCTTACTGTTTGTTTTCTCTCAAGTGGGCTGCACCTTGTTCACTACGAACGTGATCTGATGGCCGAGCTTCGAGCCAAGAAACTCGGCCGCATCATTGCGATCTCGCCGGCATCGTTAGATCCTGCGCTCTACGACGAAACCGTTCCTTCACTTGCTCCGGAACTTCCGGATTCATTTCGCACACCCTTTGATATGCTCTTTCCGCAACTTCTCGCGTATTATCTGAGTACCTCAGCCGGCGTCGACCCGGACGATCCCAGCCCTGCCGGGGTCATCACGCGCGTGGTTGAAGGAGTGCGCATTTATGAGCATTGAAACCACATGCCGGCTGTTCTTCTAGCGCATAGCGGCGGTCCGACCGCTGTCATCAACGCGAGTCTGCTGGGCGTTGTAGAGGAGGCGCATCAAAACCCGCAGATCACGTCGGTCTTGGGCGCCCGCTTCGGCCTGGACGGCATTCTCAACGAAGACTTCATCGACCTGAAGGCGGTACCCAGGGATACGCTCGAACGTGTTGCCCGCACCCCTTCGTCGGCTCTGGGCACGTCGCGCGTCGAAGCGTCCAAGTCCGATCTTGAGCGGGTCCTCAGCATCCTGCGCGCCCGCGATATCCGCTACTTTCTCTATAACGGCGGGAACGGCTCTATGGGAACTGCCGCCGAACTTGCCACGCTGGCGCGCGACAGCTCCTACGATCTGCAAGTGATCGGCATCCCCAAGACTATTGACAACGACATCTCCGGCACGGATCACTCCCCTGGGTACGCTTCCACTGCTCGCTTCTTCGCCTGCGCTGTCCGCGATATCGGAGCTGACAACCGGGCTTTGCCGGCCCAGGTCGAAATCATTGAGGTGCTTGGACGCAATGCAGGATGGATTACCGCCGCTACCACGCTCGCGCGGCATAATGCCGACGACGCGCCGCATCTGGTGTATTTTCCGGAGGAGCGGCTGGCGCTGGACGGTTTGCTCAGCGATGTCGATGATGTTTACAGCCGATACGGCCGCTGCGTTGTGGCCGTGTGTGAAGGTCAGCTGGACAGCCACGGGCAGCCTTTTGGCGCCGACGTGCGCCATGGTTCGCGCGGCAGTCTGGCGATGAATCTTGGCCATCGTCTCGCGATGCTGGTGGCCCAGCACCTGGGCCTGAAGACCCGGAGTGAAAAGCCAGGACTTTTAGGCCGGTCATCTTCCGTAGCAGTGGAAAACGATTGGCAGGAAGCCCGCCTCTGTGGCCAAGCTGCCGTGAAAGCCGCAATCGGCAGCCAGGGCGGGCACATGATCACTCTTGTGCGCGATCCCGGCCCGGAATATCACATCACTACGGGTTTGATACAGTTCGACGAGGTCGCTGGGGTGGAGCGCCTCGTGCCCGCCGCTTGGCGATTGAAGAATGATATTGCGCCGGCGTTTCGGGAGTATCTTCAACCACTGGTCGGCGCCATCCCGCGGTTTGAAAACCTGTAACCAAAGATGCGTGGAATCTTCAGGGCGCCAGCTTTCAGCAACCAGCTTTCAGCGCCGGATCGCGCTGGCATCTGAGAGCTAATCGCAGATCGCTCTTAAATTAATGTCCCCACGCGTGCGGCTGATACTGCCAGCTCCGGGTTGTGTAGTCGGCGAAGGTGAGCAGAATAAGAAACGACAGCCAAGTGATGCCTGCGATGACGAACAATCGCGTCAGGTTTGTCACATGCCGCACGCCCATGAAAATCCAGGCCACCATTGAGGCCTTGATTACCGCAATCGCCAGCGCCACCACCACGTTCCATTCGCCGAGATTGATGTAGTCGATGCCGATTGTGGTTCCGGTCAGCACTAACAGCGCCAGAAACACCTTCACTAACGTATTTACTTGCGGAATATGAGTGGTCATCCGTGATGTCCTATCAAATAAAGTAACGGGAAGAGGAAAATCCAGACGATATCGACGAAGTGCCAATACAACCCGATCATTTCGACCGGGGTGTAATAGGTCGCACTGAACGAATTGCGCGCCGCCATGATGATTAGGGTTGTGAGCAGACCTATTCCGATAATCATGTGAAGCGCGTGCATCCCAGTCATGCAGAAATACAGGAAGAAGAGAAGCTGCGCGTTGTGCATGAACTGAGCCGGCTCGTATTGAAAGTGAAACCCGGGCACCAAATGCTCATTCCACTTGTTCGTATATTCAATTGCCTTGATGCCCAGGAACACCAGCCCCAGGAACATCGTCAGGGCCAAGAACATGATCAATGGCTTGCGCTTGCTGACTTGCGCCGAGCGAACCGCCATCGCCATTGTCAAGCTGCTGCAGATGAGCACCGCGGTATTGGTTCCGCCCAGGCGGATATCCATAAACCGGCTGGTGCTTTCAAAGGCGGCCGGATACATCGACCGGTAGATCGCGTAACTGGCAAACATTCCGCCAAAAAATAGTACTTCGGTGATTAGGAATGTCCACATCCCCAGCGTCGCCGTTTCAAGCTGCTGCTCTGCATCGGCGAAATGATGCTGAACGTGAGTGCCTTCCGTCTCAACAAGCGTCTCAGCCAAGTACCACCTCTTCTACGGGTCCGTAATTGTATGCTTCTTCGACTACCGTCGGGATCTTGTCAAAATTGTGTGTCGCGGGCGGAGACGGAATCTGCCACTCCAACCCCGCGGCTTCCCACGGGTTATTGCCCGCCGGTTTCCCATGTTTCAGCGACCAAAGAAAATAGAAAACCGGGAGTATGTACCCTACGGCCAACACTGTGGCGCCCGCCGAGGACAGTACGTTCAACGTTTGGAACTCCGGCGGGTATGCGTGATAGCGCCGCGGCATTCCCAAATAGCCCAGAATGAACTGCGGGAAAAATGTAAGATTGAACCCCGCAAAGATCAGTACCGCCGACACCTTCGACCACACCTCCGAGTACATGCGCCCAGTGATCTTCGGCCACCAGAAGTGAATGCCGCCGAGGAACGCCATTAACATTCCGCCGACCATCACGTAATGGAAATGCGCCACCACGAAGTAGGTGCCATGGGTCTGGACGTCTACCGCTAGCGTGGCCAGATATAGACCGGTTAAGCCGCCGATCGTAAACAGCCCGATAAAGCCGAAGACGTAAAGCATCGGCGTGTCGAAGGAAATCGAGCCCTTGTACATCGTCGCCGTCCAGTTGAATACTTTGATTGCGGAAGGAACTGCCACGAGAAAACTGAGCAGCGAAAACGCCAGGCCCGAATACATGCTTAGCCCGGTAACGAACATATGATGGCCCCACACTACGAAGCTAAGCACCGCGATCGCCATGCTCGAAAATGCAATGAAATCGTAACCGAATATGCGTTTTTTCGAAAAGCAGGAGACCAATTCGCTGATCACGCCCATCCCGGGCAGAATCATGATGTAGACGGCCGGATGGGAGTAGAACCAGAAAAGATGCTGGAACAGAATCGGGTCGCCACCGATGTTCGGATCGAAAATGCCGACTCGCGCGATGCGCTCAAACGCCAGCAGCAGCAGCGTGATCGCCAGTACCGGTGTGCCCAGGACCTGTATCAGGCTGGTCGCATAATGTGCCCAAATGAACAGCGGCAGGCGATTCCATGTCATGCCCGGGGCCCGCAGCTTGTGAATCGTGATGATGAAATTCAGTCCGGTCAGAATCGACGAAAAACCTGCGATGAAGACTCCGAAGGCAGCGGCCAGCACATACGAATTCGAATAAGTCGAACTATATGGGGCATAAAACGTCCAGCCGGTATCGACGCCGCCATGAACGATAGCGAAGAGCGCGAATAAGCCGCCCGTCAGGAAGATGTAGTAGCTCAGCAGGTTTAGTTTTGGGAAAGCGACATCCCGTGCGCCGATCATGATGGGAATCAGAAAATTGCCAAGCGTGGTCGGAATCGACGGCACCAGGAACATAAACACCATCACGATGCCGTGCATTGAGAACAAACGATTGTAAGTCTCGGCCGAAAACAGGTTTCCTTCCGGCGACGCAAGATTAAATCGTATGGCCGCCGCGAAGCTTCCGCCGATCATGAAAAAAATGCTTATGGTGATTAGATATAGAATTGCTATCCGCTTGTGGTCAACCGTCAACAACCAGCTCTTAACGGTGTGTTGCGAGTTGAGGTAATTAACCTGTTCCACGGGCCCTATCACTTCCGTTGCCATTACTACTGATTCCCTTTCTGCGCCGGAGCGGGGCGAGCCGCCGGCGAAACTGATCCTGGCTTGGTCCGAGCCGGATTCGCGGGCGCCACAGTACCCTGGACTCCAGGCGATGTTGCAACCGTACCGGCACTTTTAGCAGCCGGTACCTGCTGAAGCGTATTCGGAGGAGCCAGGACAATCGGCCACTGATGACTACCCTCCTGCGATGGGGGCACATTCTGAGTCAACGACTTGATGTACGCAATCACTTCGTTGATGCTCTCTTCTGAAATCTGCCCCTGGAATACCGGCATAATATCCCGCTGAAAGCTGGCAACAATCTTGGCGTTCGGATCCAGAATCGATTCCCGAATATAGGCATCGTCTGCAATCACCGTGCTGCCGTCCGACAGGTAAATCCGTTTCCCGTATAAGTTACGCAAGTTCGGGCCCCGGCCTTGCTGGTCCATCAAATGACACGTGGCGCAGCCCAACTGCTCGAACTCGGTCAATCCGCGTTCGGCTAGCGTGCCTTGGATGGATGCGCCGGCCGCCCACTTCTGATAATCCTGCTTATCGAGAACATCCACCCAACCGATCATGCCCGCGTGCTGCGCTCCGCAGTATTCGGTGCAGAACAAGTGATACCGGCCCGGCTTCGTTGGGGTGAACCAGACGCTGTCGTAATGGCCCGGTACAACGTCATGCTTTATCCGGAACGCTGGAATGAAGAAGCTATGAATCACATCTTCCGATGCCATGGTCAACTTCACCGGCTGCCCTACCGCAACGTGCAATTCGTCAATTTCGCGGCCGCCATCCGGATATTGGATCTTCCACATCCACTGCTTACCGGTGACGAATATTTCGGTCGCGTCCCTCGGCGGCTCTGCTTCCGCGAAGAAGATCTTGGCGCCCCATGCGAACATCGCCAGCATGATGATGAACGGCGCGATCGACCAGGTCAGTTCCAACTTGGTCGACCCTTCAATCTGTGTTGCTTTAACCCCCGGCCGGCGCTTGTATTTAGCCGCGAAATAGATGATCGCCGCGAAGATCGCGGCGGACATTACTATCGTCACTGCATTCAGAAAGAAATAAAGCGCGTCCACCTCCGGCGCTTGCGCGGAGGCAGCAGGGGGAAATAGAGGAATATCGGCAATCGGAAAACTAGCGAACATGGCGCGCCTCCTTCCATCGCCGTTCAGGCGGTCCCGGAGACCCCGGCTTGCTCTTCAGAAGGAAATAAAGCAAGACTCCCAAGGCGAGCACCGTGATAGAGCCCGCCAGCTTCACTATGTTGAAAATCGCCAAGGTGTATTTGCCTTGGGTCGCGTCGTAGTGGAAGCAGAACAGGATCAATTGATCGACCGGCGATCCAATGCTGTTGTTTGATGCCGTAACCAGCGACATTCGCATATCGGCCGGCGCGTATTGGACGCCATACATATAGCGCGAGAGCAATCCTTTCGGAGTGGCGATCATAATGCCGCCCGCGTGCACAAATTGCCTCGTTCGCTCATCCCAGCGGTAGCGGAAACCCACGGCGGCAGCTAACTTGCTGATGGAATCCTGCGTGCCCGTCAAGAAGTGCCAGCCTTCATTGAAGCCCGCCTTCTTGTATTCTTTTTGATAATTGGCTTTTTTCGAAGCGGCTAGCTCGGGTGTTTCCGATGGATCGATGCTGACCACCACCACTTCGTAATCCTTGCCCGGCTGCAGCGTCAACCGGCGCAAACCCGTCACCATCTCGCTCAGCGTAACGTTGCAAATGTTCGGGCACCGGTAATACACCAGTGCCAGGACGACTGGCTTCGTTTTGAAGTAGCTGCCGAGGGAAACGCTTTGATTGGCCTCGTCTCGAAAAACCAGGTTCAACGGAATCTGTGAATTCAGCTTCTGATCGAGGCCCACGCCGCGCGTCAATACCGGCCGACCGTACTCCCCGTGTGCCAGCATAGCCGTCGCCAGCAACAAGCACGCGCCTTGGAACAACTTACGGCTGCGCATGTTTCGTAACTTCTCCCTTTATCCCAACGCCCGGCTGCTGCTGTTGTGGTTGCGTGTAACCCGGCGGAAAGTCCTTTACACTGCCCGAGAATCCACGGCCCTGTCCAGGCGTAGTTGTCAATCCAACTGGAGCGTTTTGCTCAATCGCCAACTGCGGCAGGACATCGTCCATCGCCTTCGCGATCGGAATGTGAATATGACCCTGCGCGTCCTTGCCGTAGCTGTTCAAAATCTTGTCTTCATCCTCGCGAACCACCGGATACGTCTCCCAGGGATGCACTTCCAGCTTCGGGTCGGGCGGCAATACGCGGCCTGGCGCTAGCGGGCTCGCCGGCTCACCCAAGGGTGTCGTCACTCTCAGCCATCTCTGAATGAAAATCGTGATGAACAGCGAGAACAACAAGATGGCCATCAGAATCCCCATGGACACAATCGTCAGCCGAGGATTTGCATCCCTCGCTTCGTAACCCAGGGTGTTGGTTTTGTGCTCTGCTTCAGGATGGTTCATACCGCGGCCTCCGGCATCGGTTGCGCCACTCGGGAATCGCGCAATGGAAGCAGCGGTCTTTTGCGGAGCGCACCCAGGTACAGATAAACCCAAATGCCTCCAATGCCCAGGAAAGCCGCAAAATCCGTCCAGTAGATCGCAAATCCGTTCTGGCGATAAGTCGGTATCACGACCCAGAAAACATCCACGGCCCGCGCGCACAAAAGCCAGATCGCGACGCGGATGAGCCGCTTCGGATCGCGTTTACGATCCTGCGAAAGCAGTGCCAGGAACGGAATCAGGAACGCAACCAGCGACACCGCCGCGGCTATTACCGTCCATCCGCCGCGGACTCGCACCAAGTACCAATGAATCTCCTGCGGCAGATTGCCCGGCCAGACGATAATCAACTGCGATGCCGCCAAATACGTCCAGAAAATCGTAAAGGCGAACATCATGTTGCCCAGATCGTGTAGCAGTGGGGCATTCACGCGCCCCCCAAATCGGTCTTGCTTCGACGACAAAATCAGCGTCACGATTGTCAAGGCGAACGTCTGCACCGCAGCGCCGAAAATGATCATGCCGGCATAGACAGTCGAATAAAATTCCGCGTCCGCCGATAGTACCCAGTCAATGTAAGCGAACGTCGCTGTCAAGAAGAAAACAAGGACGCCCGGCGCGCTGAAGGCACGCATCCTATCCCGCAGAGTGACATCGCCAGTCTGATCCTGCTCGTCCGACCAACGAATTAGACGGAATCCCCAGAAACACCAGATTGAAAAGTACAGCAATACCCGCGCGATAAAGAACGGCATATTAAGATAGCCGACCTTGTGCCGTACGATCGCATTCGTCTGCACAATATGCGGTTGCGCCCACGGATACAGATAGTGAATTCCCAGCAGAATAGGAATAAACAGCAGCAAGACGAACGGTATTGTGCGGATCTTGGCTTCGAGAAATCTCCGCGTCGTCACGCCCCAACGTCCGCCCACAGTGTTATTCATCAGCAGAATGCCAAGCCCGCCGAATGCGAAGCCGCTCCAGTAGATAAAGGCAAACAGATAGGACTGAAGCACCTGGCCCGAATCGATGAAATAGCCGAGCACGCAGAGGATCAGCCCAACGACTCCGATCAGCCCCGCAATCCTCTCATAACGCACGGCGCGGTCGCCCAACATCTCGATGGGCGTTTCAAGCGACCGATACTCACTCATTGCATGGCCCCCGCCGGCACCGCTTGTGGCGGCGCATTCTGACTGTATTGCAGTGCCCGTATATAGGCGATAATTCTCCACCGGTCGTCGACCGGCACGCGCGAGGCGTAACTATACATCGATCCGTAGCCATTGGTGATTACATCGAAAAAATGACCGACCGGCGCAGTCCGCAAGCGGTCTTCGTGATAACTCGGCGGATGCCGCAACCCACGCAGCACGACCAAGCCATTTCCGTCTCCCAGATGCCCGTGACAAGGAGTACAGTAGATGCCGAACCGCTCTTTCCCGCGGTCCAAGTCCACCCGGGTAATCTGAATCGGGAAATAATCGATCTCTTTGCCGTCCACTTTGCCCGTGAACCTGGCCGTATCGGTTTCCAACTGACCGCGCGCGACCGTATCGTCGATCCGCGGCCGCTCGCTCCGTCCGTCGCCGAAGAATGGCGTGGCCGCGAAAGCTTTGTATCTTGGCTGGTCGTGCATGTCCTGACGGCAAGCCGTCGTTTCCAGGATCGAGACCACCAGGCCCGCGCTCAGCAACGAATGCCGAAACATGCTATGCCGGAACATTCTAGGCAGGAACAATGGTCACCTCGTTTCCGCCCAGTCCGCGCAGAAACTCCACCGTGTCCTCGATCCTAAACTTCGGATCCGAGGACTCGATGCAGAGGAAGAATCGATCGACCGAAGCCCGGTCGAACTGCTTTACGTTAAACACGGGATGATACGTCGCCGGCAATCCATTGAAGGAGAGCATGCTGAACAGCGACGTAAGGGCCGCCGCCAGAATCATGCACTCAAACGTAATCGGAATGTACGCCGGCCAGCTATTCAGCGGCCGGCCTCCAACGTTGTGCGGATATGCGATGACGGTAATCCATTCAAGCAGTGTGAAGCCGCCTATCGCGCCACAGATCCCGCCGATCAACACGCACAGCGCAACGTAGTTCTTCTTGTATCCGACCGCCTCTGCCAGTCCTTCCACCGGCAGCGGCGCATACGCATCCATCCGCCGGTATCCTTCGGCGTAAGCCCGCTTCGCCGCCCGGATCAAATCGTCGCTGTCCAGGAATTCCGCCATAGCGCCGTGGATTTCCGGCAACTCTGGGAGGTGAATGTCGTGGCTCATCAGGCGGCCTCCACGCTATGTTCGTGATGCACTACTTCGCGCACCTCAAAGATGGAGATCGCCGGAAGCACCCGCACGAACAGGAACATCAGGAATAAGAAGAAGCCAAGCGTTCCGGCATACGTCGCCCAATCCCAGAAGGTGGGAATATACGTGCCCCAGGAGGAAGGCACGAAATCGCGGGTCAAACTTGTCGCGACGATCTCAAACCGCTCCAGCCACATGCCACAATTGATCACGATCGATAGCACCCACAGTAGTGGAACGTTCAGCCTCACTTTGCGTATCCACAGCAACTGCGGCAGAGCGATATTGCAAAGGATTAGCAAGGCGTATGTGAACTTATACGGACCCGTGACGCGGTTCCAATACATGAAGCTTTCGAACTTATCGCCGCTGTACCAAGCGAAGAAGGCTTCCATGGAATAGCCGTAGGCGACAATCAATCCGGTGCCGAGCATCACCTTGGCGCAGCAGTCCAAGTGCCGCATCGTGATCAGGTCCTGCAGCTTGTACCACGACCGGAACGGGATGATTAGCGTTAATACCATGGCGAAGCCCGAATAGATGGCGCCGGCCACAAAGTAGGGAGGGAAAATCGTCGTATGCCACCCCGGCAGTATCGCTACCGCGAAGTCGAAGCTCACAACCGTATGAACGGAAAGAACCAGCGGCGTAGCCAACCCTGCGAGTAGCAGGTAGGACTTCTGATATCGATGCCAGTGAATTGCCGACCCGCGCCAGCCAAGCGAAAGGATCGCATAAAGCCGCTGCTTCCAAAGCGGCGTTGCCGTATCGCGCAACGAAGCCAGATCGGGCAGCAGCCCCACATACCAGAACACAATTGAAACCGTCGCGTAGGTCGAGACGGCGAACACGTCCCACTCGAGTGGACTGCGCGGTTGCGGCCACAAATACATCGAATTGGGATACGGGAGCAGCCAATAAAACAACCATGGCCGGCCTAAGTGCAAAATCGGGAACATGCCCGCGCACGCGACCGCGAACAATGTCATCGCTTCCGAAAAGCGATTGATCGACGTTCGGAAATCCTGCTTCAGCAAAAACAGAATCGCTGAAATCAGCGTCCCGGCGTGCCCGATACCGATCCACCAGACGAAATTGATAATCGCGAAGCCCCACGCGATGGGGATATTTATGCCCCAAATTCCTACGCCTTTCAGGAAGAGGTAGGAAACCGCGCACATCAACAACGTCACGAACAACATCGCGACCGTCAACCCCAGATACCAATACTTTGGGGTCCTCTTCCAATTCAGAAACACAACGCCCGCGATGCGTTGGGTGACCGATTCGTAATTGTGGCCCGGGGCCAGAATCGATTCTGGCCCCGGATCGACAATCGCTATATCGTTTTGATCAACCTTGTTTGTTTCCACCGGAACCCCTTACGGCTTCATTTGGATTGCGGACATAGCCCAAATACGTCGTGCGTGGGCGGGTGTTCAATTCATCCAGCAGTGCATATTGCCGCGGCAGTTGTTTCTGTTTCACCACATTCGCCTTGGGATCGTTCAGATCTCCGAAACTGATCGCTCGCGTTGGGCAAACCTGCTGGCACGCCGTCACCACTTCCCCGTCATGTATGCGGCGGTTCTGTTTCTCGGTTTCGATCTTGGCCTCCTGAATGCGCTGCATGCAGTAGGAACACTTCTCCATCACGCCGCGGCTGCGAACCGTCACATCCGGATTCCGCACGCCGTACAGGCTAGGCGTTTGCCAATCGGAGTACAGATAGAAGTTAAAGCGCCTGACCTTATAGGGGCAGTTATTTGAGCAATACCGCGTCCCGACGCAGCGGTTGTACACCATCTGGTTGATACCTTCGGTGCTGTGCACCGTTGCCGCTACCGGACACACCAGCTCACACGGTGCGTTCTCGCATTGCATGCAGGGTACTGGCTGGTTATACATCGCCGGTTCATCCAGATCGCCCGAGTAATACCTGTCGACGCGAATCCAGTGCATATGCCGCCCGCGTGCGACCTGGTCCTTGCCAACGACCGCTATATTATTTTCCGCTTGGCAGGCGATGATGCATGCCGAACATCCCGTGCAGACGTTCAGATCGATCGACATGCCCCACTTGTAGCCCTTGTAGGGATAGTCGCTGTTGTAGTAGAGCGTGTCGTTGCGCGAAAGCGGCGGCTCTTCTTCGGTTGGGAAGTTCGGATGGGCGCGGTACTCCGCCAGCGTGGCGGCATGCACCGGCTCGCGGCCCGCCATCGTCTGTGTCTCTTGCGTATTTGCCAGACGATACTCGCCACCCGTCTTGGCTATGGTTCCGGCAGCGACCCACGGCGTTGCTACGGGCTGGATCGTGTACGCGTTATACCCAATGCCGGTACCCACTCGTCCAGACATCAGGCGCCCGTATCCAAACTGCACCGTATACGAACCTTCGGCGTGCCCCGGCAATATCCAGACCGGTCCTTCGATGCTTCGGCCATCCACAGTCACCCGGAGGACGTGTCCCTTTTCGAGGTTCATGGCTGTCGCGTCCTTAGGACTCACCCAGATGGTGTTGTCCCAAGTCATCTTCGTCTGTGGTTTCGGCAGTTCCTGGAGCCACGCGTTGTTCGCCCACGAACCGTCGCCGATTGTGGAATCGGGGCGGAATACAATCTCCGTGGCTCCGGATTCCTGCGCCGGCAGTGCAGGTAGTGCGGTCGCTTTTGTGCCGGTCACTTCCGCCAGAGCGGCAATACCGGCCACCACGCCATCATGCAGCGACCTCTGCCACGCCGCTTCGAAATTGGCGTCCTTCAGCTGCGTGCGCCAGTAGTTTTTGACGATGTCATGCGATGACATGTCCGGCTGGTCCACCAGGAACGTCACAATCTCATGTATGGATTTCCCGCCATATAGCGGCTGAATCAGAGGTTGCTGAATCGTTACCGTTCCGTCGAATGCCCGGGAATCCGACCATGTTTCGAGATAGTGGGTTTCCGGAATGTGCCAATGCGCCCATTTGGAGGTCTCATCAAAGAACTGGCCCAACCGCACCACGAGCCTGGCGCGCCGCATGGCCGGCTGCATATTGAGTGACGCCGGCGTCGAATACAAGGGGTTTGGGCCGAGGATCAGCAGGACCTCCACCTTGCCGGCGTTCAAATCGTTCACCAGATCTTCGGTTGTGAAGGTATTCGGGGCCTCTAAGCTCTCGACCACGCGAACCGTCTTGCCGACGTTGCCCAGCGCCTCGTTGATCGCAAAGGCGGCTAAGTGGACGCTTTCCGGTTGATACTCGCCCGGTATCACCACGCCGCGCCCTTTGGAATTGTTTAGGTCTTGGGCGACCGCCACTACCCAATCGGGAGCTGTCCCGGCCGTTTCCGCCTGCACTCCACAGGCTTTCGCCAGTTGGTACGCCACTGCCGGAATCCCACTGCTCTTCACCGCGAAACGGTGATCCGCCAGAGACCCGCTCACGGTCGGCGAAGATTCAACGGCATATAAACGGCAGGGAGTCGCTCCGTTATCGATCGCCTTCCGGGCCGCAAACTGCCGTGCGTACGCCAGTCCACCGGGGCTGTTGTTTAGAAAATCGCTTTCGAGACTGACAATGACATCGGCTTGCGAAAGATCGTAGACCACCGAAGCAGCCCGTCCCGCGATTGTGTTCGCAGCTTTTGCGGTTGCCCCGCTCACGGCCGGCTCGTGAACGTACCACTTCGCCGAGGGCGAACTAACGGTCAGCGCCTTCATCTGATCGAGCAAAGTGGGTGAGGTGGTAACCCCTGTCAGGATGGCCAGACCTTCGCCATTTCGCGCATGGGCAGCCTGCGCCTCATTGACCAATATGTTCGAAAACTCTGCCCAGGTGCTCGGCCGGCCTTCGTGCGTAATGACTTCCGAACGGTCGGGATCATAAAGGCTCAGCACCGAAGCCTGTTCGAAGATACCCGTTGCTCCCAGGCTCGCTGGATGATCCGGGTTTCCTTCAACCTTGGTCGGCCGGTTCAGGTGGCTTTCGACCAGCAGGCCCCGCGCATATCCATGGAGCGGCATGGCCGTCGCATAAAACATCGGCATGCCCGGCACCACGTTCTCCGGCTGCTGGACGTACGGGACGATCAATTCCTTCGGCTGCCGTGTACAGGCGGCCGCTGCCGCCATGGCGAGGGAAGCCGCCATCGCCTTCAACAGGCTGCGCCGGTCCGTCCCAGGCTCTGGAACCTGCCCGGAAAGTCCGGGAAACTCCTGTTCCACGTACTCCCGTAATTCGCTGGTTTCCGCCGCTTCTTCAAGAGTGCGCCAGAACGCCGGGCCTTGTCCGGCCGCCAGCCGCTCTCGCAGAATCTGCAAATTGGGCGCCGGCGTGCGCCCTACGTCCTCAAGTGGAATGAATCCGGAATCTTTCATCGGTGACACGTCTGGCAGTCCGTCAGGCTTTGTATATGATTCTCAGCCACTAGTTTCCGCCCCAGTTCTATTTGGTTCGCGGGCGGCTCGTATGAAGGATTGAATACCTCGGAACGGGGCCGCACGTACTTTTCGGGCGCCCGGTGGCAATCCAGGCACCATTCCATGTACAAGTTGTTAACCCTCCACATCAGCGGCATTTGATCCACCCGTCCATGGCATGTCGAGCATCCCACGCCTTTATTCACATGAATACTATGGTTGAAATAGACGAAATCCGGCAAATCGTGCACCCGCGTCCACTCAATCGACCGGCCGCTTTCCCAACTATCCCGTATCCCCTGCGTTGCAATCGCATTGGTCCAAATTTGCGAGTGGCAGGTCATGCATGTTTCCGTCGGCGGCAGGCCCGCAAAGTGCGAAGTCTCAACACTGGTGTGGCAGTAGCGGCAGTCGATGCCATCATCCTTCACGTGGTGTTTGTGACTGAAGAGAATCGGTTGCTCGCGGGGTACGCCGACAAACGTCATCCAGGGGCCCCGGTCTATCGTGTACCCCAAAGTGATTGCGCCCCCGACTAGTACAACCGCTCCAGCAAGCGCTACTCTGAAGATTGTATTCGAGCTGCGGCGAAATAGCTGAGGCATGGGAGTTTAGCTGACTCGTTCCAGTACGTTCAAACTGACCATTATTCCAGAAACATTTGCGGTCTTACAAGAAAAATTATTCGTGCCAAGAAAAATTATTCAGCCTGAGGGCTTTTCTGGGACGCCAACACGTTGTAATCTTGCCAACCCTACGTTATACCGTAGCGCGGATTTCTCACACGGCTATTGAGGAACTCGCGCAAAAACGGGCGGTACGAGTTAGCGATTTAGGACCCTTGACGCTTACGGTTCGGTTTCGGCGCCTTGCGCGAACGAAAGGTGGGTGCGATCCCGTTTGTTTGGCTTAACGTTTAGTAACTTAGTGTGGTGCGGATCTCGGTTAGCTCCAAGCTCGTTAGCTGCACCCTTTGCTGCACGGCGCTCCTCA
Source organism: Bryobacteraceae bacterium (assembly GCA_036269625.1). GTDB lineage: Bacteria > Acidobacteriota > Terriglobia > Bryobacterales > Bryobacteraceae > Bog-105. The sequence continues at coordinate 7,460 of DATBEF010000102.1, read as the reverse complement.
CTGCTCAGGTGCAACCCGCGGTTCCTCCGGTTCCCGAACAACAACGCATGCTCGAGCGCGCCGGCGAATATTCAGAGCGGTACGTCTCGGATCTGCCAGACTTCCTCTGTGATCAGGTCGTCCGTCAATTCGAATCCGGCAGAAAGGACCAATGGAAGGAGCACGAAACCCTCACTTCGCGGCTTGCGTTTGTGAACGGACGCGAACACCGCACTTTGCAGATGGTGAACGGCAGGGCAGTCGAGCCTTACTCAAATCCGTGGCGGACGCCGCCCCTAGTCACCGAGGGGGAATTCGGACTCTTGATCGCGAGCGTCTTCAGTGGTCACAGTAACGCCGATTTTCATTTCAACCGCTGGGAAACTCTGGAAGGCAGGCGCTTGGCCGTGTTCGATTACGCTATAGACCGGGAGCACTCCGGTCTCAGCCTCACGCTGAGCGATCTTGGCCGCGCCGTCCTGCCCTATCACGGGTCGTTTTTTGTCGATTCAGAAAGTGGGACCATCTGGCGTATCAGCAGCGAAGCCGAGGAGATCCCACGAGAGTTACGCACGATCCAAATTGTCACGACCATCGACTATGCCCAGATCCCCGTCGGCCCGAAGCAATATATTTTGCCGATTCAGGCCGAAGTCCTTATGACAACGGCAGATCGCAAACGCGTGCGCCACTTGATGACCTTCGAACACTACCGCAAGTTCGAAGCCGATTCCACGATCACATTCGGTTCGGAGCCGCCGCCGCAATAGGGGATTGAATCTACTCGGAGTGCTTACTTTCAGCCGCCCAACTCTGCTCCAGCATCAGCGTATATTCACCTGAGGCGTATAGGTCGAAGGTGAATTCGCCCGCATTCGCGCGATCAAACAGCGTGTCCCGCAAGCGCTGGTCATACCACGCGTCCACATAGCGGTGGTAACGGCGCAGAAAATCTGCTCCAAAGGTCGCCTGCGGCGGTAAATCGCTCAACACCGAATGGAGTCCAATTGCACGCCGGAACAGCGCGCTGAAATCCAGTACGCCCCAGCTTTCCAGTTTGGTTCTTACATGCGCAGGCGTCTCTTCGACGATGAAAACGCCAAATGTCTCCGGCCGGGTCGCTCGACCCGCCAACACTTCGGACATCTCCGCCGTCTCGCAACACTGATCCATCCAGCGCAACAAGTCTTTGCCGATGTAATAGAGCATGCGTAGCTCCGCATACCGCCCGCGGAGTAAGCGGCGATCTAATTCTTCTACAGGAGTATCGTCCTGGGGTAAAAAGCCTTGCAGTGCCAAGCTCGCACGCGAGCTCTCCACCAGGACCGAATTGTCCTCGGGCGTGGAGAACGGGTGCAATATCAGAGGTGGCAGCGGAAAAGCTTCGATGCCGGTTACATTCATGGGTTTTAGGTCCGCCGTCAATTGAAATGCCTACTGGTCACTGTACGTATCGGTCGAAAGCCGCCCGAGTTGAGTGAATCGGGCGGCGTCCGCAGACGGCGGAGTGAAGGCCTAATTAATGACTGACCGTTGGCATCGTCACTTCGCAGCACTTCTCGTCTTTCGACGCCACCAAATCCTTCGGCCGGTTCAACTCGAGCTTGATTACCGATTCCAGCGTTTCCCACTTCAACGTCGTCGGGATCATCCGGCCATTGATAAACATCGTGGGCGTACGGTCGACCTGCAGGCTTTGGCCCACCGTTCTGCTCTGGTCCACTTCCGCCGCTGTCGCATGTGTATCCATGCAACTGGAAAGCTGTAGCACGTCCAACCCCTGTTGCCTCGCGAAGTCCAAGGACTTGGTCTTCACAGTCGTCGGGTCTACGTCCTGCTGGTTTTCAAAAATCCAATCGTGGTACGCCCAGAAAGCCTCCGGCTTTTGGCTCGCGATGCAGTGCGAAGCCTCTGCCGCCGCACGCGCCCAGGGATGCATTGAACTAATCGGGAAATCTTTGAAGATTACCCGCACGTCTTTGGGATATTTCTGCGGAACGTTATCCCGAATGGTCTTAGCCAGTTCCCGGCAGTACGGGCATTGAAAATCGCTGAAGACCACGATCGTTACCTTCGCGTCCTTTGGGCCAAAAGCAGGGCCATCCTTTGGCAATAACTCCAGATTTGCGCGGAACGGATCCTCGTGCAAATCCCAAACATCGCCCTTGATCATGCGCTGACCGTTTGAAGTGATGTAATAGACACGATCCATGTTCTGGGCGCCGAAGCTGAGATGCACCGCAATCCGGTACAGCCCTTCAAATGGACTCGGTGACGGGTCGTCCACCGTCATCTTTACTTCCGGTGTAAATCCCTCCGCATACCGGACGTAAGCCTCTATTTTGGCCTTATCGATCTTCGGGGCGGAGCCGGACGAGGCGGGAAACGCGGCCGGCAAAAAACACACTGCCAGCGCGGCGGCCAGCGTCCTGATTCTGCTCATAAACTCTGTTTTAGTGTACTCAATTTAGCCTCACCGCATCAGGCGCAATTCCGGGGCTGGTTCCAGGTGACAATGCAGCTTGCCATCCACCGGGTGAACCAGAACGCCGTTGTCGCCTGGCGCGGGGATTTCTTCTGGTTTAGACGCGATGACGAAGCTTTCGTTTTCCTGGTTGGGCAACAGTTTTCCAATGTGCAAATGCGTGTGGCACTGAGTCCGCTTCTCCGGGCTGTTGCAAGCGATGCCCCAATCGTTGCCCCAAAGCTCCTGGGCCCGAGCGATCGCTGCCGACCACAGTTCCGCCCGTGTCGCCGCAGGCAGGTCCGACAGCAGATGCGAAGCCGGTTCGTGCATTCGCGGCAACGCCAGTATCCGGTCTGGCTTGGTGGGATTGGCGTCCTTTAGGAAGAACACCGTCATATAGGCCGGTTGTTTTTCGGCCACTGCGCAGAGACCACACATTTTCTGGGCCATTTCCTGCGGATTGTCGATATCGCACTGACAGCCCCGCACGTCGCCCCGCAGCATCCAAACCGCTGGGAAAACCAATAAAACCAGGCACTTCAGGCTCTTAGGCATGCCGACATTATACTGGGGCTTGGCCGCCCTCCGCCGTACTCTTCCCCTGACCACTCTCGCCCTTGCCATTGGCGCCCTATACCTTTATCAACTGGATGGCGTGGGCGTGTTGTCGTCCGATGAGCCCCGCTATTCAGCCATCGGCCGCGCTATGGCCCAAACCCACGATTTCGTAACTCCCCGCCTGTGGGGCTCGCCGTGGTTTGAAAAGCCCGCTCTTCTCTATTGGCTTGTCGCAGCCGGAGCGGCCGTCGGACTGGGACCGGAACTGGCTGGCCGTATCCCCGTGGCGCTCTTGAGCCTTTCTTTCCTCGGCATCTATTACGCGCTGCTGAGTCGCGAGTTTTGTCGCGCCGCAGCCGCTGTCTCCACAGCCCTGCTCGCCACGTCCGCGGCCTGGCTTGCCTTCAGCAGCCTTGCCGTTACTGACATTCCTCTCGCCGTCTTCTTCGGACTGGCGACCGTAATAGCACTGCCTGTAATTCGCGGCGATTCACGGTTCGCCACACAGCGCTTCGCCGCCATTGGAATCTGTCTGGGCCTCGCCGCGCTCGCAAAAGGCTTAGTTCCCTTCGCCCTTGTTCTGCCTTTCTTCTGGTTCCTTCGCGCCTATTGGCGCAAATGGTGGATTGCGGCGTTATGTTGTCTCGCCGTCGCGGCGCCTTGGTATATCGCCGTGTCCGTGCAAAACGGAGCGGCGTTTTGGGATGAATTCTTCATCAAACACCATTGGGAACGTCTCTATTCGCAGTCCCTTCAGCACGTGCAGCCGTGGTACTACTATTTCCCGGTTCTGCTCGCGTCGCTGTTCCCATGGACACCGCTTCTGGGCCTGCTGCCACGCAGCCGCCCGCAGTGGGACCACCGCCGTATCTTTCTCGCCACCGTGGTCGCGTTCGGGTTCGTTTTCTTCAGCCTGTCGCTCAACAAACTGCCGGGCTATCTGCTCCCGCTGTTGCCGGCTCTATTTGCATTGATCGGATCGCATTTCGAATCGAGGCGCCTGATTGAACTCAGACCTGGCTGGCTGCTAGCCTGCGCGGTATTGGCCGCATTCATCCCGTTGATCGGACCCATGGTTCCCATGGCCCTCGAAGGCGAGCGCGGCTTCTTATTCCTGGCCCGCCAAATCAACCGGACCGAAGCCTTCTACGTCATCATCCCCATTGCGGCCGTCGTTTTAGCCCGGCGTTCCTGGGCGCCCATCATATTAGTTCTTTGTGTGGTCGGCTCGGGCATCTATCTGAAGCACTCGATGTACCCTGCGCTCGACCGAATTGTATCCGCCCGCGGCCTGTGGCGCTCCCTTGCGGCCGAGCACGGCAAAATCTGTGATGCGGGCCTTCATCGCAATTGGGAATACGGCCTGGCCTTCTATAACGGCAGTCCCCTGCCCTATTGCTCCGGCCGGCCGGGAGAAATCGCCCTCACCCAGCAAGGTAATCGCCCGCCTGCTGTGAAACATTGAAGACAAACACAGCTACATCAATACGCGCAAACCGCGCTGTGAGCCGACAAAATACTGCGGGCTCACGAGTCCCGACATCGGCAGCCGCGTGATTTGGGGCTTGATCACGATCAACGTGTTCGAAGTAGAGTCGTCGCGCGTATTCTCGCTCAAAATCTGGTTGAGGCCCGGTATCTGACTCAGGCCAACCAGTCCGGTGCGCGACCTGGTGCGTGTGCTTTGGTCCAGCCCGGCGATCACCGCCCACTGGCCCTCCTCCAGCCTTACATTACCTTTGAATTCCCGCTGGGCGATAGATGGCACCGAGTCCAGGACAAGGCTCCCCAAAGACTTAAACGCGCCGTCCACATCCAAAGACACCTCTTCGCTGCCGTTGATATGCGCAGTTAGCTTCAACTCCAGCCCCAGATCCTCGAGAGTCACTTGCCCGATCGGATTGTAGAGCGCCGCACCGGCAGTAGCTTGGTATCCCTGATATAAGGATTGCGGAATCGGATATTTGTCCCCGACATGGAATGAGACTGGTTGGTTGTCCATGGCCGTGACCGTGGCATCGTACAGCGTCTTCGTATAGGAATGTGTATAGGTCGCGAAAATAGTCGAGTCCGTAATTCCGAGACCGAACAGGGTCGCGCCACCGCCGAATGCAAAGCTGGCCACAGTGCTCAGCCCGGAATTGGCTGCTATCTGACCGCCGATTTTTCCAAAATCCGCCAGCTGAAAGGCCGTCGGCAACGACAAGCCGTAGTGGTAATTCACGTCCGTATCGAAAGTTAATATCTCAACTTCAAGGCTCACCTGGGCTTTCGGCTGGATTAGCGCTTCGAGCAGCGAGCGGGCCGCCCGTGCCTTTGAAATTCGATCGCGTATGACCACTGTGCGCGTAATCGGGTCGAACGCAAGCGCTCGCATATTGCCGAGCGCGGCTTTAACTGCAGTGGCAGCGTCCGTCAACTCCTTCGCATCCACCGCATCGAGCAATGGAACCGTATACTCAACGGTCGGTTCAAATTCGGCTCGCTTGGGCTCGGTGTCTTGTGCGACGAAGATGGTGTTTGCCGAGAGCGGAAACAGGAATGTGTGGGTCGCCAGCGTGAGCGCCTCCATCGCCTCCTGGAAATTAGCGTCCGAGATGACGAAATGAATGGTTGAGCCCGCGTCCAGATCTTTATCGAGGATTACGTGTATCCCATAGGGCTGCGCTACTTGGTTGTACAGTGTTTTCGTATCACCGCGTAGGTCGAACTCGTGCACCGAACCGATCGCCCTTAAATGCGGCGGCCCTTGCAGCTTTCCCGCCTGCTCAACGTCAACGATGCTCGCCTCATCAATAGCAGGCTCGGCATCATCTCCGCCGGGTGATTCCGCGGCTTTGATGTCTTCCGTAATGTCGGGCGAGGCCTCAACCTTGGCGGCGGTCAACAGCTTCGCCACGGGCGCCAGCGCATCGCGGTTCTCCCGATACGATTCCACGCCCGGGTCACGGGCCGCCGCCTCGGCATACAGCAGATAGGCGTGCACCAATTGACCCCGGTTCTGTTCTGCTTTCGCTGTACGCGCGAGCCGCGCCGCCACCGCATCGCCAGCGGCGGAGCATGTCACGGCGACGCCGGCAATGAGCCAGATGAGAATACCAATCTTCAAGAAGTCACGACGCGCGGGGAGACACTTTCGTTCACCTCACCCTAAGATTCTAGGTTACGGATTCGCAGCTTGGCGATTAGGGCTTTACTGATGCCTGCTCCTCGGGCCAAATAAAAGCCCTAACCTCCGTGACAAAATGTCTGCTTGCGCGTACTTTAATTGAAGTTCCGCCAAGGTGAGTCTGATGAAAGGTGATTCAAATGAAACGTACTCTACTGCTCTTCGCCGCTGCATGCGTTGTTCTCTCCGCGCAGGATCCGGCCGCTTCCTTCGCTGCTGAGGCCAAACAGGCTTACTCCCGTTTAGAAACCAATCTGCTGAAGGCAGCGGAAAAGGTGCCGGAGGAGGATTATTCGTTCCGCGCCACGCCGGACGTGCGTCCATTCGGCGAACTCGTTGCCCACGTCGCTCAGGCCCAAAATCGCATGTGCGGGACGCTTCTCAGCAGTTCCCAACCTGCTCCCACGCCCGGAAAGACTAAGGCTGAATTGGTAGCGGCGCTCAAAGCCTCAAATGAAGCCTGCGACGCAGCCTATAGCTCGGTGAACGACAGCAACCAGGCCGAAGTCGTAGGGACCGGTTTTCTGAGGCACTCCCGGCTTGGCCTGTTGGAACTGAATCTCCAGCACGACAACGAAATGTATGGCACAATGTGCGTCTACATGCGCCTGAAAGGTTTGGTGCCACCTTCGAGCGAGCCCAAGAAGTAGTGGCATTGCGGTGCTTTCGGCATTAGCGGCGATTAACGCCTCAGTACTCGTGGCGTCCGGCTCTCCGATGCAGTTTTCAGTTCTTCGGTATAAGCCGAAAAGGGTCCAATTGGACCCGCTAAACCCATGCGGGTTTTCGGGCTTTGCCACACAGGCGACCCCATGCTAAAACAAGGCAACCATGACCGATACCATTCCCTTGCCGCGAGCCAATCCGATCCTCGCTAAATTCCGCGCCGCGCTCGCAGAGATGTACGGTGACCGGCTTGAGCGTATCGTATTGTTTGGTTTCCCCGCACGGGGCGATGCACAGCCGAATTCCGATTACGATGTGGCGGTTTTTCTGAACGGCATGAATGGCGCACCCGATCGTTGGGCTGAACTCCACAGGCTCGCGGCGCTGCGGGTCAAATTCATTGATGAAACCGGCGCTTTCTTTGAGGCCAAACCCTATCCGGCAGGCGCGTACCGCGAGCGCTCGCCGCTCATGCACGAAATCCGGCGCGAGGGGCTAGACCTGTGACCCGTAGCCCGCAACTTTGTTGCTAGCATCCGCCGTGTGCTGAGACCGCAGCCGCCGAACTGACGTAGCAAAACCCGTCTTTTTTCGCAACATGGCGCGGTGATTACGACCTCG
>DATBEF010000099.1:0-9544 GCA_036269625.1 Bryobacteraceae bacterium | reverse complement strand
AACGACGGCAAGCCTGATCTGCTGGTGGCCGATGACTCGACACCGAACTATCTTTACCTGAACAAGGGCGACGGCACATTTGAGGATGCCAGCTATCCCTCGGGCTACGCGCTGAACGAGGCGGGGCGAGAAACTGCGTCAATGGGCATTGCGGCGGGCGACTTTGAAAACAATGGAATGATGGACATTTTCAACACGACTTTCTCTGACGATTACAAGCCGCTTTATCGCAATGAGGGCGATGCCAATTTGACTGACATCAGCTATCAACTGGGCATTGCCGAGATTTCAGTGCCGTTTCTTGGCTGGGGCGACGCGTTTCTCGATTACGACAACGATGGCTGGAAGGACCTGATCATGGCGGATGGGCACGTCTATCCGCAGGTTGATCAGCATCCGTGGGGCACGAGCTTTGCGCAGCGTCCGATGCTGTTTCACAACATGGGTGGCAAGAAATTTGAAGTGGTTTCGGCGGTCGAGGGTTCGGGGCTGGCGGACGTCGTAACAGGACGAGGGCTGGCGGAAGGCGACTTGTTCAATGACGGAAAGCTGGATGTGGTGATCAATGTGCTGGACGGGCACCCGGTGATTCTGCGCAATGTTTCACCGGACAAGAACCATTGGCTTGAGCTGAAGCTTGTAGGTGGGGCGAAGAGTCCGCGGGATGCCGTGGGAGCCAGCGTATCTGTGACGGCGAATGGCATGAAACAACGCGGAGATGTGCTGAGCGGCGGAAGCTATTCTTCAACAAGCGACCCGCGGCCGCACTTCGGGCTTGGACCGGCGAGCAAGGCGGATGATATCGAGGTGCATTGGCCGAGTGGAAAGGTCGAGCACTTTTCCGCTCCCGGTGTGGACCGGATCGTGACGATTACCGAGGGAGAAGGCAAGTGACCTGGCTTGTCGGCTTGAGTCGGAAAACAGGTTGATCAGGGGCCGGACAGGCTGCGGAAAAACTCGAAATTTCCTGTGAAATCCGCCAAAAGCCTTCCTCAAGGGCTAAAGCCCACTCAGATATTGATTGGTTTATGTACGGGCTGAAGCCCGTACCCTTCACCTCGAGGGCTAAAGCCCGCTCAGATATTGCTTGGTTTATGTACGGGCTGAAGCCCGTACCCTTCACCTCAGGGGCTAAAGCCCACTCAGATATTGCTTGGTTTATGTACGGGCTGAAGCCCGTACCCTTCACCTCGGGGGCTGAAAGCGCCGCTCGATTTTGCTGACCTAATGTACGGGCTGAAGCCCGTACCCTTCACCGGTTTGAGTTCTTCCGCAGCCTGTAAAGCTCATAATTCTGAGCACTGCTTAGAACTGGATGCGCGCGTTGAGTTGAATCTCGCGGCCGGGGGTTGTGTCCTCAGTAATGCTGCCGAAATTTGCGGTGTTTACGAAGCGGTTGGGTGTACCCAGGTTGGTGTGATTCAGAGCATTGAAGAACTCGGCGCGAGCCTCGAGTTTTGTCTTCTCATTCATGCTGAAGCCGCGAACCACTCCCAGATCCAATGTCTCCATGCCCGGGCCGTAGACGGAGTTTCGGCTTGCATTGCCGAATGTGTAAGCCGGCGGCGCTGCGAAGGCGGCGGGATTGAACCACGTAGTCGCGTTATGAGTGCCGCTGGGGAAGACTTTCGCTGCGGTTACGTTGGCGCGGACCGGGTTCTCGCCGACCACGGTTCCGGCGTTGGCGGTGTCGCCGAATACTGAGACTGTGAATGGGAAGCCGCTCTCTACCTGAAACTCCATTGAACCGCGCCAATCGCTGGTGAGGGCTCGCGAGAGACTGGTGCGATTCCAAGATGGCGGGTTGTAGACAGTGCTCAAGGCAAACCGGTGGCGGAAGGATGGCCCTTGCGTTCGACGCCTATCGTAGCGGGTCTACAACTTAGGGTGGAGATTTCTCTTCACCCTAGGCCGGATACAAGTGTCATGCAGGGCTAATAGAATGGTGGCGCCATGCTTCCCCTCTGCCGTGTCTTACGAATTGTCTGCGTTTGCGGTGCCGGCCTGATCGCCGGGGTGGCCGGCATTCTTTCCGCGGGCAAAATGCCAACGGCGCAAGCAGCTGACGATGCCGCGGCGCAGCGGAGTGGGTACTCGCAAAAAGTTGCCACGCATTACAAACTTCCTTTTTCTGCGAGCCGGCCTTTTCTGCCATCGAATGCGACCACTGACACGGGCGAATTCATCGATCCGAAGAGTTTTTTGACGGCTGAGTATTGCGGGCATTGCCATCAGCAGGCCCACGCGGAGTGGCGGCAGACCGCTCACGCGAATTCGTTCCGCAATCCCTGGTACGTGAAGAACGTGAATCTGCTCACCAGCGAACGGGGAATCGAATACACGCGGCATTGCGAAGGGTGCCACAATCCGATCGCGCTGGTTTCAGGCGCGCTGACGACTGGCTCGACCATCGATCGCAAATTCGACAACGACGGTGTTACGTGCTCGGTGTGCCATTCCATCCAGAAGGTGACCACCGTTGGAACGGGCAGTTACGTAATGGGCGTGCCGGCGGTGCTGGTGGATGAAAACGACAAGCCAATTTACGGACCGGTGCCGGACAAGGAGATCCTGGCGCACCTCGATCGCCACTCGAAGGCGGTGATGCGCGACTTTTATCGAACCAGCGAGTTTTGCGCTGCGTGCCACAAGGCGGCTTTGCCGCGTGAAGAGAATCACTATAAGTGGCAGCGCGCGTTTACGGTTTATGACGAGTGGCAGCAGGCTTCGTTTGGCAAGGAGTCGCCGCTTCCTTTTTATGTGAAGGACAAGGTTTCAGACTGCCAGACCTGCCACATGGAAGTGGAGCCGATTACGTCTCGCGATTACGGAGCGGAGCCGGGCAAACTGGCCTCGCACCGCTGGTTGGGCGCGAACACGCTGCTATCGAAGTACTACGGCTACGACCAGCAGATGGAAAAGACCATCGCCTTTCTGCGCAATAATGTTCTCAACGTGGACATCTTCGCGCTGGAACGCAACGGGGGCGCGGTGATTGCGCCGCTGGGCAGTGAAGCATTCACGGTTGCACCCGGCGACGACCTCACATTTACCGTGGTGATCCAGAACAAAGGGATCGCGCATAATCTTGTTCCGGAGCAGCGTGATTTTTACGAGAGCTGGGTGGAGTTCGAGGCCAAAGATGGCGGCGGCCACACGCTCACGCACTCGGGGGCACTGCAGCCGAATGGCTCGCTCGACCCAAGTGCGCACAGCTTTACCAATCGGCTGATTAACGTGAACGGCCAGTTGAACGATCGGCACCAGGTGTGGGATACGCGGGTGATCGCCTATAACAACAGCATCGTTTCAGGCCGATCGCAAATTGTGCGCTACGAGTTCAAGGTGCCCAAGGATGCGGCCGGTCCGATCACGATCACTGCCAAAGTGAACTACCGCCGCTTCAATCAGCACTTTATCGACTTCGCCATGGGGAAGCACTACGACGAGCCCGTCGTGGAGATGGCTGCGCGCACGCGAACGCTGGTGCTTGGATCTAATCCGGTAACGCAGCCCGATCCGGCGGACAATCCGGTGTGGATGCGGTGGAATAATTACGGCATCGCTCTACTGGATGCCCAGCAATATGCCGAGAGTGAACGCGCGTTTGAAAATGTGGTGCAACTGCGGCCCGACTACTCAGATGCGTATACCAACGTCGCCGTCGCGGACTTCTCGTGGCAACGCTACAGCGCTTCGCGGACCAGCCTGGAGCAGGCGTTAAAGCTTTCACCGCACAATGCGCGCGCGCTTTACTACCTTGCATTGGTTGACCGCATTCAGGGGCATCCGGATGCAGCCATCGCCGATTTGCTTGATGTGATCACACAATTTCCCCGCTCGCGCGATGCTCATCGCGAACTGGGGTTCTCGTTTTATCAGCAGCACAAGTATCAGGAAGCGCGGACTGAGTACGAGACCGTGCAGTCGATCGATCCCGACGACCTGTCAGCGCATTACATTCTCTCGATTGTCTACCGCAGGCTAGGCTTGCAGAAGGATGCGACGCGCGAGGCGGCGGCCTTTGCCGATCAAAAGGACGACCCCACTGCCAATGTTTACGCGCTTGAGTTTCTGCGCAAGCATCCTGAAGTGACCGCGGAGAGCGTGCCATGGCATGTGCACAAAGATCGCGCGGTGGAGAACGCTGAAGCGGGCAGAGGAAACGGCCAATGAGGCTGTGGCATTTCGCTGTTTGTTTGTGCCTGGTGTTCAGTTCCTATGGGTTTGCGGCTCCGAAAGATCAACGAAATCGCGGTGCCGAATTATTTACCGTTGCGGGTTGCCAGCACTGCCATACCATTCGCAATGTGGGTGGTCACAAGGGGCCGGACCTTTCCGGTGTGGGCCGGATCTTGACCAAGGCCAAAATACGCGAGCAGATTCTTCACGGCGGAAAACAGATGCCGCCATTTACGGACGAACTGGAACCGGCGGAAGTCAACGATCTAGTTGCCTACCTGCGTTCGTGTCGCCAAAAATCGAAAACATCGCAAGCCACGTCCGGGCTGGCCCTGGACAAAGGGATTTCGCATTAGTGCAGGGTCTCTAACGTTTGCAACATAATTTTTCGACCGTTGGCGGCAGGCCGGCATTTCCAAATGCAGGTCCTTCGACTCCCTTCGCTGCGCTACGATCGCTCAGGATGACAGCATCATTGATCGAGTATTAGAGATCGTAGACAAATGCGGAATTCGGGCGCAGAATTCGCGACTGCGTGGGCCCTACGGGATCGTCGCGTAAACTGGATTGGTTCTGTTCCAGTGCGACATCCGCGGCGATAGGGGACGACGGCAATGCGAAAGACCTGGATACTGGCGCTTCTATTTATGGCGTGGATGGCAACGCTTTGCAGAGCGCAAAATCGCTTCGATGCGGAGGCGATCCGGCTTAACAATCGCGGCGTGGCGCAGATGGGCCAGCAGTTTACCGAGCGCGCGGCGGACAGCTTTACTGAAGCATTCAAGAGGGATCCAAAATTCGCGCAGGCCGCGGTGAATGAGGGCATTGCGCTGCTGACACTGCAAAGAGTTGACGAGGCCAAGGCCGCGTTTAAACAGGCCATTGCGCTCGACCAGAACAGCGCCCAGGCATGGTTCAACATAGGCCTGGCGCAACACGCGGGCAACGAGACGGAAGCGGCGCTGGCCAGCTTTCAACAGGCGGCGAAGATCGATCCGCGAGATGCGGACTCGTTTTATTTTGAGGGCGCGTGCTATCAGGAGTTGAAGCAATTCGACAAGGCCATCTCGATCTTTGAGGCGACGCTGGCGATTAATCCATTGCACGCTTCCGCTGAGTTCGGTTTGGCCAGGGCGCTGCAACGGACCGGCCACACGGCAGAGGCAAAGGCGCACTTCGCTCGCTTTCAGCATTTGACTGGAACCAAGATTTCATCGGCACTGGGGTTGACCTACGGAGAGCAGGGACACTACTCGATTGTGACAGCGGTTGAAGGACCAGTGACCGTGCAGCACTCCATGATTCCGGTGCGGATGGTGGGGTTGGCGATGATTCCGCGCACTCAGAATGCGGGACCTGCGGGTGCGTTCACCACGACCGGCGGCGCGTGCATGATGGACGTGACGGGTTCAGGGAGCATGGACCTGGTCCTGATGCAATCGGGCGCACAGGCGATTCGCATTCTGCATCCCGGCGGCGACGGGCAATTTGATGAACTTGATGCGGTGGCGGCTGGTTTGAAAGCAGAAGGGCGCGGCGTGGCTTGTGCGGTTGGCGATTTCGACGGCGACGGATTAAACGACCTGGCCGTGGCGCTCAACGATGCGGTACTTTTGTTTCGCAATCTCGGGCACGGACAATTCAAGAATGTAACGGCGGAAAGTGGCCTTGCTGCGCGCAATCGGCCGATGGGCATTACGTTTGTGGACTATGACCACGACGGCGATCTTGATTTGCTGTTGACCGGTGCGCCGCTGAAGCCGGGCGATGCACCCAACGTAGTGTGGCGCAATAACGGCAACGGGACATTCACCGAGCAAACCGAGCCGACGGGATTGGGCGGGAGCAGCAATACAGCCGCGGCGATTCTCACCGACTTCAACAACGACCGCGCAGTGGACTTGGCGACGACGGGCGAAGGTGCTTCGCCGCTGATCTATGTGAATCCGCGCGAGGGGAAATATCCTACGCAGCCGTTGTATGAAGATGCGAAACTGCCGCCTACTACAGGCATAGCGGTGCTCGACTTCAATAAGGATGGCTGGATGGACATTGCTGTGACCCACGCGGGCGCGCCTGGGATCACGCTTTGGCGGAATGTAGAAGCTGCGGATCACGTGAGCCGGCGTTTCACGCGTGTCGAATTGCCGCTGAAAGACGCGGTGCGCGGATGGGGTTTGACGCCGATCGACATTGACAACGATGGCTGGGTGGACCTGGCGGCGATTGTGGAGACAAAAGCCGGGGCGCGAGTGCGCGTGTTCCGTAACCGCGGTGACGGAAGCTTTGAGGACGTTAGCTCGCGGCTTGGCCTGGACAACATTGCATTGCATTCTCCGCGGGGCTTGATTGCTGCTGATGTGGATGGCGACGGCGCGCCTGATCTTATGGTGACGCAGGAGAATGCTGCCCCTGTGCTGCTGCGCAATGTTGGCGCGAACAAGAATCATTTTGTGAGGCTCGATCTTACGGGCCTGGCCGACAACAAGACGGCGCTGGGTGTGAAGGTGGAAGTGTTTGCGAAGGGACTGTGGCAGAAATGGGAACTGGCGGGTGGGTCGGGCTATGCGACGCAGGCTGCGCCACAGATCCTGGTGGGCCTGGGCGATGCGCCGGGGATCGATCTGCTGCGCATCTTATGGCCGACGGGAGTGTTGCAGGACGAGATTGATTTGCCTCAGCAGCGGGTGATCGCAATGAAGGAGGCGGACCGACGCGGCAGCTCATGCCCGGTACTTTTCGTGTGGGATGGGCAGCGCTACAAATTCGTGACTGACGTGATCGGTGCTGGAGTGGTGGGGCACTGGTTCACGCCAGCGCGCCGCAATATTCCGAACCCCGGGGAGTGGATCAAGGTGGACAGCGCGAATGTGGCGCTGGTGAACGGCAAGGTGAGCCTGCGCTTCATGGAGCCGATGGAAGAGGTGAATTACATCGACCAGCTGCGCTTGCTTGCGGTCGATCATCCGGACGATGTAGAGGTGAATCCCGACGAGCGATTCCTCGATGATCCGCCCTTTGCCTCTGGCCGCGTGGTGGCGAGTGCGCGGATGCGATTGCCGCTGGGTGCGTGGGACGGAGAAGGGCGCGACGTGCTCGATCGGTTGAGCCGGCGGGACCATGTATTTGCCAGCGGATTCAGCGCGCTGCCTTACGATGGCTTCGCGAACATGCACGCGCTCACACTGGATTTGGGCGCGGTCAAGACTGGTGCTCCACTGCGGTTGCTGATGTCCGGTTATGTGAACTACTTCAGCGCGACTTCGCTATATGGTGGATGGCAGGCCGGTATCAAGCCGATGTCGCCGTACGTTGAAGCTGAGATGCCCGATGGTTCGTGGCAACGCATTCCCGGTGAGGCGGGATTTCCGGCGGGGCTGGAGCGGACGATTGTGGTTGACCTTAGTGGAAAGCTGCCCGCGGGCACGAGACGCATCCGGCTGATGACGAATCTGCAGATCTACTGGGACCAGGTGCTGATCGACCAGAGTGAGGATGCGGATGCGCGCACTGCCGAGATGCCGCTTGCATCGGCGACGCTGCACTTCCGCGGATATCCGAAGCAGAATGAAGGCGCGAGCCCGGGCGACCTGGATTACGACTACAACCGCGTTAGTGTGACGGGGCCGTTTCAACGCGAGCGCGGAAATTACACGCGCATGGGCGACGTGACTCCGCTGGTTGAAGGCATTGACGACCGGTTTGTCATCTTCGGCAGCGGCGAGGAGATTGCGGCGGAGTTCGACGCGAGCGGACTGCCTGCTTTGCCGGCGCACTGGAAGCGCGATTACTTTTTCTATGCGAACGGGTTTGTGAAAGATATGGATTGGTGGGATGCGTTGCCATTCACCGTCGCGCAATTGCCGTTTCATGGAATGAAGACGTATCCGTATCCGGCGAGCGAAAAATATCCGGGTAATGGGGACGCACTCGATTACCAGCTGAACTGGAATGACCGGTTTGATTCCGGTGAGCCAGTGCGCTCGTATCGATTCAACTATCAACTACTGCCATCGACGCCGCTGGATGATCGGGTCCCGCAATCGGCGCTGGGAACGCAACGATGAGCGAGATTGTGCTGGCGCCGGCGGCGAGGCAGCTTGAACTTGTGCGCACGGGGCAGATCTCAATCGTTGAACTTGCCGAAGCTCACATCCAGCAGATTGAGCGGTTGAACCCGGCACTCAACGCATTCGCGGATTTCGATGCGGAACGCGTGCGCGAGCAGGCGCGGAGCCTGGATGCAACGAAGGAGCCATGCGGGGTGTTGCATGGTTTGCCGGTGACCATCAAGTCTTCGATTGCTACGGCCGGTTACAAGTGCGAAATCGGGAGCATGCTTCACAAGGACGAGTTTCCGCATGAAGACGCTGTCGTGGTGGGACGGCTTCGCGAGGCGGGTGCGCTGATTCTGGGCACGACGAACTGCCCGGAATTTCTGATGGCATACGAGACTGCGAATCTGATTCACGGGCGCACACGCAATCCGTGGGATCTTGATCGCTCTCCGGGCGGATCGAGCGGCGGTGAATCGGCTGCAATTGCGGCGGGACTTTCGGCGGCTGGATTGGGAAGTGATAGCGGCGGCTCGGTGCGGGTGCCTGCGCACTTCACAGGCATCTGTTCGCTCAAGCCTACACCGGGACGAGTTCCCGGGCGTGGGCATCTGCCGCCATGCGTGGGGCCTTTCTCGATTCTCGGCGCGATTGGGCCGATGGCGCGGACGATAGGTGACGTCGAACTGATATTTCGCGCGCTTGCGGGGCAGGATCCGAGCGACCCCGTCAGCCCTCCGATAGCACTCAACGAGCCTTCTCTCGATGACCTGCGCACCCATACGATTGGTTTTTTTGAGGACGATGGGCTGGTCCCGGTCACGCAGGAGACGCGGAGCGCGGTACAGGCCGCTGCGCAGGCTTTGCGTGACGCGGGCTTTCGTGTGGAGCCGTTTCGTCCGCGTGAACTGGAGCAACTGCGCAAGCTGTGG
Organism: Bryobacteraceae bacterium; assembly: GCA_036269625.1. Taxonomy (GTDB): domain Bacteria; phylum Acidobacteriota; class Terriglobia; order Bryobacterales; family Bryobacteraceae; genus Bog-105. Next base: position 375 of record DATBEF010000099.1, on the reverse strand, counting down.
TGGACATTTTTTGTGCAGTGCGGAGCGATGTTTTATGAGCCGGAGATTCGAGGCAAGCGCGATCGGCTGAGTCCCATCTTCAAAGAATTTCTTTCGTTTTCTGACGCCGTCGCCCCACTCACCGCTACTGAACTGCTGAATGCATGGGCCGGGTTGGAACTTCTGCGGGCCAAGGTGCTGGAGGAGATGAGCGAATTTTCCGTACTGCTTTGTCCGGTTGCGAGCATTCCAGCATTTCGGCACGACGAACGCGCGTGGAGGGTGGAAGGCAAATTGGTTAACTATCTTGATGCAGTGCGCTATACGCAATGGTTTAATGCGCTGGCGGCTCCGGCGGCGGTGGTCCCGGTCGGCAGCTCGCAGGAGGGGTTGCCG
>DATBEF010000065.1:0-16435 GCA_036269625.1 Bryobacteraceae bacterium | reverse complement strand
ACCCCTGGATCGTTACTGTCCTTAGCTGCCTTCAACAGATCCGGAACCACCGCATCAGCCATTTCCATCTCCGTCGAGAACTTGTCGGCCAGCATCTGCTCGTAGGTGAACTTGTCCGATTGCGTCAGCATCCGCAAGGATCTTATGGTGCGGAATGAAGGCATCTGCAACCCCGGTTGTGACATATAGGCCGGATACTTCGTTCGATCCAATTGCGGGAACGTGCTCGTCCAAGGCGGCTCATTCGTGTTCTGGTTGAACCCGCTCGGCGGATCGATCGATTTCGGCAAATCGTCGAACGAGTGGTATTCCGTCCAAAGCGTCTTCGATGTATCGCCCGGCACGACTTTCGCCCAATACGAGTAATCTTCAATTTTCCGCTTTGGCACCAGCCCATCGAACACCAACATGATGTGGCCGTCGGCATCCGCATAGTTCACATTCCACATCGGCACCGACATCATACGCAGCGCGTCCTTGAATTGCTCCAGGTTCTGCGCTTCCCCCATACGAAACCACTGCTCCAGCATTTTGGGACGGTCCAGACCCACCACTCGCATCGCGAGCGTTACGCCGCGCTCGTCGTACACCACCGGGCCCTGTATACTCCTCCGCACCTCCAGCTTCTCTTCGCGAAAAGACCCGTCCGGCTGCTTGATTTTGAGGATCTTCGTCGTATGCTCAAACGGCTGCAGCTTGCCGTCGAACTCATACTGGCCATCGCGCACGGTCAATCGATAGAAATCGACCGTATCGATCACGTTTACGGTCCGCCCCCAACCCGTCCGCCGATTAAATCCCACCACCGGCACTGGAAAACCGATCTGCGGAGAGCCGTATAAATCGTAATCGGGCCCCACCAGGTGCACTTCCATATATCGATAAAAGGTTTCGCCCCAAGCCAGATGTGGATTGATAATCAACATCGCATTGCCACTGGCCGAAAGCGGTGGTCCAATCGCCCACGTGTTCGATCCGGGCGGTTCCGGCGGCTCTGCTGTAAGACTCGATATCTTCGTCGTGCCTTTCTCGCGCAGCAGCGGCATGAGTTCCCGGTTCATCTCCTGCTGCGAGCCCATATACATGTAATGGACCACCCGCAACGCATGCCCCACCACATCCACGCCGGTCACCGGCAGTACCACCCGATTCTCCTCCGCAATCACTTCCGGATGAGCCTTAGCGAAGTCGTTAATGCCCCGCGCGAATGCATCCATATAAGTGCGGAAAGTCGGGTCCTGCGCGTCGTACCACTCTTTGGCCCGTTCCGGCATCCCGTTAGTCTGCAACCACCGGTCCAGCGGCAAGTGGGATGCGCCCCAATACTCGGCGGCCCGGCCTCGCGACTCGCCGTAAAGCTGCAGCAGCAGATTCGCCTGGTTATGCATCTGCGCCCAGCCGTGTGCATAGAACATCGATTCCCGGTCAGCTGCGAAGATGTGCGGCACCCCGTACTGGTCCCACAAGATTTCCGTCTTCCCGCCTGCGGCCAAACAGTTCACCGCCAGAAGGAGCATCAGCAATAGCTTGCGCATTGCGTCACGGTAACATAGCGCTCATGCAGCGCCCTAACCACGTTGTGAAAAGGCATTTCGCGATAAACCGCGTTGCGGCAATCGTCGCCCTTGCTGCGATTTCGCTCGCTGCGCAATCGCCCAACCCTAACTACGGATCTATCTTCGATTACATCCGCCGCACCTGGACCACGCTGACACGTTCCAACGCCAGCATCGCCAAAGCCGCTGTCGATCCGAAGTTCAAGCCGCTGCCGAATGGCCGTTGGCCCGTCTACATCGCCTCAACAGAGCACCAGGCTGCAGTCGAAGCCGACCTTCGTGCCGCCATGAAGCCGGAAGATTTCGGAAAAATCGAAATCCGCAGCTTACCCGCCGACCCCACAACGCTCGAAACGCCAGGCCTTCTCTATCTGCCCAAACCCTACGTGGTGCCCGGCGGCCGATTTAATGAAATGTACGGCTGGGATAGCTATTTCATTCAACTAGGCCTCTTGCGCGACGGCGATCTCGATCTCGCTCGCGACATGGCCGACAACTTCGTCTATGAGATCCGGAATTATGGCCGGATTCTGAACGCTAACCGTACCTACTATCTCTCGCGCTCACAGCCGCCATTCTTCACCCAGATGCTGCTCGGTGTTTACCAAAAAACGCACGATCAGCAATGGCTAGACAATGCTGCGACAGCCATCGCTCCGTATTACGCGTTCTGGACCAACGAACCTCACCTGACGCCCGAAACCGGTTTATCGCGCTACTACGATCTGGGCGACGGTCCTGCGCCCGAAGTACTCTCCGCCGAGCGCAATGAAGAAGGTTTGAACCATTACCAGCTCGTGGCGCAATACTTCAAGACACATACGTTTGATGACTACGATGTCAATCAGTATTTCGATCGCAAAACCGACTCGGTGACGCCGCTCTTCTACAAAGGCGACCGTTCCATGCGCGAATCTGGTTTCGATCCATCCAACCGTTTCGGTCCATTCAATATCGACATCATTCATTACGATCCGGTCTGCCTGAACACTCTCCTTTACCTGATGGAGATGCAATCCGCGGAGATCCTGAAGGACCCTGTGTGGCGCCAGCGGGCTGAACATCGCGCGGCAAAGATCAATGAATTAATGTGGGATGATCGCGACGGCCTCTATTACGATTACAACTTCGTCTCCAAAAATGTTCGGCGCTACCCGTTCCTGACCACTTTCTACCCGATGTGGGCCGGCATCGCTTCAAAACAGCAGGCCGCGCGCATTGTCGCCAATTTGCCCAAGTTCGAGCGCCCCGGCGGCCTTCAAACCAGCATCGTCGTCAGCGGTAATCAATGGGATTCGCCGTTTGGATGGGCTCCGCTTGAATACATCGCTGTCGAAGGACTGCGCAAATACGGCTACAACACGGAAGCCGACAGAATCTCCCTGAAATGGCTTTCCATGATTCAGCGGGATTTCGATGTTCGCGGCCGCATCGTCGAGAAGTACGACGTGGTCTCGGCTAACTCAGACGTTAGCGCCCATATTCACTTCGGATACAGCTCCAACGAGGCGGGATTTGGGTGGACGAACGCTGTCTACACAACGCTCTACGACGAGCTGCCAGAAGCCAAACGTAGACTGCTCCGCAGAAAGCCCGCCGCATGATACGTTCGATAACGTGAACCCCTACGGCAAGTTCCTCGAAGGACAAAATTATATGGATGTATTGGAGGCAACGCCGCTGGCCCTCGCCTCCGCGACGGGAAGTATTGGAGACACGGGTCTCGGGCGCAGTTACCACCCGGGAAAATGGACGGCAGCCCAAATTCTGTGCCATCTGGCCGACTGCGAAATAGCATTCGGATTCCGTATGCGGCAGGCGCTCGTTGAGAATCCGCATCTGGTCCAACCCTTCGACCAGGAATCGTGGGCGAAAAGCTACGATTCACTAGACCCACAGATGGCGCTCGAGACGTTCACGGCACTCCGCACCTGGAATCTGTCGTTTCTCAAGGCGCAGGACGCAGGCGCATTCTCCCGGATCATTCGCCATCCCGAGCGCGGTGAAATGACACTCGAAGGGATGCTCGAACTTATCGCCGGTCACGATTTGAATCACAGAAAGCAGCTCGAAACGATTGCCGCGGCCGCAGCCTAAGCCAAGCAGGCGCCGTGCCGCTACGCCACGGCATGCGGCGTCGCTGAACGTTGTCGTGAGCGGAATCGCCTTGGGGTTGGGCGTGCTTCTGGTGATCGGAGTCTTTCTTTTTCACCAGGAGTACACAATCAATCTGCAATCGCCGATCGTGTTGAGCTTTCGGTCGCCCATTGTGATCGCGCGCCGCATTACGACACAAGGGTCCAAAGAAGCGCAGTTCGATCAACAAGGCAAACCGCTAACCGCGTATCAGCAGTACGCCTGCGCCAAGTTCGGACCTAACTGTCGAATTGCATTAGCCATTCAGCGCGCGGAAAATCCGCAAGGCAAATGCGAGATTTATCACTACAACTCCGACGGCACTCTCGACTGGGGCTATTTCCAAATCAACACGGTTCATCTGCAGCGCCCGGGGCTGAATCTGCGCGATCTGCTCGACTGCAAGACCAACATCGATTTCGCCTACGAATTATTTCAGGAGCGAAAGGGCTTCTCGGCCTGGAGCACCTACAAGAACGGCGCGTATCGCAAGTTTCTTCTGGAACGGTGAAGCGCCAAATCATAGGCGTTCTGCTGGACGATATTTGGAAGGAGCTCGGCTCCGGTGACGGCCATAGAGAACCCGCGTAGAGGTTGTTGATGTGACGGAATGGTTCGCGACAGATTTGAAGCCTAACCAGCGCGTGGAAGTCACTTCGGGATTTCAGCAACGATATCGATGCCACTTAGCTATAGCCGCCGACCAATTGGCCCACGGACTCGAAGTGACAGACTACATTAAGCGGAGCGACTGGCAACCGAAGCAGCCGAATGTTCAAGTATGGACGCTTTCCCATTCGGGGAGCCCCTTCCATTCGCATCGAGTACTCGATCGGGTGCTTGCAAAGTTGGATACCCCCTTACGAAAGCCCCGGCGACGCGCCGGTCGTATACCAAACAATTGCGTGAGTATCGAGGACAAGCGCTGCCACTAAATGTCGTCTCTTGGGAAGTTCTTCCACATCTCGCGGCGTGCGTCGTCAATTTCCTCGGCTGACAGGGAAATCCCAAGATCCGCCCACAATGCTTTGATGCTTTTCGAGGGGATTGTCGGCTTAGTTTCCTGTCGCAGGCGTTCCGCGTGTTCCAGCACCTCCTGTTGCTTTTCAGGCGGTAGCGCCCGGACCACTTCGAGGATGGATTGTTCAATCGTCATGGTTCTTCTCAAGTTAGTGGTGGGCACAGGAATTGAACCTGTGACCCTCAGCTTAGAAGGCTGATGCTCTATCCAACTGAGCTACGCCCCACGTTTGGCAGCCAGTTCTCATTTTATTCGATGGTCAGCAGCAGATCCCTCGCTTCCACATTATGGCGCTGGCTGACGGCGAGTCGCTTCACCGTGCCTGCAATCGGCGCGTAAACCGCCGTCTGCATCTTCATCGCTTCCATCACGAACAGGCGCTCGCCCTTGGCTACTTTGTCCCCTTGTTCAACGTGAACAATCATTACCGCGCCTGGAATGGGAGCGCCAACGTCCCCTTCTTTGGCCGGATCCCCCTTCTGACGAGCGTCTGCACGGCGGCTTCAAGCGAGCGATCGCGAATGATCACTTCGCGCGGTTGTCCATTCAGTTCTAAGAAATACCGTTCGTATGCCGTCCGGGTGCGGATCCCCAACGGTCAATAATCGAATAAACAGAGTGTTGCCCGGCTGGATCTCAATTGACACCTCCGAGCCCCGCTCCAATCCATAAAAGAATTGGGCGTAGGCAGTACATCTAACTCGCCATGTTGAGAACGGGCGGCATCGAATTTCGAAAACACGTCCGGGTACATCAAGTAGCTCATGAGAGCGGTGTCATGGCTGACCAAAAAGATCGCCAAATGGCTGCTCGGAGGAGTCACTTTGATAATGTTGCCGAACGCGATGTTTACGTCCGCGATCTCGGGCCAGCGCGCTCCCAGGCCCATCGATTCGGCCCGTGTCGCGTTCGGTATGCGCCAGCGCCGCCACGATGGAATTGAGATTCGGCTGGCTGGTCATTCCACTCATCGCAGAGATCGCCGCATCCGCTACCTCGACGCTGTTGCCGCAGTCGGTCCCGGCGCTATTTGCCGGCGGCTTTTTCCAAGTGGCCGCCGAACCCGAAACGCATCGCAGACAGCAGCCGATCCTGATAATCCGCCTCGCCGCGGGAGCTGAAACGCTGGTACAGGGCAGCCGAAAGAACGGGCGCGGGCACGGCTTCGTCGATAGCGGCCTTGATGGTCCACCGGCCCTCGCCTGAATCCGACACACGCCCGGCAAACTGGGAGAGACTGGGATCCTTCACCAGGCTGGTTGCCGTAAGGTCGAGCAACCACGATGCGATCACGCTTCCGCGCCGCCACACCTCGGTGATGTCCCGCAGGTTGAGATCGTATTGATAGTGCTCTGGGTCGCGCAGCGGAGTCGTTTCCGCATCAATCGCGTTCTCCTGCTTCCCGACGTTGGCATCGCGCAATATGCCGAGACCTTCGGCGTAAGCGGCCATCAGCCCATATTCGATTCCGTTGTGGACCATCTTGACGAAATGCCCGGCGCCACTCAGACCGCAATGCAGGTAGCCTTGTTCGGCAGTACCGTCGTGTTCGGGGCGGCCAGGGGTGCGCGATATATCGCCAGCGCCCGGGGCGAGAGTCGAGAAAATCGGATCGAGGTGTTTGACAACTTCAGCCTCGCCTCCGATCATCATGCAATAACCTCGCTCGAAGCCCCAAATGCCACCACTTGTTCCTACGTCAACATAGTGGATTTGCTTCGCGGCAACCTCCTTCGCGCGGCGAATGTCATCCACGTAATAAGAATTGCCGCCGTCGATGAGGATGTCTCCCGCTTCCAGATGGGGCAGGAGATCGGCGATGGTGTTGTCAACGACTGCCGCTGGAACCATCAACCATAGCGCCCGGGGTTTTTCGAGCTTCGTTATTAAATCGCGCAGCGAGGCGCTTCCTGTGGCCTTCTCTTGAACTAAGGCGTCCACCGCTTTCGGCGACATGTCGAAGACGGTACACTGGTGCCCTCCTTTCAGGAGCCGGCGCACCATGTTTGCTCCCATTCTTCCAAGTCCGACCATTCCGAGTTGCATAGTTATACTCCTTGAGCTTAAGTCTCATCTAGTGGGTGACTCCATTCCCGGAAGTGGCTGGAGTGGGGATAGGCTTGGAGTCGCTATACTCCAAGGCCAAATAATCAACCAGTAGCTGCCGGTCAGGAACCATAGCGCCCCAACCGATCATCTTGTCTACTTCCTTAGCCCACGCCGCGGCGGAAAGGCGCTGTGAATCAATCAGGCGAGTACTGTGGCACGGAATGCAGGATCTTTGCTCGGCTTTTCTTCCCGCTTCGCTCGCGGGAGTATCGGCCGCAAAGGAGACGGCGACGGCTCCGAAGAGACAGGCAATGGTAGGCAAGACTTTGCTCACGCACCCTCCACAACAAGGCCGATTCGATCGATGGCGTTGAAGAGATATCCCGAAGGATTCCAGGCAGCAACCACGGGCTGAACCCGTCCGGCGGAGTCCGTCGCCCGCGACATCACGGTGTAATACCCGGGTTTTGAGGGCCGCCATTCCGCGGTCCATAAGCGCCACGTGAAGGGAAGGCTTTTTGATGAAAGTTGAGCTTCATTCCAGGCGCTTCCACCATCTGTTGAAACGTCCACTCTTGTAATGCGCTCTTCGCCCGCCCAGGCCATGCCGCGAAGCGTGGTTGTCGCGAGAGGAATCTTGTCACCATCCAAATGACCAGTGATGTAGGATTTGACGGGCATTCCTTCGATAACCGCCAGGTCTGCGGGGTCGACCGGCTGACCGGGCGCTCCCGGGTGTTTCGGGTAACGATACGCGGGATTCATAAAAAATCCGCGATCCGGCTCATTCGCCACCGATAGAGAATTTACCCATTTCACCCAACTCGTGCCATCCCAGCCAGGCACAATCAGGCGAAGCGGAAATCCGTGCAAATCGGGAAGCTGTTCGCCGTTCATTTTCAGGGCTAGCAGCGTATTCGGATCGATGGCCTTGCGCATCGGCAACGACCGGATAAAATCGGGCGTCTTCGCGATGCCGGCATCCACACCATTAGCCGTGACATAAGCCGCTTCCAGGTCCGCTCCGGCCAACTTGAGAACGTCAATCAGTCTGGGACCACTCCACTCTGCATTGCCAACCGCGCCACGCCCCCACTGCACTCCGGGAACTCGCGGCTGGTAGAACCCGCGGCCATTGCCGGTACATTCAAGAACTGCAGGAACTGTGTGCTGAGACAGCCCGCGAAGGTCACTGACGGATAACTGAATTGTGCGCGACGCTCGGCCTCCGACCGATAACCGATAGCCAGATTCCTGAACAACAGGCCGAGGCAGATGCTGCCGCACAAAGAAAACGTCGTTCGGCGTCACCCATTGGTCGAAGTAATGGACAGGCGTTTCCAGGTCCTCGGGCCGGTCGTTATGCAGGATCATCGGACGTTTGCCCCGAATCGTGACAATCTCCTGCGCTTGGCTGAAGGCGGCCGCGGCGAACATCGACGCCATCATCTGACGCCTGCTGGTTGATCCGGGCCCCGGCACTATCGCCAATCTCTTCACCTTTAAACGATCTTATTCTAAGGCGTTGGGAAGGGAGTGCAGGAACCGAGGCTACACGGTTAACGAAGCGCGGCAACCATGTCAGATTTCGCCGAAAGAAGCATCGGCTGAAAATCTAACCAAAAGAATTCCAGAACCGCGGCCCTAAACGCTTGGGGCACGTTGGCGGCATCAAGCATGTCACCGAGTTCTGTAATCCAAAACCTGTCTGCGCTGCCGCCTTGCTTTAAAACTTGGCCGAAACCATTAAGTACAGGCCTTACCAGCGATAACTCGTACTCTTGCAGGCTAATGTTGCCGGGCAGAAATCCCATTGATTGCATGATCCGGAACTTCTCTACACGGTGGTGGTCTTTTACAAAGCCATCGATGGCCGTTTGAATTATCGAGTCACGTGCGAACTCGACATCTTCCCTGGTAAGAATGCCCGCTCGATAGGCCCGCTTTAGCGCCAGACAACCGATCATGGCGAGAGCGCCAATGATCAGAGCGGCCGCCCGGCACTCCACAATCAATTTCGTCGGAGAATCACTTCTTCGAGAAATGCGCAGCACGTTTTCAGCTAGTCCAGACATCAAATCCGGCATGTACTGGGCGGCAACGGTCACAATCGCGAAAGGCATCGCGACCTTAGGGTCCCGCACAGGAACAGCTCTTTTGCACACCAGCCATGCAAACATTTCTAGATTCGACTCGTTTAAAACGTTATCGGCTGCGATGGAGCTTACATGAGCGGTATAGCAGAACAGTGGAGCAAGCTGGCTTTTTTACCGGCATCCGACAGGGCGGATGCGAGATGATAGAGGGAGGCCCAAAAATGAACAAACCATTTCACCTGATGACTCCCGCGGAGCGGACCACTGCTCGGATTGCTGAGAACCGCGCTATCTCCGAGAAGATTGCCGCAAGTAAGAGCCAGACCCAGAGCCAGAGCAAGCAACCTCCCTCGCGGTCAACTGGTGATTACATCCGGGCTACGCCAGCGGAACGGGCGAAACTTGGAAGCGTGATCCGAAAAGTGCAGTCCTGATCGCGTTCACAGCCTCAACAGCATTTGTTTAAATGTTTTGAAGATGCACTCATTCAGCAAGCAGGCCGGGAAGGCCTGCTTACTCATCCTGGCGATACTGCCGATCGCCGCGCAGGAACCCACCTTCGATCCATCGCAGAAACGGCAAGCGCAAACCAAAGACATCAGTAACGCAGCTTTGGAAGGGTCGAAGCAAGATCCCGCCGCCGTTGACCGAGGCGGTAAGGTTTTCGCTACCTACTGCGCGGGCTGTCATGGTGTCGCGGGTAAGGGCGGTCCAGGCGCGCCGGATCTTATTCGCTCTGTCCTGGTTCTCGACGACGAGAAGGGAATTCTTATCGGTCCTGTCATCCGGGAAGGCCGTCCTGATAAAGGGATGCCCCGACTTGGCCTCAGCGAGCCGCAGATATCGGACATCGTTGCCTGGCTTCACGCCCGTACCTACGCCGCCGGTCACCGAGGGACCTACACGTTTCAGAACGTCGTGACCGGTGATGCGCATAAGGGCGAACTCTACTTCCAGTCGAATTGCGCCAGCTGCCACTCTGTCGACAAGGATTTGGCCGGCATAGGCAAGAAATACGACGCGCTCTCGTTACAATCGCGCTGGCTGCAGCCGCAAACCGGCCGCAATCACAAGCGCAATGTCACAGTCACCTTGCCCTCAGGCGAAACTTTCACCGGTACTCTGGATTTCATCGACGATTTCAACGTTTCTCTGCGTGACGCTCAAGGCCAGTTTCATTCCTTCGCCCGCGATGGAAACACGCCGACAATCTCAATCACCGATCCCTTGCAGGCTCACACGGACTTGCTGAGCAAGTATTCCGACTCCGATATTCACAATGTCACTGCATACCTGGTAACTCTGAAATGAACTGCTGTCGTTTTTATACTGTGCGCTTGGTTTTGTGTCTACTTGCGGCGGCATGCCTTGTTGCCGCACAGGGTCTCGATCCCAGCGCGTTGTTGAAACAGCCCACCACCATGTGGCCGACTTTCAATGGCGATTACTCGGGCCGCCGCTACAGCCCGCTCACTCAGATCAACTCCTCGAATGTTCATACACTTTCTCTCGCCTGGTCCACACGATTGAGCGCCGATGGTCCCGGCATCATCACCGTCAAATCGACGCCTCTGCTAGTCAATGGGATTCTTTACTTCACGTCACCGAACAATGTCTGGGCCGCCGATGTTCATACGGGCCGGCAAATTTGGCATTACCAATACCCACCCAACACGGGTAGCACCATCGGCAACCGCGGACTCGGCATGTATGAAAACTGGCTGTTTTTTGAAACACCGGACAGCCATCTCATAAGCCTGGAGGCATCGACGGGCAAAGTTCGGTGGAAGGTCGAAATCGCCGATCCAAAGCTCGATTACACGTCAACCGTTGCGCCGGTTATTGTGGGCAATCACATCCTAGTCGGAATCGGCGGCGATCATCTCGATAATCCAGGCTTCATTGAATCCCGCGATCCGGAGACAGGTGATTTGCAATGGAAATTCAATACTACGCCGCGGAAAGGCGAACCAGGCATGGACACCTGGCCCGACGAATACGCCGCCGCACACGGAACCGGGCAAACCTGGATGCCCGGCACGTACGATCCCGAACTCAACCTTTACTATTTCGGGACGGGCAACCCGAATCCCGTGATGGCCGAGAAGAGCCGTAAAGGCGACAATCTGTATACCTGTTCCATCGTCGCCATGAATCCAGACACCGGTAAGATGGCCTGGTATTACCAGGTGTCGCCGCATGACGTGCATGATTGGGATGCTGTCGAAACGCCCGTCCTGATTGACGGCGAGTTTGAAGGTAAGCCCCGCAAACTGCTCGCGCAAGCTAGCCGCAACGGATATTATTTCCTGCTCGATCGCACCAACGGCGAACACCTGGTCACTAAGCCTTTCATCAGCACCCTCAACTGGTCGAAAGGCTTCAATTCGGTTGGCGCGCCCGTCGGCAATCCCGCTAAATATCCGACCACAGATGGAGTCCTGGTCTCGCCAGCATCGAACGGCGCAACCAATTGGCCAGCGCCCAGCTTCGATCCAGAAACCGGTCTCCTCTACGTCGGGACCAGCAGCAGCTACAGCATGTTTTATCTGACGGATACCGACGAACGCCCGGAAGGCTGGGCGGGTCTCGATCGAATGGCCGGCAACGAGGGTGGCGCGCTGGTCGCTCTAGACTACAAAACCGGGAAAGCCGCCTGGCGTCATCAGTGGCCGAGCGGTAACGGCGTGGTGTCCTCGTTGTGCACTGCAGGCAAACTGCTCTTCACCAGCAACGGGAACAACGTTATCGCCTTCGATCCGGCGAACGGCAAGATCCTTTGGCACGCTGGACTGACTAATTCGCCCAGCGCCGGGTTGATTACATACATGTTGGATGGTAAGCAATATCTACTCGTCCCAGCCGGAGACACTCTGTTCACGTTCACGGTAAATTCACCGATGGCCGACTAGCCCCGCGGCATCTTATACCAATGAACACACGGGGCAATCGTTGGTATCTCCTCATCGCCCTGGCGATTCTCGGGAGTGGCTGTTTACAGCCGCAGGCCACGACGAGCCAAGAAGCGATAGATCGCGACCTGATGGAGGTCACCGTTCCGCGGTTGGAAGAGTTGTACCGCGGCCATAAATACACGGTGACGGAAGTCGTTCACTGGTATCTGGCCCGGATTCAGAAGTACAACGGGATCTATCGCGCGATGCAAAACCTAGATGTGCCCGGGGCTCTGGCTACGGCGGCTAACGAAGACGCGGAAGCAAAGGCGGGCGGCAACGGTTTTGTGCGTGGCCCGATGTGGGGCGTGCCGATTGTCACAAAGGCGAACACCAGCATCAAGGGTCTGATCACTACGGATGGATGGAAGGGCTACATGATCCCTGGGCATGAGTTGGTCGCGCCCAAGGATGCAACGATCATTGCGAAGCTGCGCGCGGCGGGCGTGGTGATTCTGGGTCAGACCAATATGCCGGATTTTGCGGCAAGCGACACTAATCGCAGCACAGCGTACGGACGCACGGGAAATGCTTACGATGTGCGCTTCAGTCCCGGCGGTTCTTCGGGAGGCACAGTGACCGCCGTCACATCAAATTACGCGATGCTGGGCAATGGAACCGACACGGGCAACTCGATACGCATGCCGTCTGCGACCAGTTCCGTGGTAGGCGTGTTCCCTACGCGGGGGCTGGTGAGTATTGCGGGGATTGCGCCGCTTGATTGGCTGCTTGATAACACCGGACCAATAGCCCGCGACGTGACCGATGCTGCTATTGCGCTTGGCGTGATTGCTGGAGAAGATCCGCTGGATCCGGGAACCGTGGGTTCCGCGGCGAAGGCTCAGCCCGGCCCTTATACGCAGTATTTGAAAGCGGGCGCGTTGCAGGGAAAACGCTTCGGCGTTCCTGCTTTTATTCTGGAGGGAGCAGGCATTCCATTTCAAGGCATTCCGGCGTCGGAGTCCGCGACCCAGGTCGCAGCCGCCAGGGAAGCTGCTCGACTAGCTCTGCGGCCGGAAACACGCGAGGCCTTTATGAAGGCGCTCGATGGGCTGCGGGCGGCGGGCGCCACCGTCATCTTCGACGGTTCCATTCTCCCTGAAAGTTTTGCGGCAACGGTCTCTCGGGTGGCCACCGCGCCTTACATCCGCGAAGGAACAGAAAAGTTCCTAGCCGAGTATGGTCCTTCGCAATACCATTCAGCCGACGAATACCAGAAGGCCGTCGGATCTCCTTTGCCTGGCACGATTATTAGCGGGGTAGATCGGCCGGCTTCGGCTCAAGCCATTCTCGAGAGCGATCCGCAAGCGAATGCCAACTTTTTTGGCCCAAGGCAACGGGCGCTCGATGCCTATAACGAAGCACTGGATCGCCTGCATCTCGATGGATTCGTCTACCCGGCGACACAGATGCCTCCGCCGGATGAGACCATGCCGCAGGACGGGACGATTAGTAGTGGCCCTCACAGCGACACAGGGTGGGTCAATATGATTGGTGTTCCGGCGGTGGTGGTTCCTGGCGGATTCTATCCCGGCGGTCTTCCGTTCGGCTTGGAGATATCGGCCCGGCTGTGGAAGGACGGCGACTTACTCGGTTGGGCATACGCGTATGAGCAGGCGACCCATCACCGCAGGCCGCCCGTACTTGTCGAAAAAGGACTGTTGCCGGATGCGAGATGAATCGGTATCTACTCGTAACGCAAGGCGACAATTGGGTCCACTTTCGTGGCGCGGCGGGCGGGAATGGCGCACCCGAGAGCGCCCGCAATCACCAGAACCAGCACAACTGAGAGGAAGGTAACCGGGTCGCTTGGCGAGACGCCTACTAAGGCCATGCGCAAAACATGGGTCACACCGAAGGCGGCAGGCAAGCCAATCGCAAGTCCTAATACGATCGGACGCGCACCCTCCGCATAGATAAGCCGCAAAATGTCGCGACGCATAGCGCCCATGGCCATTCGGACTCCGATCTCCTGGGTCCGCTGACTGACGGAGTGCGCAATGACCGCGTATAGTCCTACCGAGGCAAGCACCAGTGCGATGGCGGCGAAAACGGAGAACATGCCTCCCAGAAGAGTTACAGAAAGTCGAGCCTGCGCCAATCGGTCTTCCAGACTGCGCATATCGTAAGCCGCCAAATTCGGATCGATATTTCGCAAGGATCGACGGAACGCGTCAGCGAGCGTTCCAGGCGCCACGCGTGTTCTTGCCACGACGAACATTTCGCGCAGCGGATCTTCGGTATAGGGAATGTAGATCAGCGGTTCGCGCTCGAGAGGGCTGCGGAAATTTTGAAGAATATCTGGCAGAACGCCAACTATCGTGAGCCACGGCTGAGCGGCTTGATTCTCGATTAGGCGGAGACGTTTGCCGAGCGCGATGTCGGTGGGCCAAAACTTTCTGGCGAAGCTTTCATTCACTAAAGCCACAGGGGGCCCGGAGATTCCATCCGATTCGGTGAATGAGCGTCCGAGGCGAGGCGTCACGCGCATAACTCGAAAATAGCCGGGACTCCCGACAATGGCCCCAATAAGCGGGGAGCGCTCCAAATCGGAGGGAGCGCCCTCCAACTGATAAGAGAAGGAATTCCACCCTCCTAATGGGAGGCGGGAAGCGACTCCGGAAGCTTCAACGCCGGCCAGTGAATCTAAGCGAGTCTTCAATGCACGATGAAACGCGACCTGATCTCCCGGCAATGGGTATTTGGCTTCCGAAAGATTCACGCGCATCGTGAGCACGCTGGAGGTGTCTACGCCCAAAGGCGCGGCGTAGAGATTCACGGTACTGCGAATCATCAGTCCGGCTCCAGCCAATAAGACGATGCACAACACCATCTCAAGCGTGACGAGCAGATTGGCAATGGAGACGGTACGCCGGCCACTGGCCACTCCATAACCGCCATCCTTCATCGCTGTGTAAACGTCAACGCTGGCGAGACGAAGGGCCGGCGCCAGTCCGAAAATAATTCCGGTTGCGATGGAAATGACAGCAAGATATGTGAACGCAGTTCTATCCAGCGATAGATTGAGCCACACAGGCTTCGTCAAGCCGTTTGTCCCCGCATCGAACCAACGGAGTCCGCCAAGCGCAACCAACCAACCTAAGAATCCACCAGCAAGGGACAGGGTGACGCTTTCGATGAGCAGTTGCCTGACAACGCGAGCCCGGCCTGCGCCGATGGCCACGCGAATGGAAATTTCGCGCAGGCGCCCAGTGCCCCGGGCGAGCAACATATTCGCAACGTCGGCGCAGGCAATCAGGAGGACGAAACCGACGGCGCACCACAGTGCGGCGAAAATCGGCCGCATGCTGTAAGCCCCGGTGATTCGCGCAATCGGCTGCACGTCGGCGGTAAGGCCTTTATCCATTCCTGGATATTCCTTCGCAAGACGGCTCGTAAGCGTGCTTAACTCTGCCCTGGCTGCGCCCACGCTGACGCTATTGGCTAGCCGGCCGAACAGCGTTACGCTGCGATTGTCTCGCCGTTCAAGTTGAGCGTCCGGAACCAGCGGCGTCCACAAGTCAGCCTCCTCCGGAAATCGTTTACCAGGCGGCATGACGCCGATTACGGTCCTGGGCACGTCGTTCACGCGAATGGTCTTGTGGAGAATCGCCGGGTCCGCTCCATATCGACTTTGCCAGATGTTGTAACTCAGTACGACAGTTGGGAGCGCGCCAGGGCGCTCGTCAGTTGTTGTAAAGACGCGGCCGAGTAAGGGCTTCTGTTCGGATACGGAGAACCCGTTGGCCGACAATATGGCGCACCAGTAGCGTTCCGGAAGGATTCTAGTGTCGCTTAGATTCACGGGTACGAACTGGTACGCGGCCAATCCGGCGAGCGATTTGGTCTGTGAACGAAGATCGCGGAAATCGGGATACGATACGCCAAATCCCCGGTTGTGGGAAACGTCAGTGAAGCCGACGAGCATGATTCGGTCCAGGTGATCGAGTCCCAAATCCCATGAGAACGCGCCATTGGCAATGGTGAAAACGGCCGTGTCGGCACCGATGCCAAGCCCTAGCGCGACGATTGCGACGACGCTGAAGCCCGGAGTTTTAGCAAGCATACGCGCAGCGTAGCGAGCATCCTGCCACCAGCTTTCGAGTTTCGCAAAACTCCACAGTTCGCGACAGGCCTCTTTCAGGGCGGTGGCGTTGCCGACTCGGCGTTGGGCCTCCAAACGGTCACCGGTTTCGTTGGCCTTCATGTCGAGGTGGAACTGCAACTCGTCCTGGAGGTCGTGATCCAGTTGACGGCGGCGCCAAAAGGTACGAAGCTTTTTGCCAATTCTGCTCATGTTGCCTCCATGACACGCGCGATCGCGTTGCTCAGGCGCCTCCAATTGCTGGCCTCGGCCTGGAGGTGTTTCCTTCCGCGGGCGCTGAGACGGTAATATTTCGCCCGGCGATTATTTTCCGACTGGCCCCACTCGGAGTCGAGCATGCCGTCGAGTTCGAGCCGATGGAGAGCGGGGTACAATGATCCTTCTTCAACGCGCAAGACTTCCTCAGAGACTTGCTGGATGGACTGCGCGATGCCGTAGCCGTGCATAGCGCCGCGGAGAAGCGTTTTGAGAATCAGCATGTCGAGCGTTCCCTGGACGAGTTCGCCCTGAGACCGCTG
>DATBEF010000022.1:0-4498 GCA_036269625.1 Bryobacteraceae bacterium | reverse complement strand
TTCGCTCGCTTTCGGAATCGGCGCCAACACGGCAATCTTCACCTTGCTTGACCAGGTAATGCTACGGCTCCTTCCGGTGAAAGATCCCCAGCAATTAGTCCTCTTCACCATGCGCGGCCACCATTATGGCGGCAATAACGGGGAAAATGCGATCTCCTACCCGATGTATCGCGATTTCCGCGACCACAACCAAGTCTTTACAGGAATGTTTTGCCGCTATGCGCTGGACGCCAGCTTGGGGTACGGCAATCACACTGAGCGCATCGACGCGGAACTGGTCTCCGGCAATTACTTTCCCGTTCTGGGAGTGGGCGCTGCGCTCGGACGCACGTTCACCGCGGACGATGACCGGGTACGCAACGGCCATCCGCTGGTCGTGCTCAGCTACGACTATTGGAAAACACGGTTCGCGGCCGCCAGGAACATGATCGGTAAAACCCTGGTGATTAACGGCCGCAACATGACCGTCATTGGTGTTGCGCAACAAGGTTTCGATGGCGTGCAACTCGGCTTCAAGCCCAAGATATTCGTCCCGATTGCAATGAAGAAGATCATGACGCCCAACTGGGACGACATGGACAATCGCCGCCAACGTTGGGTGAATGCGTTCGGCCGCCTCAAACCCGGTATTACGCGAGAGAAGGCCCAAGCGTCGCTTCAACCAATGATGCACAGCATGCTCGATATGGAAGTTCGGGAGCCGGCCTTTCGGAATGCCTCTCAATATGACCGCGCCGAATTTCTCAAATGCTGGATGCAACTGCTCCCCGGATCGCAGGGACGAAGTTATCTACGCGAGCACTTGGCAACGCCGCTGTGGGTTCTGTTTGGCATCACCGGCGCTGTTCTCTTGATGGCTTGCGCTAATCTTGCCAATTTGATGCTCGCCCGTGCTTCCGCCCGGCGCCGGGAGATGGCGATACGCTTGGCCATCGGTGCAGGGCGTGTCCGAATTATGCGGCAGCTGTTGATTGAGAGCGGATTGCTCTCCCTTCTCGGGGCGGCCGCCGGCCTCGCGCTTGCCTGGTGGGCGGATCAGTTGCTGCTCAAGGCTTATTTATCCGCCGACGCTCAGGATGGCGTGCTCTCCACTACACCCGACGCTCGCATTCTCGCGTTTACGCTTGGCGTAACGGTGCTGACCACGATTCTGTTTGGCCTTGTCCCGGCTTTGCAGGCGTCGAAAGCGGACGTTGCTCCGACGCTCAAAGATCAGGCGGGCTCGGTGTTGTCTGGCGGGCACGTTCTGTTACGTAAGTGCCTGGTTGGCGTGCAGGTCGCGTTATCGTTGTTGCTCCTCATCGCGGCGGGTCTCTTCATGCGCACTCTTTCTAATCTGCGCAATGTCGGTCCCGGCTTTCCCGCCGAGCGCCTCATCGGATTCAACATGGATCCCGCCTTGAACGGCTATACGCCGGAACGGACGAAGATCTTCTACCGCCAGCTCACAGACGATCTGCGCACGATTCCTGGAGCGCAAGCCGTGGCGTTAGCGCGCGTGCGTATTCTTGAAGACAACGAGTGGGATAACAGCATGACTGTTGAAGGCTACAGCGCGGCAACGCCCGGCCAACGCGCCGAGCCTTATATGAATTGGATCAGCCCCGGCTATTTCGATACTTTGCACGTTCCCATCCTCAGCGGCCGCGACTTCACCCTCAAGGACACCAACAGCATTTTTCATGGCCCCGATCCCGACCGGTTCACTCCCGACATGGCCGTGATCAATGAAGCTTTCGCCAAGAAGTTCTTCAAAGGCCGCGATCCCGTCGGCCTCCACATCGGGATGGGCTCCGATCCCGGGACCAAGACCGACATTCAGATAATAGGCGTCGTGAAGGATATCAAATATACGAATTTGCGCGATGAGATCCCGCCACAATGCTTTCTTCCCTATCTGGCCGACAAGTACATAGGCTTCATGACCGTGTACATCCGGACTACTTTGGATACCCAGCAGCTCGCCGCCGCTCTGCGCGCAAAAGTGCGACAGCTCGATCCAAACATTCCCATTTACGATCTGCGTAGCACCAATGAACAAATCGACAACTCACTCCGGACTGAGCGTCTGGTCGCAAGTCTCTCTTCAGTTTTCGGATTATTGGCGACGTTACTCGCGGTGATCGGTTTATACGGAGTGATGGCCTACACTGTAGGTCGCCGCACGCGCGAGATCGGCATCCGCATGGCTCTTGGCGCTATTCAAGGCTCGGTCGTGTGGATGGTCATGCGCGAAGTGCTGTTGTTGATCGCAATCGGCATCGGCGTCGGCCTACCGATAGCGATCGCGCTCGGCCGTTTAGCAAAGAGCCAGCTTTATGGACTAGCACCGCACGATCTCCCGACCGTATCTCTCGCTACCTTGACGCTTGCCGTGGTTGCGGGACTGGCCGGTTTTGTCCCCGCCCTCCGCGCCAGCCGCATCGACCCGATGCACGCGCTTAGATATGAGTGAGTGACGCTTATTTTCCGCCGAACTGTTTAACGGTCACATTGTCGTTCTCGTCAAAAATGCGCACGGCGAGGAGTTCTCCCGGCTTAGCAGCGACTTGATATTCGAGTCTCTGCGAATCGGTGACCTTGTTAACGGGATCGAGCGTGATCCACTCGCCGCCGTCGACTGAATATTCGGCTTTAGCGACCCAGGTCAACGCGTCCTTCGCCGTGAACTTTACGAATCCACCTGCTTCGGTAACGTCGAGAATTTCGGGCGGAGTGTTATCGATCGTGAACGGGTCGCTTTCCATTGAAGATGTCAGCGCATTTTGCGGCGTGTTGCCGGGCGCATCGCTTGCCGAAATGCGCATCACGTATTCACCATCCGGAAAGGCAGTCGTATCGAAAGAGTAGTAATGGTCCTGCAGGTCATTCTTGAGCACACGCCATTCAGAACCGCCCTTACTGCGGATCTCAACTTTGAACACCAGAGGATCACCATTTTGATCGCTGGCCGCCCAACGTGCGGTCAGATACCCTTTGCTGTATTGCAAAGTAGCGCTGCCGGCCACACTTTCCAAACTCGGAACGGTTGGCGCTTTCTTTCGGCCCACACCCGGCAGGGTGAGACTCGCCGGCGACCCCGAAGCCATAACGTTACGCTCCAGACTCAGGTTCGTCGGCTGCTGCTTATAGTTGTACGGCGCCATTTCGAGTTCCGTCACCCGGGGCTCAATGTTCTTCGGGAGATACGCCAGCTCCACGACACTGAGATCGGGCGATTCGCCACTTCCGCCGCTACTGACGACCAATCGGTACTGCAAAAACCGCGCAGCAGGCGAATTAATCTGGCCGCCCAGCGCAGTCACGTTCACTTTGCTCCAGGGACTCCAGTTCTCCTGCGGACGATTCACGTTGCCGCTTCGCGTCTCCACACTGATATTTCCGTTGTGCGTCTCAGCCGTGAGATGCACCTTGCCCCAGTATGCGAAGTCGCCTGCATCCAAAACATCGCTTTCAAAGGTGCCGCTCGGTTCGGCGCCGGGCTCGATGGAATAAAGGTTTCCGACATTACCGGTCACTGCATAGACCATTCCGTTGCGTCCTTGCAGAAGACCGGTGACCTGAGTGGGCGGGGCATTCAACAGTTGTGTCGAGAGCTGGTTGGAATCTATGCGGTAGATTAAGCCCTTGTTGCCTGTGCCTAGAAGCGGCTTGCCATTACCATCGAATGCTATGGCATAGACCAGGTCGCTGGACGAATTCCAGATTGGTTCAGCAAAGCCGTCCTTCTCAATGCGGTACACTTCCGAACCTCCAGCTACCGAAGCGCTTATCGAGCCTATCGCGGGTGGCGCAGCGGGCGCTGCGGCGATGCGGACCGAGGTTGGTCCCCCAGGAGACGCCGGCGGGGCCGGAGTAGTCGGCGGAAGCACCGGAAGCGGACCGCTCAGCGAAACGCTGCCGGTTGGGCGGCTCCCCATAGCCGCGGCATAGATCATGCCCTCGTGAACAGCGACCGCCGTCACCTCACGCTTACTGGTCTGATACAGAACGAAGCTTTGGCCGGCAGGAGTCACACGGAAGATCAAACCATCAGGCTCCGTACCGACGATCAGGTTACCGTCCGCGTCCATTGCCATGGACCGGGCATGCGTCTCTTGTGTGCGGAAAAATTCGGCGCCCTGCCCGTCCGGAGTCACTTTATAGACAATGCCTGCGTCTCCGGTCGCGACAAACAGGTTTCCCGCCTTATCGAACTGCATGGCCCAAATATATTTGCACTTGGGATCAAAGAATAGAACGGGCTTTCCGGACTCAATCCGATAAATCTTGGCATCCGGCATCACTGCGGCATAGACGCGGTCTCGCGAGTCCACAGCCAGCGCGTGCACCTCGAGTCCAGTGAGTTCCGCCAGCACCTTGCTCTTTTTCGCATGCGGACCAAGTTCGAAAACTTTAGTCGTGGCGGCGGTTGGCGCACCGCCCCCATAGATCAGATTGCCTTTGGAATCCTCGACCACAGCCCATAGATACGGGACACCGCTACTATCAAGCTCCT
>DATBEF010000014.1:0-17121 GCA_036269625.1 Bryobacteraceae bacterium | reverse complement strand
GACGTCCTGTTTAATGGCGATCGAACGCCTGCGGCTTACGCCTTCCGCGTTGCAGGCCTAAGACCGTTGACCCCCGAACACCGGGAAGCCCTGGCGTTCGTCAACGGTACATCGGCAATGACTGCCATTGCCGCACTGAATGCCAGTGATGCGCAGCGCGCATTGCACTTAGCGATGCGAAACACCGTGCTCTACGCCGAGCTTATGGAGGGACAGCGGGAGGCTTTCGACCCTCGGTTTGCAGAGGTTCGACCCCACGCGGGGCAACAGTGGGCAACGGCCGAGTTGAACCGTCTATGCGCTGACTCCCGCAGGTTGCAGGGGCGAAAGGCACGCTTTGTTCGACCTGAGATGTTCCGGTCGTCTTCCGTTTCGCCCGGTAACCTGGCGCCGCAGGATCCATACACGATTCGCTGCGCGCCGCAGATCTTTGGCGCGATCGCAGACGTCCTTACTTTTCACAAGACCATCGTGGAAGTCGAGCTGAACTCGGTAACGGATAATCCCATCTTCTTGGACGATGAAGTCCTGCATGGCGGCAACTTCTACGGACAGCATGTTGCATTCGCCTCGGATGCTCTCATGACGGCGATTGTGAAGATGGCGGTCCACAGTGAGCGGAGGATTGCCCGGATTACAGATGAGAGTCTGAATCGCGGCCTACCAGCTTTCCTGCACGTCAATCAGCCCGGTCTTCATAGTGGCTTTATGGGCGTGCAGTTAACGGCCTCCGGAATTGTGGCGGAAATGCGTTCAAAGTGCGTTCCAGCGTCTATCCAATCCATTCCGACAAGCGCGAATAACCAGGACGTTGTCAGTATGGGAACCATGGCAGCGCGCCGCACGGCGGAACTCATCGATCATCTCTATGATCTGCTCGCGATCGAAGCCCTTGTGATGGTTCAGGGCCTCGACATATGTGACGGGTTCGAGGGGCCGGATTTCGCGAAATCCTCGTGCAAACTCGCGTTATTCGTACGGAACGTTTCACCGTTTCTGGGATACGACCGTCCGCTGCATTCCGATATCGCACAACTGAGCGCTCGCTTGAGAACATCTGCAGCCTTTTGATGCGCAAGCGTCATCCGCTGGTGAAGAACGTTCGCCAAAGCGTATCAACTGCTGCATGTACGACTGCGGAGCCAAAGATGGTGCCGCCGTTACGATATGCAGATCCGTAAAACCACCCCGCTATCGATGCGAGCAATACGTACCGCCAGTTCGGGAACGGCGCATGCAATATATGGAATAGCCCGAAAAGGCATGAAACAACGAGTTGGCCCACCCACCAGGAACGGAATGACTGCGTTAGCAGAGTCTGTAGGAAACCTCGAAAAAACAGCTCTTCAAGAAGGGCAATGAATAGGAAGATCTCGATTCCGTCGAGCGCGAATTGAGTTGCTCCATGCCAGCGCGGGTTCCACGAAATGAACCGCATACCCAATCCCAGAGGGATTGCAATCGCCGCGAAGCGTAGGAAATTCAACCCGGCCGCCTTGAGGACCTTTCTGGAGAACGTGATGTTGTAGCCAAGGGAAGGAACGGGTCGGACATAGATCCAAGAAAAGGCCCCGAGGCTCGTGATGAACAAACGCCCCATGAAATCAAGATTGGTCGGGACGTTCCAGATACCTTTGAATCCCTGAAACAGGACCACCACAAGCAGCCACGCGCCCACAAGCGCGTCCTGCCATGTGAAGTTATGATTGTTGCGAACCGGCAAGAACGTGTAGACTGCTATAACCGCACTCGGAATCGCGAGCACACGAAGCAATGCCGACCACCGGAAATCGTGTGTTCCGACGGCATACTCAATGTAAGGAGCCGCAAGCAGCAGAACCAACACGATGTGCTTATATTTGGTTCCGAGCACTGACCCGAAGAGCGCGCGTCCAGCCGGCATTGCGAGCGCAATTACATAAAAGCACAAGACCAGAAAGCAAACATAAATCCCGACCGCGGAGGAGACTGGGACGGCATAGTGCCGCAGGAAAATCGAGCCGGCAGGAATAAACACGGCCGCGAGCCCGGCCAGAACAATGCCAAGCGGCCACATTGACGGCGACGAGACGGTCTCAGATCTCATGCCTTCACGAGAATAGCTAATGAAAGTCCAAATATCAGATGCATCACAAGCGCCGCCTTCTGGCCCGACCGAGCACGAGCCTGGCTAACGAGCGGTCCAGCCGCCGTCAATCAATATCGTATGGCCGGTAATGAGCGAAGCCGTCGGCGACGCAAGGAACACCACTGCGCCCGCTACTTCCATCGGCTCACCTATTCGATGTAGTCCCGCGATTCTCTCGATTACATCCGCTTCGAAAGCAGGATCGGAAAGGGCGGGCTCGGTCCCGGGCGTCCGGATGAAAGTGGGCGCGACCGCATTTACGCGGATGCCGTATTGACCCCACTCGACAGCCAGGCATTTCGTCAAATGTGCAATTCCGGCCTTGGTCATGCAATACACGGATTCTGAAGGGAGCGCGGCGAAACCGGCTTGTGAGCCCATGTTCACAATGCTTCCGCTCTTCTGGCGAATCATGTGACGGGCCGCATATTGGCAGGCAAAGAAGGTCCCTTTCAAATTGACAGCCAGCGTTCGGTCGAAGTCTTCTTCGTTCACATTTTCGGCCAGGTTGACGGGAGCAATCCCAGCATTGTTCACCAGCAGGTCGATACGCCCAAACTGTTCCACTACGCTCTCGATACCGTTATGAATCTGATCGAGTTTTGAGGTATCCATTTGGAGCGGCAGAACTTGGCGCCCCATACTTTCGATCGTTTTTGCGACATCGCCGGACTTTCCGAGATCGCGAAACCCAAGAGCGACGTTAGCGCCTGCGTTTGCGAGAGCCAATGAGATGGCTCGGCCCAGCCCTTTCGCGGCGCCCGTGACAAGAGCGATCTGCCCGGTTAGATCGAAGCTCGGAAATTCGGACATCATTCGTAAATCTCAACATGCCGGCCTTATCGCCAACAAGTCCGAGGCCGTTCACCCGGCGAACGCACGCTCAATTGCCTCCAACGTTCGATCCAAGGCGCTATCCCTGCTCCCTTCATCCACCGGGATCACCTGAACGTTCTGGCCGCGCGGCCGCCATCGTGAAAACATTCGTTCGCACACATATCCTGCAAACACCGAGACCAGCGGCACGCCGGCCGCGGCCGCCACATGCTGACCGGCCGAGTCGTAACCGACATAGAATTGGCTCTGGATAATGTGGCTCGCGAACGACGCATAACTCCCGTCGTGCAAATGCAGTTGTTCGGGAAAGCCCAGCCGCTCCGCCAGCGCAGTCGCCCTCGCAGCCTCTTCGCCGCCTATCCCACGATCCAGCAGAATTGGCTTTTGAAGAGCGAGCAGCGCCGACAGCACACGAAACTCAAAGTCATCCCCCAGCCGTTTGTCCGGATTCTCTCCAACTCCAAAGCTCACCGTGATATCCGCTATCCGCTCGCGCGGCTCGGGCGCGACATAGGATCGCGCCGGTCCCACATCGAACACTTCCGATAACCACTCCGCCGTTAACTCCGGCAGTCCCGCATCTAATTCACCTCCGAACGCCCTACTCTCGAAGAAGAAATAGCGCGCATCATCGCACACCGGGATCAATCCCAATTGCGTCAAACGCGAATCCGGATCAATCACGATCGTTGTCGGTTCGTCGATCAGGGTCTTCAACTCACTCGCCGCCGCCAAACGATCCATCAGCAAACTCGATCGCATATAAGCTACCGGAAGCGCGTTGATACGCGAGTCCACGGCGAACAACTCTGAATTCTTTTCCGGACCAACCAGGTAAATTTCTGCCTCCGGGAATCGCTCCTTCGCTGCCGCGAGCGCTACACTCGTCACCGCCACATCGGCGCCCAAAGTCACTCGCGATAACACAAAAACGCGCCGCACTTCACCACCGGCGAAACGGCGCTCTCGCCGGATCTGCCGATACCGAAGCAACAGTGCGTCAGCCGAGTATTCGGGCATTGCCCGGGAGATGACGATCGAGAAAATGCGCGCATACAGATCACAAAGCGAAGGCTCAAAAAGGTCGCCGAGCCGCTCAATCAAGACGCCGAAGAGCGCCCGGCTTGCGAAAGAGGCAACCAGTTCGTTTTCATCAAGTGCCCGTTCGATCAGTCCGTCCAGTGCACGCCCTGGCCACGTCCCATCCCGCAGGCAGCTCGCCAGAATCTGTTCCGCCAATTCACGCGCTGAGATACTTGCCAATCAGCAGTCCCAACCTGTCTTTGACTTCCGCCGGAATCATCGCCCGGTCAGTCAAAATTGCGTGCCGTAATGCAAATCCACATGCGCACGTTCTGCCCATCGGCATGTGTCCAACTACCTTTCTCACCAATCGCCGCGCATTGTCTGCATTTTGCGTCAATGTTTGGATAATCTGGTCAACCGTTACGGCATCATGTCCTTCATGCCAGCAATCGTAATCGGTCACCATTGCCACAGTGACATAACAAATCTCGGCCTCGCGCGCCAGCTTTGCCTCTTGCAAATTCGTCATGCCAATTACGTCCATACCCCAGGAGCGATATATATTTGACTCCGCGCGTGTCGAAAACGCCGGGCCCTCCATGCAAAGATATGTACCACCCCGCTTACTCCGAATGCCCAACTCTCCGGATACTTCCGCGACAGCGCTCGCCAGTTCCGGACATATGGGGTCCGCAAAGCTAATATGGGCCACAATGCCGCGTTCGAAAAATGTTGAGATTCGCCCCCGCGTGCGATCGAAAAACTGATCTGGAATCACGAAGTCTAACGGCGCATGCTCCTCTTTTAGCGAACCCACCGCACTCAGCGACAAAATACGCTGCACACCTAGCATTTTCATCCCGTAGATATTCGCCCGAAAGTTAAGTTCCGATGGGGAGATGCGATGCCCGCGCCCATGCCGCGCCAGGAACGCGACTCGCTTCCCTTCTAACTCGCCCACCACATATGGGTCCGATGGTTCCCCAAATGGCGTCTCCAGATAGACTTCGCGTTCGGCCGTAAAGCCGGGCATTGAGTACAGTCCGCTGCCGCCGATGATCCCTATATCCGCTCGGTCGTTCATCACCTATCCACTCTCACCGTCGAAGCCCGCGTCTGTTGCTTTGCTGGAATCGTTAATCCGTCGCCTATCTTCGCAAATCCGGGTATCGATACCGGCATCTTTCCCCCAATTGCGATTTCGCCCAAAATAGCCTTCGCGGCCGCTAATTCCGAAGTCACGGTTGTGCTGAAGGTCGCCGCATATGCGGACACATCAGGGAAACTTCTCAACAGATATGGATTACCGAGAGAAATCAGCGCCACCGGTACCGGCCCGTGCACCAGTGCGTTCAGGAAATTGTTTAAGCCGCCTTGCAGTCCGACGCTCCCGCGATATTCCGCGACTGTCACAAAAGCAGCCGCATAGATCTGCTTGCATTGCGTAGTACTCGCCGCAATGGCGCTCAAAACTTCGTCCGGCACGTCGGGATTCGCAACGTAGACCTTTACGCCCGGCGCCATCTTCCGCAGCTCCGATGCCAACGTTCGCCCTCGTTCTGAAAACGGTCCCTCGCCGATCACCACCAAACACGCGCCGTCTCCGCCGGGCCAGGGAAACATCTGCTTATCATCTTTAACTAAGGTCACGGCGCGGTCGGCCACCGTCTGCGCGATCTGATCGAGCCGCGGCTCTTCCAAATCGTCGGCGATCGCGTCCAGGTTCACCAACTTTGAGCGAAACAGTCCAAGCTTCTGTTTCGCGGCCATCACTTTGATAGCGCTTTGATCTATGCGCGCCGCCGATATCCGCCCGCTTGCCACCGCCGCGAGCAGCGCATGAATACACGCCTCTGGATTCGAGGGCATCAACAAGACATCCGCCCCAGCCTCAATCGCACGCACAGCCGCCTCGCCGGGCGAGTAGAGCGCGGCTAGGCCGGCCATGTCCATTCCATCCGTTACAACGATGCCCTTGAATCCGAGTTCCTCATGCAGCAACCCCGTTAAGACGTTGCGCGAAACCGTTGCTGGTATCGGTTCGGTCTCAAACGCTGGTACGGTCATGTGGGCGGTCATAATCGAATCCACGCCATGCGCGATTGCAGCACGAAACGGAACCAGTTCCACCGATTCCATCCGATCCTTCGGCTCATCGAGCTTTGCCAACTGAATGTGGCTGTCTTCAGCCGTATCTCCATGTCCCGGAAAATGTTTGGCGGAGACCAGAACGTAGCTCTGCGAATCCGCGTGCGCTCCCTCAATGAATGCCGCCACATCAGCGGCCACAGCTTGCGGGTCTTCCCCAAACGAGCGCACATTAATAATCGGATTATCGGGATTGTTATTGACATCTGCGTCCGGCGCGAGCACCCAATTCACTCCCAGACTCCGCGCCTCCCGAGCCGTTGCCCGACCCAACTCCCGCACCGCCGCTTCATCGTGGGCCGCTCCGAAGGCCATTAAGTAGGGAAACTTTGCTGTGTCCGAAACGCGCATCGATGCGCCATGTTCGAAATCAGAAGCCACGAGCAAAGGGGTCTTCGCTGCCCGTTGCAGATGGTTGATAAACGCTGCCATCTCAAAAGGGCGCGCATTGATTACCACGCCATCGCGCACTCGGTTCGCTACGATAAACCCGCCTACGCGGTCCTCTTCAATCCAGCGGCAAAGCGTACGATATTCCGGATTATCGCTGCCTGGGTAGTCTCCGTACGCGCGCACAACAATTAACTGCGCAATGCGCTCGCGCAGTGTGAGGGACCGCAGCAGCGCTGGCCTCGCCGCCGCTCTTTGCCGGGACTTTGTATGACTGGTCTGCCCTGCGGGCTCTGAATTAGATAATCGCGGAAAAACCGAAACGAGCGCACAGCAGGCGCAAACTGCTGCCGCTCTCGAAATTGCCATGTTGTCCTAATATAACGAGAGCGCACTTGGCCGATCGCGGAGCTCGCACCTATTTATTACTCTTCCCCTTAATACCAGTCTGGTCTTTCCCGCTTTTCGAGCCCAACGAGCCCATAGGCTTCTTCGGAATCAGCAACTTCTTCACCGCACGCGTCAGATGCACGGCTTCATTCGCGCTCTTCTGAATCACTACCGTCGCGCCGGGCACTTCCTTTTGTAAATCGAGCGTGTTCGCAAAACCACTCACTAATATAATCGGGCGCTGGTATCCCTGCTCTCGCAAATGCATGACAAGTTCCGCCCCACCCATCTGCGGCATTCTGAAATCCGTTACGACTAAATCGAAAGGTTCTTCGTTTTCGAATTTCGCCAATGCATCACAGCCTGTGCGAGCCGTTACCACCGTGCAGCCTATTTCTTCCAGCAAACATCGCCGGACCAGAATCCCATCCAGATTGTCTTCGACAAGCAATATGCGGGCCGCGTTCTGTTCGCGTTTTGAGGCGGGATCTCTCATTCGGACCAGTGCGAAGTTAGCAGACGTGCATTAGCTCTGTCAACCGGTGCGCATCGGGCTCATTGTTCAGGAGATTGAGAGCTTGACAGAGTTGCGGGCTGCTCAGCGATAACGATGCGCTCTGCCTTATTCGACTTCGCGCGGACCCGTGTACCCTGCCTTCGCAATGACGCTGTACTTGATCGGCTTTCCCTTTTCGTTCGTGATCTTCAAAGGCTCGTTGGTCTCGGGGTTCACCAATTGAACTTTGATACGGCGGAATTTGCCATCGCGCGCGGTGTTAGTCGGGTGATAACCGATCGAATACTGGTTACGCAGCGAATCTTCAATCGACCTGAATACGGATGGGTATTCGCCCAGAAACCGCGGAAAATAGGCCTGTCCGCCAGTCTCTCTAGTAAACGTCTTCATCTCGTTATCGGCCTGGAGGAAATCCATCTCCCGAATTGGCCCCATCGCTCCCGCGGCATCAGCCATCTCACGCGCAATCTGGAGAATGCTGACGGAATAAATCGGAACACCATCCTCTTGCAGCATTTTGCGCGTCTTATCAAACGTGAGTTTGCTGAATGTGTCCAGTCCAGTCGCTATCACCAAAATCGCTTTACGTCCCTCGATGTTGGACATCCGCCCGGCCATATCCGTCATTGCGTCGAATATGTTCGATTCGCTGAACCCGGGAATCCGTAGCCGAGACATCGCTTCATAAGCTTTGTTCTTATCCGGAGAAAAATCGGACAAAATCGTATCGTGCAAATCAAACGCGACGACTGCCACGTTATCGTCCGGCTTCAGCGTCTGTAGAAATCCGTAAGAGGCTTGCAGCGTTTCATTCCAACCGTAACTCCAAAACTGCTGGAAACGCCCGCTGAATTCAATCAGCATGCAGATCGTCATCGGCGCTTCGCTTTGACCAAACGCCGAAATCTGTTGCGCCACGCCATCTTCGGCTATGCGGAAATTGCCACGCGGGATTTTCGGTATGAACCGTCCCTTATCGTCGAGCACTGCGACATCCACCGACACGGTAGTGGCGTTCGCCGTGAACGTCGGCGTCTCGGCCGGTACGTCTTTCTTTTTGTACTCCGATGGGATCGGAGCTTTCTCCGGTTCAGGAGCGTCTGAGGCCGGCTTTCGTGGCTTTGCGACCGAATCGGTCGGAGCCGCCGTCGGATCCTGGGCATGCACTGGGACGCATATCGCGGCCGCAGCGACCAAAGCAATCAGCCCAGCGGGAACACTATTCAACTTCATAGCACTCTACCTCTGCGGTAAATATTAACGCTAGTTCACCCATCGGTTGCGATCGGAATCTTTCTTCCTTAAGTAAACTTCAAACTTCTTCTTCGCCCGGCGCAACTTCCAGCCCTTGTAGCTTGCCTCGATTGGCGTCTGCATCCGGGACCGTAATCTCTTACCCCGCAGGAGGAGATAGCCAACTACGAGGCCGCCCAGATGAGCGATCACCGCCACGTTGCTTCCTTTTCCACCAACCGCTGCCCAGTACGATTGGAGAAACACAATCGCGCCAATGATCATCACGAAGTACTTCGACTTCATGGGTATCAAGAAACCGAACAGTATGGTTTGGTCGGGGAACAGCACTGCATACGCCGCCAGCAGCCCATAGATCGCCCCGGAGGAACCAACCGTAGGAATCTCAGTTCCGCCGAACAGATACGCGCCCACGATCACGGCCAAGCCTGCGGAGATACCGCAGATGAAATAGAACCTCAGGAATTTGGCCGTACCCCAGAGTCGTTCGATCTGCACGCCGAACAGCCACAAGGCCAACATGTTCCACAAGATATGGCCGATGGAGGCATGCAGGAACATATACGTTACGACCTGCCAGATCGCAAACGTTTGGACTACGCTCGCCGGCACCAGCGCAAAATTTTGGAGAAATCGCCCGGCGTCGCTGGCCTGTAGTATGAAGTTAATAAAGAAGATGCCGAGGTTGACGATCAAAAGCCATTTCAGGCCAGCCGGGAAGCGATTCGACGGAATGTATCTATTCACGTACGAGCGCGAACTGAAGGGCATCTGGGTGGGGGACTTTCCTTCCTTGAGAATAACAAAATCGCCCCGTCGGCTATCCAATCAGATAGTCGAAATCTCGATCCCGCGGCAAATCTAACGCCTAGCGGCGCGGACGCGCAGTCGACTTGCTCAGGAGCGTATTTCTTTCTTAATCCGAGGGAAGAGAGTGGCTAATCGTCGGTGCGCGTGTGCCGCCGCAAAATCGCGGCCGCAGCATGAACCGATATGGCTATTCCTAGCCACACAAACCAATTCGACAAAGGACCGGCTGTAAAAACGAAGGTGCTGGTCCAGCCGAGGTTCTGCGCAAGGCTCCAAAACGCGAGTGCGTATCCCGAAAACACCGCCGGACCCATTAGCGTCGCAACAAGACTGCCAAAGGTCTGCGCCGTCTGGCTCGCCCACACACCTGCTCGCGCAGCAACTCGTACCGCGCTCTGAAAAACGCTCGCAGGCCAAGCGCGAACTGCATCCACACGAATTGCAATGGCCGCCGTTCGCGGCTCCGGTAAATTCATCGACCCCTCTAATCTCTGCGCTTCTCAGATGCACGTATGTTGCCGAAAGTTTCTGCGCACGCAAGCCGCAGGAAAGAGAAGAGCGGCTGCGATCAATAGGACGGACAAAGTACCGGTGGTATATGCAGAAACTGCGCACTCAGATGCGGATTGGTGAAGCAGATGGTCCAAAATAGAACATCGCGTAGTACTCTCGTACCAATTTGAGATAACACTGTTCCATTACGAACCCAAAGATCGATGAAATGAGTAGCTCAGCGGACGGACCGTCTCAAAGAATTCAGCAGTTCCCGGTTGCCGTCTTCGAAACACTATCCGCTCCGCCATAGCGATTTAGTAGCCTGGCTACCAATAATAGAATCGCCGCTCCGCTCAGCCACACTTCCCAATGCGAAAAGACGCCGTGCGAGAACGCAAACCCGCCGGTCCAACGCAGGTCAGCTGCTATGCTCCATAAACCCATGGTGAACGCGGCGAGTGACAACGGCGTTAACAGCGAAGCCAATGCTAATGCGGCCGTGTGAACACGGTCTCCCGTCGCACGCCGTCTGTCGAAACGAATTCGCACCAGCATCTACTTCGTCCCTTTCTAATGCATACCATTCCCGCGATGGTATAGAGTGACACTTTGTGCCGGTATGCCGCACACGTGGAACCGCTCGGGCGGACCTCTGCCGGGATATCAACTGCACTAGTCCGAAGGAATCAACTGAACATGCCAACAATCAAGACCGCCATCGTAGGAACCGGTTTCATGGGCAAGGTACATGCCGAAAATGTCCGCAGACTGGGTAACATAGAGATAGCCGCCATAGTAGGAAGCCGCCCGGAAACGGCCCAGCAGTTTGCGCGGCAACTTGGCGTTCCATTCGCAACAAACAGTCTTACGGACGTTTTATCAGAAAAGGACATACGAGCGGTACACATTTGTACTCCGAACGCCACGCATTTCTCCATGGCTATGGCCGCCATTAAAGCCGGCAAAGCCGTGCTTTGTGAAAAACCCTTAACAACCACCGCCGATGAGGGCCGTCAACTCCTGGCAGCCGCCGAAGCAGCCCACATCGTCCATGGCGTACAACACAACCTGCGTTACTATCCGCTCGTGCAGCAGATCCGCCAAATGATCGCCGCTGGAGATCTCGGCGATATCCTGATCGTGCAAGGCACCTATTCGCAGGATTGGTTGCTCTATGACACCGATTGGAATTGGCGCATTGATTCGCATGCGAACGGCAAGCTTCGCGTGATGGGCGACATCGGCTCGCACTGGATGGATATGATCCAGCACTTGACGGGCCTTGAGATCACCGCCGTCTGTGCTGATCTGGCAACTTTCCACCCAACCCGCAAGCGTCCGAAGGGCTCTGTTGAAACGTTCAGCGGGAAGAAACTTCAGCCTTCCGACTACGATGAAGTGCGCATCGACACAGAAGACTTCGGCGCTGTGCTGCTGCGCCTAGGCGATCGGGCCCGAGGGGCTTACACGGTGAGCCAGATGTCCGCCGGGCGCAAAAATCGATTCTTCTTCGAGATCTTCGGAACCAAGGCCGGCGTGGCCTGGGATCAGGAACAACCGGACACTCTATGGATCGGCCATCGCAACGATCCAAATCAGATCATGATCAAGGATGCATCGCTGATGTACCCCGCCGCGGCCAAATTCGCCGACCTCCCGGGTGGTCACAGCGAGGGCTACGACGATTCGCATAAGCAGGTGTTTAAGAATTTTTACGCTAAGCTTGCCGATCCGGCCATCGCTACAGATTTTCCAACTTTCCAGGACGGCTTGCGCGGCATGATTCTGCTCGAAAAAGTCGCCGAGAGCGCTGAAAAACGAGCATGGGTCAACGTCTAAGATCAATAGCGGCGGTAATTCTATTTTGCGCGGTGCTGCCGCTTTACGCCCGTTCAAAGAAGATCTCCGAAATCGAGCAGACCTGTCAAGACATCGTTGCCGAATTTCCCAACGGTCCGTCACGCATCTTCGCTGGTCCCGATCCCTGGTTCGAAGTCGACACGCCGCCGCCCAATGCTCTGAGGAACGGATCCTGGGCTTATGTTTATGCCGAAGGTCCGAGCATCCGCTGGCTCTTTGTACGCGAAGTCGGTCCGGAAAACGCTTGGCTCCAGGATATTAATTACTTCTATCGCCAGGACGGCACGCTCGCCAAACGGCAACGCAGTCTCAGCGCGTTCAAGAGTAATGTCAGCATTGAAGCGATCGAATACTACGATGCGAACGGTAATCTGATAAAGGACATCACGCATCATCATCCTCTGAGTGGCAGGCACGAGGACACCAGCAGTTTCATCGATCACGAACCGCCTCTGTTTCCGACAGTTGCCGATGTCCCCTTCAGCGACGACCTTGAACTTGGGAGCCGACTAATCTAGCTGAAGCGAATCGATGAACGCGACAGAGTTGCCAAAGGTAGAGCTTCATCTCCACTTAGATTGTTCTCTGAGCTACCGTGCCGTTTCCCAGCTTGCGCCCGGCGTCACGCGCGACGAATACTTTCGCGATTACGTCGCGCCCTCGCGATGCACAAACCTTGCCGACTTCTTGAAGCGAGCGCCGAAGGGGATCGCTCTTATGCAGGATCGACCGTCGCTGACGCTGGTCACGGAAGATCTCTTTCATCAATTGCAAGCCGATCGCATCGTTTATGCCGAAATTCGATTCGCGCCTTTACTCCACACAGAGCGAGGACTGACATCAGCGCAAGTAGTCGAGATAGTGAACCATGCTGTGGATCGCATGAGTTCCGAAACGGGGATTGAGGTACGGCTGATTCTCTGCACACTGCGGCACTTTGATGAAGAGCAAAGTCTGAAGACAACAAGACTCGTTGACACATTCAGAGGTAGTCGCGTGACGGCGCTCGACCTCGCGGGCGATGAAGCAGGCTTCCCCATAACTGCACACATTAAGGCATACGAGTATGCGCAGCATCATAACTTGTTTCGGACAGCGCATGCCGGCGAGGCGCTTGGACCCGAAAGTGTTTGGGAAACCCTTCGCTTGCTGAATCCAACCAGGATCGGACACGGCACTCGCAGCATCGAAGATCCGGCGCTCGTACAGTATCTGCGGCAGAATCGCGTTCATTTGGAGCTCTGCCCATCCTCAAACGTTCAAATTATTCCTTCGATAGCCGACTTGGCGCACCATCCGATCGATAAGCTATATCGCTCTGATGTCTCGCTGAACATCAATACCGATACTCGAATGCTCACGCCAACAACACTCACAAGAGAGTACGAGGAAGTCCATCGTGTATTTGGTTGGAGTCGGGAAGAGTTCTACCGAACGAATCTTATGGCAGTCGAAGCGGCATTCGTGGATGAAGCTACGAAAGCAAGGCTGCGCCATAGACTTGCGCTGGTCTATGACGACGTTCCAGGGAGTGTGGAGTCATACTAGTATATTCCGACTTCCAGAACTGATAGCTGATCACAACTGGAATGTCGGAGGTGATCTTCGGGTCCGCCGCCTCCAACATTCGCCCCAGAAACGGCCGCACACCCAGGCTTGCGAAATAATTTGGGGAGACGATCGACGTTGAGATCACACGAACGCTCCCACTGCTTTCAAGTGGCAAGAAGCTGCTGTCATTCCAAAATTGTTCCGCGGCAACAGATGCAAACACATTCCTTGAGCCCGTAGATCCTCATGCGCCGAGTAGTGAAATTCCGTGTCCGGCCGTATCTGTTGCTTCCGGTTCTTCTCAAGCAAGAACAGGCTTTCGGGACGTTCCACCGAACATCGGCTTCAGCAGCAACGAATCGATGAAGTTGTAAATCAGCGTGTTCGCGCCGATCCCAACCCCGAGCAATAGAATGACAACGCCCGCTAGAACCTTATTGCGTCTCCACTGTCGCAACCCGTATCGCACATCAAGCCACATGGCTGATATATACCGCAGAACCGTAGACGCCTCGCGGGCGCGTGGGTAATCTCAAGCCTCTCCCGCCTGATCCGCTACAGTGAGCCTATGCGCGTTTTCATTGCTTTTTTGGCGGGCGCCCTCCTCGCCTTTGGACAAACGGCGGGTGAAACGAAAGCTCCTAGCGTTCACTCCACGCTCGACTCGCTGTACAAAGTTCACGGCTTTCGCGGCGCTTCCATTTCTCCGAACGGCCGCGAAGTGGCCTGGGTAGAGACGCTTAAAAAAGCCAACGGCACCGATTCACGCAACTCCGCTGTTTACGTCGCGTCTGTGGCGGACCCCGGGGCCAAGCATCGAATAACAGCCGCCAGTTCGGGTAAGGACGCTTCCGAATCAGGCGTTCGCTGGTCTCCCGACAGTTCGCGGATCATCTTTGTTTCCGATGCTCTGCAGACGGGCCAACCTGAAATCTACATCACTGAAGTGCAAGGGGGAACGCCTCGCAAACTGACCTCTCTCAAAGGATTTCTTGCAGAACCGCGGTTTTCCCCAGACGGCAAAGAGATCGCATTTCTCTTTACTGAGAACGCGCCGCGTATTGCAGGCCCGCTTGAGCCCTCAACACCTGAGATCGGCGTCATCGACCAAAAAATCTACGAGCAGCGCATCGCCGTCCTGAATCTGTCGAGTGAAACCATACGAACCGTCACGCCGGCCGACGTCTATGTGTATGAGTATGACTGGTCGCCGGATGGACAGGCGTTCGCTTACACGGCCGCGCCGGGCGTCGGGGACAACAACTGGTGGGTCGCACAACTTTACCGCATCGCCGCGAAGGCTGACTCCCCGCCGGAGCTGGTGGTTAAACCGTCCGCTCAGATCGCAGTACCGCGATGGTCGCCCGACGGCAAAAGCATTGCTTTCATTGGCGGGATCATGAGCGATGAGGGTTCCACCGGAGGCGATATCTATCTTGCTCCCGCTCACGGCGGCGGCCTCTCCGACCTGACGCCTGGCCGCAAAGCTTCAGCCGCTTGGCTCGATTGGCTATCCAATGGCAAGCTTCTGTTTGGTGAGGACCGCGAGGGCGGAGTGGACATTGCGGTCCTGAATCCGAAAAGCCGTGAGACCGAGGTCCTCTGGAGAGGCGATGAGCAGATCCGGTTCGGCGGCGTCGCCGATGACGGCAAAACTTCGGCTATTATCCGGTCGTCTTGGGAGCGCGCGCCCGAGGTCTGGGCCGGTCCGTTGGGCGATTGGCATACTGTAACAAACGCCAACACCGGAGCTGAGCGGGACTGGGGCAAGGCTGAAAAAATCAAGTGGACGAATGGCGGTTACGACGTTAACGGCTGGCTGCTCTATCCTGCGAATTTCGACGCGCAAAAACGCTATCCGCTAGTGGTCTCAGTGCACGGCGGCCCAGCCGCCCAGAAGGCGCCATCCTGGCCATCGACCAGTTTCGATCTCTCTATCCTCGCCACACGCGGTTACTTCGTCTTCTTTCCCAACCCGCGTGGCAGTTATGGCGAAGGCGAGGCATTCACACACGCCAACGTTAAGGATTTCGGATATGGTGACCTTTCCGATATCCTCACCGGCCTCGATCAGGTGATCAAGCAAGCGCCTATCGATCCCGCTCGCATCGGCGTGGGTGGTTGGAGCTACGGCGGCTACATGACCATGTGGGCCGTCACCCAAACGCACCGGTTTAAGGCCGCTGTGGCTGGGGCAGGCATCGCCAATTGGCAGAGCTACTACGGCCAGAACCTCATCGATCGATGGATGATTCCTTATTTCGGAGCTTCCGTCTATGACGACCCTGCCGTATACGCGAAAAGCTCCCCAATTACCTACATCAAGAACGTAAAGACCCCGACGTTGATAGTCGTCGGCGATCGCGACGCCGAATGCCCCATGCCGCAATCACGAGAGTTCTGGCATGCGCTCCAAACCCTAGGCGTCAAAAGCGAATTTGTCGTTTATCCAAACGAGGGGCACCACTTCAACGATCCGGCACATGTCCAGGATGTTCTTGAGCGCACCATCAACTGGTTCCAGAGCAACTTGTGAAGCAAGGCGCGCCGGGCCTCTGCCGCGATCTGGATACTGGAATCGAGAACTACAGCGGTGGCGCAATGTCCCGGTCAACGTCCAAACGGGGTAGTGAACCACGTCGGTGCGGGTGGCTTGCTCCAAGATGAGGTCCGTGATTGCCGATCCTGTTAGCTGCCACCGTCGTGAATCGGCAAGCGTCGACGAAGCGGCTGTCAGCAGTCGGTCTTAAGTCCGCATCGGAAGCAAATTCCGCACAGATTGCCGCGCAGCGACTAGGCCGACATTCGGCTCTTGGTCGAGCAGCATAGTTTCCAAGTACGGCAAGGCGTTTCGGTCGTTCGCTCTCGCCAGTTGATTGGCCGCCTGAAGCGTAAAGCCGAAAATGCGGGTCTCGGAAACACCCATCCGCCTACGGTTCAACCGGAGGTATAGCTTCTCCATCACGAACAGCGCATCTAAGTTCTTCGCGCGCAATTCACCCTGCAGGCCCATTGCCGCCACATGAATGTCCTCCTGTTGCATCAGGTATGCGCTTGTGTCCCGACTCTTCTCCGGGTTGAGTTCTTTGAACAAATCCGCAATGGCAATGAATTCGCTCCTTGCTCCTGTGCTTTCGCTCGGCCCTATGCCAGCGAGCTTTGAGTTCTGGAACCACTGGCCTCCGGCTATACGCCCCGTGTACGGTCGCGATCCTCCCACAACCCGGTTTTCGACATCCAGCTGTGCCGATGCATTTGCCGCGATGCTCAGCATGGCGGCAAGCTGCAGCTATCGATCCCCAATTCCGACGACGGATTCCTGCTCGGGTATAAGCAAGTGGATGATATCCACGCTATAAGCAAGTGGATGATATCCAGTATCTGGAACGACTAATTGCACACATGCCCCCGGATAGTAAGTTCCTGTGGCAGTCGACACACAGCCGAATCACGGGCGAGGAATCGCGCAAGCGCGACGAGGTACGCGCCATGCTTGCGATGCACAAGATGATCCTGTTGGATTAGGGCTCGATTCAATGGCCAACGGAAGCACCATTACTTGATCGGCTCCAAAGTCAAATCAACGGTCACGATGACCTTAGAGCTAAATTTACTAACCGCGTGCCGCTTGCTCCAGTAGCCCTTCTTCGTAGCGCTGACGCTATATTCCTGATCCGGGTTCAATCCATCGAAATGATAGGAGCCCTTTGCGTCG
>DATBEF010000240.1:0-42149 GCA_036269625.1 Bryobacteraceae bacterium | reverse complement strand
ATTCGTGCGACGCTAATCGCACACGCGGTACCGCTGCACGGGGCGGGAGAAGCTCAATTGCTTGCTGAAGCTCGCAGTCACGAATTCTTCCTTTTAGGAGAACTCCACGGCGAACGTGAGATACCTGAACTGATCAAGGATTTGTGGCCTCAGCTTTGGGCGGCTGGATATCGTCATGTCGGCGCCGAACTCAGTCCTTGGGCCGCGGAGCATCTGAACAAGGCAAGAGGTCTTTGGACACAGGACCAAGCTACGGTAGTCCGTCAGTTTGCCAAACCGAACCAAGACGTTCTATGGGGCTGCGATATAGACGAAGAACAGCCTGACCGCCTCATTCTGGATGTGGCCAAGCTCAATCCCGGGGATGCCTATCTTCAGCAAATGATTGCTATCACCGCTCATGGCTATAACCGTAAACAGGCGCCAGAACTGCTGGCCCTTTCGCAAGCAGAACATCCGGCCCACGACATAACGATTGGCGGCATCTCGCTATGGCAGAATATCCGCGAGACATTGCGCGTCGAGGCGCTCCGCTCAAATCCCGCCACAAAACTCGGCGCCTCTGAAGCCCGTGAACTGGTGATGAAAGCGCTCTTCCTAAGCCAGTATCGACGGGAGCCTGAAGGTAAGGTCTTTCTGAGATTCGGTCGCAATCACCTTCACCGTGGTTATGATGCTCGCGGCGTTTCCACGCTTGGCAACTTTGTAGCCGAGTGGGCGCTTGCAGAGAATAAATCCGCCTTCAACGTGGGCGCTTTTGCCGCGGGCGGCAAAGAACACCTCGCGGGCGAAACCTTCGATGCGGACGAGCGGCAAGATGAACTTTCGTTCGCCTTACTCGCCCATATCGCCGGACCAAATGCGACGCTATTCGATCTTCGTACGCTTCGGCCCCTGCTCCACTCCATAGCGCCGGAAAAGCGTACAACGTTAGAAGTCAACCTGATCTACTGGGCAGACAGTTACGATTTCCTCATCTGTTATCCAATAGTTTCACCGCTCATTGATGATTCTGAGAGGACTTCGGTCAAATGAGCTGTGATCTCGCGCCATGTGTCCCGATGCTGCTCAATGGCGCTGTCGAATGGAATTGCGCTACCACTACCGTCAGGTCGTCCTGCTGAGTAGGGGTCGAGATCTTTTGAAAGAGTAGCTGAATGAACTCACTGGGTTCAACATCTTTCGTTTGGACCAGGAGATCGATTATCCTCTCACGGCCGAACTCTTGCCCGTCCGGTCCAGTGGCCTCCACAATGCCGTCAGTGTAGAGCAGCAACTTATCGCCGCTCTCAAAGGGAACCGAGATGTTCGAGTAAGTCGCCTGAGGAAACGGCCCAATGAAAAGACCGTTTTCGGCGAGCTCGACGACATGGCCGCTATTTTTTCTAACTAGCAGGCTCGGCGGATGCCCTGCGCCGGCATAAGTTATGTTATTAGCACTTAGATCAATTGCCGCGCACGCAGCTGTAACATACTGACCTCCGAGACTGCCGCGAAGCATAGAATTCAGACCGGCCAGGATCGCCGCCGGATCGTGCGCGTGTTCTCGTTGCGCGGCGAAACAAACCTTTAGCATGGAAGCCACAAGAGCTGCTGGAACACCATGTCCTGAAACGTCGGCTACCAAAATTGTAAGAGAATTCTCGCTAATTCCCAGAAAGTCGTAGAAATCGCCTGCCACAGACGTCATAGGCTGGTAACGCGCCGCCACACGCACGCGCGCAAGCTCAGGCGCGGAATCGGGAATGATTGAATTCTGGATCCGGCGCGCGGTTGCGAGTTCTTGCTCGACTTCCACTAGCTTCCGCTCGCGTGCGACTACGTTGCGCGCAGCAGTGAAGCCCAGAGCCACGAGTAAGA
Source organism: Bryobacteraceae bacterium (assembly GCA_036269625.1). Lineage (GTDB taxonomy): Bacteria > Acidobacteriota > Terriglobia > Bryobacterales > Bryobacteraceae > Bog-105. The sequence continues at coordinate 40,289 of DATBEF010000240.1, read as the reverse complement.
GGAGGAACCCGAATGGCTCAAGGTCAATTCCGGCCGGCCTGATTCCTTGATTTGCTAGCAGAACGATCGTGGCAAAGATGATGAGAGGCCAGGTGAGGCCTTTCGATCTTACGGTCCTGCGAAGGAGGATGACGTGCAGCAAAAGCAAGAGCGTGCCGCCCATCACAAAGATGCCGTTGATAAGATCCGTCCAATACAGCTGCCGCGTGAGTAGGGCAATGGGAATAGCAGTAAGAAAGCCTAGCTGGACCCAAACCCAGAGCGTCAGCGAGTTCTTCCAACCAGAACCGAGCAATTCGCGAGCGAATAACGCATACGGGATCGGGATGACATACGTGAAGCAAAGAGCCCAACGGGAAAACCAGACATCGTCTGCACCGAAGGCCACATGAATCAGATCGTTCTGAATGAAAAGGCGACTTCCATACAGAATCGAAAAAATCCCCAACCAGAGCAGCAAACGATCTCGGGACCGAAGCGTGGCAAGCAGAAGTGAAGATATGCCGGCAGTCAAAACAATAGTTGCGATACCGAAAAACGGCAGATTCGAACGTAACGCTGTTCGGACGACTTGAACTGGAATGGATTCCGGGCTCACTTGGTCAGCCTATCGTACACGTGGAAATTGGCGCGGCTGTATAGTGGACTCTCAGAGGTTACACCTACTTGATGAAGAGCGCAAAGGGCACGGTGTGCCGCCAACACAGTATCAGAAACTCGGGCGGCCACGCCGGGCCCGTTTTGCGCGAGTTTCTCCAAAAGACGACAGCAGCCACCATCGCCGTGGCAATAGCGGGAACGGCCATGCTGGCTCTCTCGCAAAGCCAGGAGCGGCTACCGCCTGGACCAAACCCAAACTCCCAATATCGGCTAGGCCCGGATTCGCTGCCGCAGGAAGGCGTTCCAAAGGGTGAAATTCGGGGTCCGTATCACTTGACTAGTCAAGCCTACCCCGGCACTCAGCACACTTATTGGGTGTACGTGCCGGCGCAGTACGATCCTTCTATTCCAACGGCACTGATGATCTATCAGGACGGCCAGGCGTTCAAAGACGAGAACGGCGATATCAGGGCACAGAATGTGATGGACAACCTGATCTACCGGCGTGAGATCCCGGTTATGCTGGGTGTTTTCATTAATCCCGGACGCAGTCCGGAGCAGGCTGAGCCTTCGCCGCAAACCGGATGGGGAGATGGAACTACCAACCGCGCCACTGAATACAACACCCTGGACGATCGCTATGCCCGCGTGATTACCGAAGAACTGATGCCGGTGCTGTACAAGGAATACAACATCTCAAAAGACCCCGAACAGCATGGAATTGGCGGATCGAGTTCAGGCGCCATCGCGGCTTTCACGGTTGCCTGGGAACGCCCGAACGATTTCCGCAAGGTGTTGAGCAATGTAGGCAGCTTTGTGGATCTGCGGGGCGGCTACGTGTATCCGGAGCGCGTGCTGGCAAGCGAGAAGAAACCCATCCGCGTCTTCCTCTGCGATGGCCGCAACGATCACCGTGGATTTGGCCGCGACGGCACTTACGATCAGAAGCGCGATTGGTTTTACCAGAATGTGCGGCTAATGAAGGCTCTTACTCAAAAGGGGTACGACGTTAACTACTCGTGGGGCATGAACCTGCACGGTCAAAAATTCGGCGGAGCAATCATGCCGGATATGATGCGGTGGCTGTGGCGCGACGGGCCAGTATCCACCGACCCGAACGACATGGTGGAGCGGGCATTCCGGACTCCGGCGGTAGCAAAGAATTAATTTGCGCGTCCGTTAGCGTCGCTTCAGGCGCGAGATGTGCGCGTGCGGCGAAGCACCATCCCGAGCAGTCCGGCGAAGCTGAATCCCAGCAAGAGGGGCAGAGAAGACGGCTCGGGCACTGTCGATGCGGTCCCGCTGATTTCGGCAAAGACGCCCGTCGGCGAAGGTGTAGTTCCGCCATTCGCCACGATGAAGTCTAACGTATTAACTCCAGATGTGAAGCCGGAGGTTATCGAGAACGCCGTCAAAGATCCGAAGCCGGCGAATGCCGTGCAATCACCTGTGTTTACGCCATTGAGAAAAATGCATCCGTTGTTGTCGGACGCCCAGGACACCGATAGCTGAGCGGTAGCCGGGTTCAGACCAGCAAGACTGAACGTGGTTTGATAATCGTAATTTCCCACCGGCCAATTGGTACCGCCGCTGGTACCTGGGCTGATCCAATCGGTTGTGGAGTTGTTACTGACCCAAGCAGGATTAGAAGAGGTCGTAAGGGCTGTCAGGGGCACCCCGGCCGGCGCGGAAATGAGCGTGTAGTTCGGATCGGTTACCCCGACCGGCAGCGCGGTTCCGGCGCTTTCGCCCGTGTTGGTGATGGAAATCGGATCGGCGGCAACGATGCCAACCGATGCTAAACCGCAAACCAGCGTGAGAACTTGAAGACGGGTCAAGGCTGCTCCTTTCGGTAAGTACATTGCTGTACTACCAGAATTCTACGGTATTAGAATTGGATCGAAGTGTCAATGTAAGATGGCGTACTTGCCTGGGAATCGGAGTCGTTCGCACCAAACCAGTATTATTAGCAGTAAATTTTGGGTTGACGCCGACTCATCCCAACTGAAATTCCAATTCCCACGTGTCCCGGGTGGGCGGCCGCTCCGCTCGGAGCAAAACTCGATAGAGTCGAGGACCCCAACTCTCCTGGAGATGCGCATCCTTTATCTCGATTGGGTCCACAGCCGGGGTCAGGCGACCGGAATCGTAATGAAGGAGTACATCCTTGCCAGTTGGGTCCTTGGCGGGAAAACGGAGGACGCCAGGCGAATCGACTTGCGCTGCGCAGGGTGTCATCAGGCTGAGGGTGATGTGCGGAGCGGGCCGTTCGAGTTCGAATGCTTCGCGCAGGTGGACCCGGTTTCTTTGGCGATTGAGTTGTATCGTTCGGATCCAACTCTGCAAGCCGGCTTCGGCTGGGTAGGCGCCCGCGAGATCCATCCGGATTTCGGCCCGGGTATCAGTGGAGCTATATGAAACCGATCTGGCGGCGAACGTCGGACCAGTCTTCTGCATCACGTCTCCGATGGTAGGCAGGTTGTGATAGGCCGACTGCATGGTCCAGATATCGTACCGATGCGGGCCGAATGTCTGGGCAGTATAAGCTTCCACGCCGACGTCAATGATGACCGGTAGTCCGTCAACGAAAACGAGGAAGTTGCCCGCATCGTTATGGCCGTGGCTGCGGCCGTTTACACCGCCTTTCACGCCCAAATAGAAGCCTCGAGGCGAATCGGCTTCGACACGCGCGGCCATGATCTGCGAATCAGGCAGCCACACGTCGCGGACTAGCGCCTGGGATTGCCGCGATCCGCGAATTGTCTTCAGACCGAAGAGGGCCGGAAGCGAACGGCCGAGACTCTCGTTACCCGGTAGTCCGGTGCCGTTTTCCATTGCGGCGAAAGCGCCGAATTCGGTGAGTTCAGGAGCGTGGACGCGCGCACCGTAACGATAGATAAGATCGCCGGGCGAGTGCACCTTGGCTGGAGCATCGCCGAAATTCATGTAGGAATCGTTATAAATGTGCGCGCGATAAATGAATCGACCCATATTGGCGATCAGCGGGTGGCTGTAAAGGTCGATGGCGCCGGCCGTCGCGGTTCGAAGGAGTTCCAGGCAGTCGAATAGAGAAGCGCCGGCCCGGCCCCAATAACTCGGTCCTTCGGTGCACCCTCCGTCATCCGGGTAGGTATCGATAAACACGTCGAGGCTGCGCATAATCTTCGAAACGGTTTGCCAACGCCGGTCCGAATTTTTTTCGATGATCAGGCTCGAGGTGAGCCAATTGGAATTGATCCAGGGATTCCAATTGTTGACGGCATGGGTAGCGCGTTGCTGTTCGTCCAAACCCATCCACCAGAAATCGGTGCGGGCCAGCCCAGGATCGAGAATGCGCCGCTGTACTTCCGTTTCAATACGCGGCCGAACGAGTTTGGACACCGTATCCAGCCGGGAACCTAGCAGGTACAGAGTCCACGCGAGCAGGCTTGACGTTTCGGCCGCGAACAGGTCAATGACCGGTTCGTTGACGTCGGGAAGTCCAACCCCTGCCTTCTGCAGAGTCATGTGGGCGGGGACGCCCCAGAACGTCTCTTCCGAAGTGAGCCATATGCCGTTGACGATTTCGTCGAGAAATCTGCCCTTGTTTTCGACGCATTCGGCCAGGACCAGAGCCTGCAGTTTTCCGCGGCGGAGATCGCGAATATGTTCATATCGCGTCCGATTGCCATTGCGAGCGAAATCAAGGAAAACTGTGGCGGGCAATACGTCCCACGGCTGCTTCAGAGCAGTATCGCCGCGTTCGATCAATGCCTGACGAGCATCATCAGGGAGGCCATCCCAATCGGCGCGCTCGTCAATATGCGCGAAGGGGTGGAAATCCTCAGGAGATTGCAGGGCAGTCTTGAGCTTTTCCGGAGAACACGACTGGGTGAGCAGGTTTCTCGGGGCGAAGATCGCTTCTGAAGCTCTGCCTAAGCGGTCCGCTAATGGCGTGATCGCCGCCGCGGCGGCTCCACGGTGGAGTAACTCGCGCCTGGACATGGTTGACATGGTATTAGACCTCTTAAACTAAAGCGAAAACCGGGCAAATTTTCGGGCGTCATAAACCGGGGCTACTAACCGTCTTATCAGACAAGAGAAGCTGGTGGGAGGAGTTCCGCTAACCATTATGAGAAAGACGCGGATTGCATGACGGTAACCGAGGAAATTGCGGCTCTTCAAGCGCTCCATGGGAGTCAGGGCTATCTTGTAATCGGCTCTATCGAACCGCTCCCCGCCGGACCCATTGATCCAAGGGTTTGGTCGAAGGACGATGCTTACCGGGCGGCTCGCTGGAGGGTGATCGGCGAAAGTACTCGCGAAAGGTTCGAGGAGCAAGCCTGGGTCGTATTCGGTCGCACTTCGGGATTCGGCGCCGCACAATACTTCTATCTCGTCTCCGCCCTCGATTAGCCGTGAAACCACGCCGATTGTGAAGGGCCTCGAACTGCAACTCGTCATGACGTGCCGAAACCTTAGACTTTATATTTTCTGCCGGGCCCAGCGCCCCTGACGAAAAAGCACAACGCTGATCAGCACAATTGCCGTCTGGGCAATCACGACGGAAAGGAATACTCCGTCGACTTGCAGACTCGTATGCATCGCGAGCCACCATGCGAGCGGAAGCTCGAGTATCCAGAAACCAAACAGATTGACATAGGTCGGAGTCAACGTGTCTCCCGCGCCATTGAACGCCTGCAGCATCACCATTCCATACGCGTAGGCCATGTTGCCGCAACTGAAAATGCGGAGGCATGCCACGGCATAACGGAATACCGGTGGGTCTTGCGTGAAAATGCCAATAATCTGTGGCGTAAAGACGATGAAGAGGACGCCTACCAATCCGAGAAACATCATGTTCCAGAAGCCGGTTCGCCAGACAGCGCTTCTCGCGCGATCGGGCCGCTTCGCTCCGAGACTTTGACCGACAAGGGTTGCAGCGGCATTGCTGAGACCCCAGGAGGGCAGGATCGCGAAGATTACGATGCGAACGCCAATGGTGTAGCCCGCCAGGGCCGCCGGACCGAATGAGCCCACAATCCGCACGATCCCTATCCAACTCGCCTGCCCAATTAGAAATTGAAGTATGCCGGTCAAGGAGACCCGCACCAGGCGCCAGAGAACATCTGCCTTGAGGCGAACGTGGCGTGCCGCGACTTGCAGCCTCTCAGTCCCTTTGCCCAGCCGATAAAACTGATAGAGAACACCGATCCCGCGTCCGCTGAACGTGGCAAGCGCCGCGCCCGTGACACCCATCCGGGGAAATGGCCCAAGGCCGAAGATCAGGCATGGATCGAGGATCAGGTTAAGAATATTCGAAACCCAGAGTAAGCGCATCGCGATCGCTGCATCGCCCGCGCCCCGGAATATGGCGTTGTTGAGAAACAACAGGAGCACAACGCCGGAGCCGCCCAGCGCGATCCGCGTATAGTTCGAACCAGCGGCCACGATTGCCGGGGTGCCGCCCATGATCGCAAGCAGCTTTGGCGCCAGCAGGAAAAACGGGACACCCAGAGCCACCGAAGCGATGAGGCCCAGAAACACGGCTTGTACCGCGGCGATGCTCGCTCCTTCTGGATTCTTCTCACCGATCCGCCTGGCCACCATCGCGGTTGTCGACATTCCCAAGCCCAGACCTACCGCAAAAACAAGAGTGAGTACCGATTCCGTGAGACCAACAGTTGCAACCGCATCGGCGCCCAAGCGGCTGACCCAGAATACGTCGACGACCGCAAACAGCGATTCCAGCACCATCTCCAGCACCATCGGAATTGCGAGCAAAAGTATCGACCGATTGAGACTACCCGTCGTGTAGTCCTGATGGCTTCCGCGCAAAGCTTCGCGGATCGATTGCCACAGACTGACTGCGGGCGCATCTTGGCTGATTGGCTTCATAGAAATTGTTAACCCCACCGTTGCGGATCGCCCACGGTTGCGAATAATCCAAGGTACCGCTATCGGCAACGCCGGGCCGAACGGGCCGCGTCTGGTAAAACTGGGTCGGGAGAAGTTTCACTCGCTTGTTTCGAAAAGTGTTGGTTGCGAATCGTGGTGAGATCGCGGTACGGGTCGTGCGCGCCCTACGCGAGATGAACATCTCGAGCGTTGCCATCTTTTCCGAAGCCGACCGCCGGGCGCTGCACGTGCAGATGGCGGATGAGGCCATCGCGGTGGGCCCAGCAGTGTCCTCCGAGAGCTATCTCTCTATCCCGCGAATACTAGAAGCCGCGCGGAAGACAGGGGCAGAAGCGATTCACCCGGGCTATGGATTCCTGAGTGAAAACGCGGAGTTCGCCGCGGCATGCGAGCGGGAAGGCGTTAAATTCATAGGCCCTTCCTCGCAGACGATCGCGCAAATGGGTTCTAAGACCTCGGCTCGCAGAGTCGCGATTGCCGCCGGAGCGCCGGTTGTGCCGGGAACCGAGCAAGGCATACAGAGCTACGAAGAAGCGCGGCGCACGGCTGCAGCTATCGGCTACCCGGTATTGCTAAAGGCGGCGGCCGGAGGCGGCGGGAAGGGTATGCGGCGCGTCGATGGAGAATCGGAACTTGATTCGGCAATGCGGGGCGCATCAAGCGAAGCCGAGCGTGCATTTGGCTCGGGCGAAGTCTATTTGGAAAAGCTGATCGAGCGTCCGAGGCATATTGAAATCCAGGTTCTCGGCGATGAGTACGGGCATTTGATTCACCTGGGCGAACGCGAATGCTCGATCCAGCGCCGGCATCAGAAGGTCGTCGAAGAATCGCCATCACCTCTGGTGTTGAAACATCCGGAGCTACGTGAGCGCATTGGTGAAGCGGCGCTGCGCATAGCGCATGCCGCGAATTATGCAAACGCGGGAACACTGGAATTCCTGGCCGATCAGCACGGAAGCTTTTATTTCCTGGAGATGAACACGCGCCTGCAGGTGGAGCATCCGGTAACCGAATGGGTGACTGGGCTGGACCTGGTTCGCTGGCAAATCCGCATCGCCGCAGGCGAGAGACTAACACTCCAGCAGAAGGATATTCAATGGCGCGGGTCGGCATTGGAGTGCCGCGTGTATGCAGAAGACCCGCTGAACAATTTCTTCCCGAGCCCTGGAACAATCGCTCAATATTCGGAGCCGGCGGGTCCGGGCGTGCGCGTCGATGGTGGCGCGTATGCGGGCTGGACTGTGCCCATTGAATACGATCCGCTGCTGGCGAAGCTCACGGTGTGGGCCGATTCGCGCGAAGCGGCCATCGATCGTATGCGGCGCGCCATAGCGGAGTTCCACGTTTCCGGGATCACGACTAATCTGGGACTCTTCGCTCGCCTGCTAGAGGACGAGTGCTTCCGCGCGGGTGAGTTGCACACCGGTTTTTTGGATGGCTTCATGCGCGGATTCGAAGAAAGCTCATGTGACGTAGATGGGCGAGTCGCAGCCGTGCTTGCTGCGGCCTGGGCAGGATCGAGCAAAAACGGCAAGCCTCGAGAAGCAGCCTTGCCGGAGAGCCGGTGGCGCAGCGAGGCACGGCGAGGACTGTTCCGTTGAAGCTGCGGGTGGAGACCGACGGCGAGGAGTATTATCTTGACCTACGCCGCGAAGGCTCAGAGGCAACCTACAAGCTGCAAGCAGCGGAGGCCGGCGCCAAATCGGCATCCGGCATCGCGTCGATTGTCGAAACTCAGACTGGGGTGTACTCGGTGCTGCTGAGCGCAAAGGGCGCGGATGCGCGCCGCCAAACAGGACAGGAACTCGTCAGTCCTTTGGGCGGCAAGCTTGATACCCCGCCCGTTTTGCGCGAGTTTCTCCAAAGCAATCGTAGCTTTGAAGTGCGTATTGCTGGATCTGGCGATCCGGTCGAGGTTTGGGTTGGACAGAAGCGCTATCTTATTTCGCAAGCGGATGCACGCGACAGTCCGGGCAGACGCAAGAGCGCCTCAGCGGTTGGGCCGCGAGAGATTCGAGCGCAGATGCCAGGGAAGGTAATAACCATAATGGTTTCGCCCGGCGATCGAGTGAAATCCGGGCAGGGGCTGATCATTGTGGAAGCGATGAAGATGCAGAATGAGATGCGGTCGCCTAAGGATGGAGTGGTCTTCAAAATTCAAGCAGCCGCGGGCGCTACGGTGGCGCAAGGCGAAGTCTTGATGGTGATCGAGTAACGCAAAAATGGCAAAAGCAGATTGCAAATGGTGCGGCGGCACGGGCTGGAGGATCGTCAAGACCGACGACACGTCCGCGGCCGAGCGCTGCGAATGTGTTGCCGAGTCCCGCGTGGATGAGCTGAACAAGGCGGCCCAGATTCCGGAGAACTACCGCCAGGCCTCGTTTGAGACGTTCCATCTCCCGCAAGATAATCCAACGGCTCAACGCGGCTTGGCCGATGTAATGCTGGCTGTAAATGCCTTCACGCGCGGCTATCCGAATAATCCCAAGCCCGGACTCTTGTTAGCGGGCCCTCCAGGCACAGGCAAGACACACTTGGCAGTTGCGGCGCTGCGCCTCCTGCTCTCACGCGGGCACGAAGGCATCTTCTTCGATTACCAGAATCTTCTCGAACGTATCCGCGCTGGTTACAGCGAAGCGCTGGGTACAAGTAGCCGCGAGGCATATCGCGTTGCGCTTGAAACCGAGGTCCTCCTGCTGGACGATTTGGGCGCGCATCGTGTGACCGATTGGGTTGAGGATACAGTCACATCCATCGTGACCTATCGCTATAACCACAGGAAGCCGGTGATTGCGACGACCAATTTGTCCGATCCGGACATCGGAGGAGCGCTGATGGAAAAATCCGCTTTGCCCGCGGTCCATGGATATCGGATCACGCTGGAGGAGCGAGTAGGAGAACGCGCCCGCTCCCGGCTATTTGAAATGTGCCGCGTGATCCGGATGCCGAACGTGCATGACTACAGGCTAAAGCGGTAGCCGCAACTAAAAATAGCCGCCGAAGATCTAGGCGGTCGCGGCCGTCCCGAAGCTTCTGAGCGCTGCTTGCTCGTCCTCGTATGCCGGGAAGATGGTGTGCAGCTTGGTGATCTGCATCAGGTCTTTCATCTTCGCTTGCATGTGGAGCAGCTTGACGGCGCCGCCCTGGTTCGCCGCGGTAGTATACGCGCCGACAAGTTCGCCCAGCCCGGCGCTATCTACGTAGGTCACCCCTGCCATGTTCAAGACGATGTTCTTAACCCCCTGGGCCATCAGGGATTTGAGTTCGTCCCGCAAGATGCCAGTGCTCTCCCCGAGCGTAATCTTTCCGTTGAGATCGACAACAGCAACATCGCCAATTTGGCGGGCTTTTGCAGTAAGTGCCATGTGAATATCCTCTGTAACTATGTGAACAGCCTGAACGGTTATTCTAACTCATTAGCGGGGCGCGGGTTCCACTAATCGGTTTCAATATCGCACGGGCGGGAGATCCGTCCGATCCGAGTATAGGTAACGGGAGGCAGATCAGCTCGTAGGCCCCTTCCTGAATGTTACCCAGGTTAAGTCCCTCAAGAATCCAAACCTTTGCGCCGAGCAGAATATGGTGCGTCTCGGGACCGTCGCCTTCGAAGACGCCGATGGAAAGGTAATCTATTCCGACTAGCTGAACGCCTCGGTCCACCAAGTACTGGGCCGCGGGAGCGCTCAGGCCGGTGAAGCTTCGCTGGAACTCCTTTAAATCCCACCGTTCATCGGAGTTTCTCGTTTTGAAAAGAATGCGGTCGCCCGCTCGAATGTCTTTGTCTTCAAGGAATTCGGGGGGAATGCTGGAGAAAGAACGAGGCACCTGAATGACGCGGGCGGGCCCGACGCCAACCTCTAGAGGGAAGGTATCGATGCCCTCCTTGCCGGCCAAAAAGTGGCACGGTGCGTCCATGTGCGTGCCCGTATGGGCAGTCAGGCGCAGGAAGGTGACATTGACCATGTCCCCGCGATCGATTTCCGCAATCCGTTCAAGAATCGGCTCGGGGTCGCCTGGCCAACTCACCATCGCGGTTCGTAATGGAACCGAAATATCTATCCACTTGTCAGTCATGAGAGAACCCGTACCATCGTGCCTCAGGTTGAGGTGGAAGTTCCACTGCAAATTGCGAGCTAAGTTAGCCTTCGGCCCTCGTTACACTAACAGCATGAAGTTTGGAATGGACTTCGGCACGAACCGGACTGTTGTTGCGGCCGCCGACCGCGGCAACTATCCTTTGGTCTGTTTCGAAGTGCCCGATGGCAGCATGGCCGACTGGTTTCCTTCATTGATCGCCGTGAAAGGAGAGGAAAGGCGGTTTGGATGGGATGCGTGGCACTCACAGGGCGACGACGAGTGGACGGTAATTCGTTCGGTAAAGCGATTACTGGAGGACGCGGGCCCTCAGACGATTCTGGATCTTGGTTCCCAGCAGGTTGAGCTGGCGGAGCTTTTGCATGGACTGACGCAAGCCCTGGCCACAGCTTTACGGACAAAATCGACGCTCTCTTTGGCGGATGATGAACCCCTTCAGATTGTCTTGGGCGTTCCGGCGCACGCCAACAGCAACCAACGGTTTTTGACGGTGGAAGCGTTCCGGGCGGCGGGATTCGATGTGCTGGGAGTCTTGAACGAGCCGAGCGCGGCAAGCATCGAATTCGGCCACAAGGAGCGCCAGGGCAAGGCCGCAATTCAAACCATTCTGGTTTACGACCTGGGCGGCGGCACGTTCGACGCGTCACTTGTCACGATGGACGAGAATGTGCACCACGTGATCGCTTCGGAGGGCATCCCCAGCATTGGCGGGGACGATTTCGACCAAATCCTGGCAGAACTGGCCTTGCAAGCAGCCGGGGTCGACCCGGACGGGCGAGACGACATCTCGGGGGCGGCTTGGTTTCGGTTACTGGAGGAATGCCGGCTTAAGAAAGAGTCACTGAATCCAAACTCGCGGCGAGTTGTCATTGATCTCGAGCAGGCTCATCCGGACTGGGCCCCCGTGCAAGTGATGGTGGCCGATTTTTACGATCAGGCTCGGCCATTGGTGGAGGAGACTCTGAGCGTGGCGGAGGATCTGGCTGCAAGCCATAAGGACGGAGAGGTCGAAGCGCTCTATATTACCGGCGGCGGAAGCGAACTTCCCTTAGTGGCGCGCGTCTTGCGGGAGCGGTTTGGGCGGAGGGTCCGCCGGTCAACTTATACCCGTTCGGCGACCGCGATCGGCCTGGCGATTCAAGCGGATCAGCCTGGAACATATCGTTTGGCGGAGCGGCTCTCGCGATTTTTTGGTGTCTGGCGTGAAGCCGATTGCGGTAATCGCATCATTTTCGATCCTCTATTTGGCAAGGGGTTGAGCCTCCCCAACGCCGGAGAGCCCAAATTAGCAATTCGGCGGAGCTACTCGCCGGTTCACAACGTCGGGCACTTCCGGTTTCTCGAGTGTAGCCATCGAGCGGAACAGGGCGTCCCCAGCGGCGAAATCACGATGTGGGATGAGATTCGCTTTCCGTTTGAGCCGACACTGCTGGACTCCCGGGATCTGGGGGCGCTGCCCGTGGTGCACTCGCCGTCGGCGGCCTTACAGAAAATCGAAGAGATCTATGAATGCGATTCCAGCGGAACAATCGCAGTGAGTATTGCCAATCGTTCCGCTGGATATGAGCGTCTCTACAGCCTCGGTCATTGGTCTTCACGAGACAGCAAGTTAGTTAAGCCGGGGCGGCGGCGCAAGAAGAGCTGACACCCGGCGATGATGCTAATGAGGGTGCTCTTCCCCGTGGCTGGGGTGCGCCTCGGGATGACCCTCAGGGTGGGGGGGCGAAGACCGTTCGTTCCCGGCATTCCGCTCCTGTGGCGCGGGTCGCTGTTCTCCGCGGCTAGCTTCCGGACGGCTGGGCTGCCCGCGATACGCTTCGCCCCGATTCGGATTCGCTTCCGGACGAGCCATATTGTTGCCCCGGTTTGCGGCAGTAGGCCCAGGACTGCGGTTCATATTAGCCTGGTGCGCTTGAGGATCGAATCTTTGCCCGCCCACGCGGTCCATCGCTCCCACGGGCGGTCGGCCATGGTTCGCGGATGCCAGAAAACTGCGGTCTTGGCCAGCCGTGCGCTCATGGGAGAACTGGGACGATGTCGCCGCGAAGTGGTGCTCGTTCATGAATGTCCGTTCCTGGGCTGTCGGACGCGCGGGGATACCTCCTGGTCCGTTGAAACTGGTCCGGTTCACAATTGTTGTGTTACGGATTACAGTTCGGTCGACATAGACGTTGCGGATCACGGTCCGGTTCACGTTTAGGACCGCCGTGTTATACCGAAACACGCTGCCGGCCCAAACGCCCCCGATAAAGCCAACGCCCGAATAGCCCCAGCCGTAGTTCACTCCACCGTAGAAGCCCACATGAGGGCCCCAGTACCCGGCGTGCCAGGCATAGATGCCTCCGCCGAATCCCCAATAACCCGGCGTCCACAGCAATCCGACGGTGGGAGGAGCAACCCAAACTCCTGGCACCCAGTAATATCCTTCGGGTCCGTAAGCCCAGTATCCAGGGGTCCATAGATATCCCTCCACCGGGCAAGGCGGTTGTACATAAACCGGCAGTACGGGTGGCGCTATGGTGACGGAGACGAATACGCCCGCTTGTGAAGCGGCGGGGATGCCGCAAAAAAGAGCGGCAAGTGTCGTTGCTGTGATAAACAGTTTTTTAGTTTTTGTAGAGATTTGCATAAGTGTGGTTCTCCTCCCCGGTGTAGAGCAAGATTCTGGGTCGCGTGATCGACGCGGAATCTTTGCACAATGGAGCTTAGCAGCCTTCGCTGTCTACGCCCACTGACTTTATAAACACCAGGATCCTGAAAAGGTTGGCAAACCACGCATTAAGCGGATTTCAGACGGGATCCAGAGTCAAACGGAGAGACTGACCAAGTCACGCTGGATTGCGAATTTCACGAGGCTCGCGACATCGTGAATGTCCAGCTTCCGCATGAGGCTGGACCGGTAGGTATCTACCGTCTTCGGGCTTAGGCTAAGACGCGCCGCAATCTCCTTGGCGCGCACTCCTTCAACTAGCAGAGAGAAAACCTGGAATTCGCGGCTGCTGAGCGACTCGATGGAATCGCGGTCCTGACGCCCGGCGGCGCTTGCGCCCAACAGGCTGCTCACTTCAATCTGCGGAGAGACATAGATTCCACCTTGAATGAACTGTTGCAAGCCCTCGGCCATTTGGGAAAGGCTGGAACTCTTCAACAGGTATCCACAGGCGCCATTTCTGAGCACTTCCAGAACGGTCTTACGATCTTTGCGCGTGGCGAGCACGGCGCACCGGGTGCGTATTCCGCGATCCTTCACACGCCGAATAACGTCGATGGCCAGTTGGTCGCTCAATCCCAGGTCCAGGAGGGCCAAATCGGGCTGGGTCCGCTCAATCTCCGCCATAGCCGCGCTTGCGGTAGCGACCTGTGCGACCACCCGGAATCCCGCAATCGAGTTACACAGCGCGGCTATGCCTTCCCGAACGAGTGTCCACTCGTCGGCGAGCAGAATGTCGGTGGGGGCGGGCAGCGGCGCCGGGATGGCCAGATTCTCGGATGTTGCACTGCGCATGGGTTGAGATGATGTAGACACGTTCTTAAAACTATGGTGTCGGACGGCAGGAAGTTGTCTCAGGGCAAGCGACTGGAAGAAGTAATCCCTCCAGCTAAAGATCGCAACGCGGCATTCCGCCGCGTTATACTGCAGATTCCAAAGGGCCAAGTTACAACATACGGGCAGGTTGCAGCAGCCGCGGGCTACCCTCGCAATCATCGTGCAGTCGCTCAATTCCTCCGCTCTGAGCCGCCAAACCGGTTGCCGTGGCATCGGGTGGTCGGCGCAGGAGGCGAAATCAAGCTCCAGGGAGAGGCGGCGGCCGAACAACGGCTGCGCCTGCGGATGGAGGGCGTCTCGTTTTCCGGCAGACGCGTCAATTTGAAGCTGCACGGATTTAAGGGACCCCGCCGATCGGGCTTGCCGAAGGAATAGTTCGGAGCTATTCTGTTATCGGTATTCGATAACACGCCGTGAGCAAACCGAACGATCTCCTTCAGGGCACGCTCAACCTGTTGATCCTCAGAATGCTGGCTTTGGAGCCTATGCATGGCTGGGCATTGGCGCAGCGTTTGAAGCAGATGTCCCATTCCGTGCTGCAAGTAGGCCCCGGTTCGCTCTACCCCGCGCTGCACAAGCTGGAACAGGAGGGATGGATCTCGGCGGAGTGGTCGATGAGCGAGACCCGGCGCCGCGTCAAATTCTATTCGCTGACTAAAGACGGCCGCAAGCAGTTGGACCGGCAAACCGCCGATTGGAAGCGTTTGTCGGTGGCCATAACATCTATAGTTCTTCCTGCTGAAGGGTGAATTGACATATGCGCATTGGGCGAAAAATGCTCCTTCGGATTCGTTCTCTGTTCAACAGATCGAACGTCGAAGAGGATCTGGAAGCGGAGCTGCGCGATTACTTCGAACGCGAAGTCGAAAGCGAAATGGAAACAGGTGCTTCTCTTGAGGAAGCCCGGCAAACTGTATCGCATCGCCTGCGGGGCAGGGAACTGATCAAGGAAGAATGCCGTGATACGCGCGGAGTCTCACAGATCGAGACTCTGCTTCGGGATCTTCGGTACAGCGCGCGTGTTCTGTGGAAAGATCGGCTGTTTACGCCGGTTGCAGTGTTGACGCTAGCACTGGGGATCGGTGCGAACACCACCATGTTCTCCGTTGTGAATTCAGTTTTGCTTCAACCGCTGCCGGGTTATCAGACGGGCCGGTTGGTTCGAATCATGGACGGAGATCCGCGCTACCGGGCCGGATTTGTCCCGCCACAGCTTTATCTGGAAATCCACAAGCATAACGAGAGTTTCGAATCCATTTCAGGCCTGCAGTTTTGCCCTTTCAGTCTGACTGGCGCCGGAGACCCGGAACAGTTGATGGGACCATGTACGGCGGCCAATTGGTTCGCGATGCAGCATGCGGGAGCGCTCCTGGGCCGGACCTTCGCTCCCGATGAAGATCAACGCGGTCACTCCAGAGTGGTTGTGCTCGACTATGCTTTTTGGAAAAGGAAATTTCATGGCGATCCTGGCGTGATTGGCCGGGCGATCTCGCTGAACAGCGAGCCGTGGACGATTATCGGCGTTATGCCGCCCGGCTTTCGGCCATTGGGCGTCTCCGGCGCTCCGCCTATCTTCACAACCGATGTGCTTGCCGATAATCCTTCGGGCTTGATTGTGATGGCAAGGCTGAAGCCCGGCGTCCATCTGGATGCGGCGCGAGCGGAACTGAAGGGCATCGGTGAGCGGCTGGCCCGCTCTCAGCCTGGAATCTGGAAAGGTACGGACCTCACGCTCGCGCCAGCGCTGGAGCAGCTAACCGGCCCGCAGCGGCCATTGCTTCTCTTATTAATGGGCGCGGTCTGTTTTGTCCTTCTGATCGCCTGCGCCAATGTAGCGAATCTGCTGCTGGCGCGTTCGAAAGCACGGCAGCACGAGATGGATATCCGCAGGGCGTTGGGAGCATCCAGGGGCCGCATGATCCAATCACAGCTGACAGAGGTGCTGCTGCTCTGTTCTGTAGCAAGCTTGATGGCCGTTGGCATCGCGTATCTGGGAATTCTTGCTTTGCGGCCGTTGTTAGCCTATCTTCCGCGAGCCGACGAAATCTCTATTGATGCCAGAGTCTTTGTGTGGGCATTAGCGGCGGGATGGCTGGCGACATTGCTCGCCGGAGCGCTACCCGCGCTGCGATCCGCGGAGCCGCGCGATATTGCAGGCATGGGAGCGCGCTCCACGCTGCGATGGCAGACCTCATTATTGACCTGCGAGGTCGCCCTTACGCTCGTGCTGTTAATAAGCGCTGGTCTTCTGATCAGAACGTTCGTCAATTTGCGAAGCGCCCGGCTGGGTTACGATCCACAAAACACACTCACAACGTTCTTGGCATTACCCCCGGTCGGTTCTGACCCGGCTTCGGCCGAGTTACTGTATGACCGGATTCGACGGCGGCTCGAAATGCTGCCTGATGTCCAATCGGGTTCGACCGCAAGCAGCACTCCGTCGGGCGGCGTCGACATGTCTGTGCCGATCGAACCGGAAGGCAGTGTTTCCAAGAGAGAAGCCGCAACGTCAACCGTGGACATGATTAGTCCACACTATTTCCGCACCTTGTGCATTCGAATAAAGGTAGGACGTGCGTTCACTCCTGCGGACCGGAGAGGTGGAGCGCCCGTCGTGATCATCAGCGATTCCATCGCCCGAAAATATTTCGGCGGCAATGCGCTGGGCCGCCGCTTGCGCGTACCTGCTGTGAACTTCGCATTGACAGATGCCAAGTGGGTTTGGGCTGAAGTCGTCGGCGTGGTAGAAAACGTCGCCGTGACCGCAGTGGGCGAGACCACGGCGGAGCACATGTACTTGCCCGAAGCGCAGAACCCGGTGCGGTTTACCTATCTTCTGCTGCGCACTGATCGCGATCCAATGTCGTTCGGCTCCGCAGTTCGTCGTGCCGTATACGCAGAATCGCCCGCGACTCCGCTCGACGATATGGAATCGATGCAGGACCGGACGGCGTATTTGACCGCATCGCCACGCCGTGCGATGTGGCTATTGGGCGTATTCGAAGGTCTCGCCGGTGTTCTCTCCGCTACTGGAATTTACGCCGTTTCGGCTTATCTTGCGGCTCAAAGAGCCCGGGAAATGGCCATTCGCATGGCCGTCGGAGCCGGTACATTATCCGTGACCGGCGCCATTTGCCGGAAACCATTTGGCTCGATCTCGATGGGCCTCCTATTTGGAATCTTGAGCGCGCTGGCACTGACGCACTTTCTACGATCGCTACTGTTTGGTGTCGGAAGCATCGACTTCCTCACCTATTTCGGCGCGTCGATCGCTCTACTCTTTTGCGCTCTGCTCGCCATGATCAGACCGACGCTTCGAACCATCACGATGGACGTTGCCAGCGCGTTGCGGCAGGAATAGCGGTAAGCGCGTAATTGCTTCTGAATTGGGGCAGCAAAGCTCTTTGAAATCCACGCAATCTATCTACGCAAACGGAACGAAAATCGCCTCAAAGAGCGTTACGTGGACATGCTCGGGGGCAACTGTAACGCCGTGAAAACCATTAAATTCCAGCCTCTTTTTTTAAATGTTGTATTGTTCGTCGCGCTGCCTGCCATAGCTGCGGGACCGGGGGATCAAGGGAGTCCAAGATCGCTGTTGGATTTGGACGTTCATAGCTTTTCCAGCACCGGCGTGTTTGATGAAATACTTGAGAGATTTGCGGTTGAGATAAGGCCAACCGGCGTAATCGGCTTCAAACGTGCAACAACTTCTAACCCGAATGTCACTATCTCGATACAGGGCGGTACGACTGTTGAGGATGTGTTAAAGAAACTCTGCGCAGCGGACGGAAGATATAAGTTTGTAGCTTCGCAAGATCCTCGGGTGATAGATATTTTGCCAGTGTCCCCAGCCCCCGAAGACCGCCTCCTTGAACTACGGTTGCCGCAGTTTGATATGAGCACCGACGCGTGGTCGGATAACTGGTATCAGGAACTCCCGGACTTTTCCGCCGCAGTTCGTGCAGAATTGGTTCAGTATTATGGCGAGCATCGAACGTTGCCGCAGCCTTCGGGTCTTGGGGGAGCCAACATGCAGACGGATAAACAACCGCCACACATTGATTTGCACCTGAAAAACGTTACTGTCCGTGACGTCCTCAATGCCTTGGCCTCGAAGGGATTAGACTGGGCAGCGCGCGAGAACGAGAGCAATCGTGCAGCTAGTCGGAATGGGGTCTATTACCCCGTATTCTCGGAAGGATGGCAATTGAAGATTCCAAACGCAAATGATCTGCCTATCGAAAATTGGATACACTCGGTGTTCGTGCGTTTCCCGTAGGGCCGTGACAGCGGCTTGCGCGGCCTAGTCATCTCAAGGATGGCCACTTATCTTACGAAAGGCCTCGGGACGGTTGCTCGCGGTTGCTCCTTGGGTCTTGTGCCGTGGTTAGCCTAACCAGCCGTTAGCTGATATCCTAGAGGGAGTTGGATCCACTGCCGGAACGGTGCAGCTGATCCATCCGAAACGCAACGCATACCTTGGAAACCCTCGTACTTTGAAGATTGGATTTGTAAGTCTCGGCTGTCCGAAGAACCTGGTTGACACAGAGGTGATGATGGGTCAACTGGCGGTTGACGGTCACGAATTAACGCCGCAGCCAGCCGATGCTGATGTCATCGTCGTCAATACCTGCAGCTTTATCGATCCCGCGAAGCAGGAATCGGTCGACACCATCCTCGAAATGGCCGAGTATAAGAAAACCGGCAAAGCGCAGCGCCTGATTGTGGCCGGCTGTCTGGTGGAACGCTATCGTGACGACATCCGGCAGAATCTGCCAGAGGTGGATGCTGTACTCGGCACAAACGAACTGGCCAAGATTAGCGCGCTTTGCGAGGGTCTGGAACCGAAGCAGCTTG
This sequence comes from Bryobacteraceae bacterium, assembly GCA_036269625.1. GTDB lineage: Bacteria > Acidobacteriota > Terriglobia > Bryobacterales > Bryobacteraceae > Bog-105. The sequence goes on along the minus strand of DATBEF010000240.1, from coordinate 21,289 downwards.
CTGCTGAACCGTATCTTTACCATGACTTGACGGCGCGGGTGTTCACGACCCCGCGACACTCGGCATACATCAAGATCGCGGAGGGCTGCGATCATCCGTGCTCCTTCTGCATCATCCCGCAGTTTCGCGGGAAGTTTCGCAGCCGCCGTTTCGAAAGCGTGATCAACGAGGCGACGCGCATGTTGGCGATGGGCGTTCGGGAGATCAATCTCATCGGCCAGGACACGACCGTTTACGGCGAAGATCTGGGATTGAAAAATGGATTGGCCGATCTGCTGACGCGGCTCGCGAACATACCCACGGAGACGCCGAAGTGGATCCGTTTTCTCTATGCGTATCCCAATAAAGTCACACAAAAGCTGCTGGATACAATCGCCGGGCACGAATCTCTGGTTAAGTACATCGATATGCCGCTGCAGCATGCCAGCGCTGCCGTTCTAAAGCGGATGAAGCGTGGTGCGAACGCCGATATTTTCCTCAAGCTGCTGGAACGAATTCGCGCCACGATTCCAGGCATCGCCATCCGCACCAGCATGATCGTCGGTTTCCCCGGTGAAACAGACCAGGATTTTGAAGAACTCTGCCAATTCGTGCAAGCCGCGAAGTTCGACCGGCTCGGCGTTTTCTCATATAGCGACGAAGAGACAAGCCAGAGTTACGCGCTCGATGGCAAGGTGGATGCGCGGACGATTTATAACCGCAAGCGCAAGTTGATGTCGCAACAGCGGCGAATTTCGCGGACTTGCAATAAGCGTCTGATCGGACAAGAACTTCCAATCCTGGTCGAAGGGCCGTCTCAGGAAACTGAATTATTGTGGCAAGGACGCCTCAGCACCCAAGCCCCGGAGATCGACGGCGTTTGTTACATCAACGATTTTGGGCCGGTGACCCCTCGCCCCGGCGAGCTGCGCCGGATTCGTATTACCGAAGCTCATGATTACGACCTCATCGGCGAACTTGTGGATCAGCCTGCTTCATACTTGAATGCCGAGGCGGCACAACTCGCCCAAGCCGCTAATCCGTTTCCAATCCTGGCGGCGCGCCCGATTCCGGCGCCGCGCTCAACATTACCCGCCCGGTAGATCCCATGCAATAAGCTCATGCGTTGTCCAATATGTAAAAAGGAAGTGGCATGGAACGATCCCAACATGCCCTTTTGCAGCGATCGCTGCAGAACCGTCGATCTCGGTAATTGGGCGACGGAGAAATACGCGATTCCCGGCACCCGCTCGAACGATCTCGATGAAATCGAGGAAACCGAGTTCGTGCCCGATCCTGAAACTGACCCGCACATTGAGCCCGAGCCGTGAACGGCGGAGCCGCGCGGGAAGGCTCGGCTGCGATGGTAATCGCCACCTGGTTCGGCTGCGGTTATTTCCCTTGGGGACCCGGAACAGTGGGCTCGCTGGCCGGCCTGCTCATCTACGTCTTTCTCCATATCTGGCTTCACGCCGGACGATGGACGCTACTTCTGTTGACTCTGTTGCTAACCCCGTTAGCTATTTGGGCCGCAACGCGCACGGCTCGCATCGTTCAAAAAAAAGATCCCGGCCTAGTCGTGGTCGACGAAGTCTTGGGGCAGTGGGTCACGTTACTCGGGGCTGCGTCGTTCGGGATCAAGAGCGTGCTTGCCGCCTTCGTCTTATTTCGCATTTTCGATATCTGGAAGCCTTGGCCTGTGCGCCAGTTTGAGACACTACCGGAGGGAGTGGGAATTGTCGCCGATGATCTCGCCGCCGGAGTTTACGCGGCGCTTATCTTGTATATAGGCGGAGTCCTCAGACTTTATTAACCTATGCCCATGAAGAAAGAAGTTGCCGAGCGGCCGACAATCGAAAGCTTGGAGCCCTTTGCGGCGATACCGGGAGGCGATCTCCATATTCGGGGACGTCACTTTGCGACGGCCGGGCATCCATCCGTTTCGCTTGGCGTCAATCCCGTGCAGTCCATCGTTGCCGGAGATTCCTATATCGTTGCGCGGGTACCTGATTCGGCTCAATCAAAAGCATTGTTGCTGAAGAGTGGTGAACTGCTCAGCAAACCCTGCGAAATTCACATCGGCGTCCAGATAGCCGACAGCCTTCATCCGGTAGGAAATCCCGCTACGGACAGCGAGGGCAACATCTACAGTACATTCAGCGGATCGCGTGGCCAAAAGTCGCCGGTTTCGATATACAAAATCGACACCAACTACAATTCCAAGCCGTTTGTGACCGATTTGATGAATCCAACCGGTCTGGCGTTCGACCGGGAAGGAATACTGTACGCCTCCAGCCGTTACGACGGCATTGTGTACCAGATCACGCCGTCCGGGAACATGTCTGTGTATGTGGAGGGAATGGGCGTGGCAACCGGCATCGCATTCGATCGCGATCAGAACTTGTATGTGGGCGATCGCAGCGGCACTATTTTCAAGATCAGCCGCTCGCGGCAGATTTATGTTTTCGCAACATTGGAGCCGTCTATAGCGGCATACCACCTGGCCTTTGGCCCCGATGGAGATTTGTTTGTTGCCGGCCCCACTACATCCAGCTTCGATTCCGTTTATGTGGTCTCGAAGACCGGCGAAGTCAGTACGTTCTATCGGGGCTTGGGCCGGCCTCAAGGACTGGCATTCGATAAGGTAGGCAACCTATATGTAGCGGCCTCGCTTCGTGGCCGGCGCGGTGTGATCCGATTCGACCCCAGCGCCAAGCCTGAGCAGTTTGTGTCGGGGCCCGGTATTGTCGGTCTGGCGTTTGCGCCCGACGCTGCTCTCATACTCGCTACCCACGGCGCGCTATTTCGTGTGGAGGCTGGCATCCCGGGGCTTGCTCTGATTTAGCAGTTTCGTTGCCCTGACATAATCCATTCCATGGCCAATGCCGAGATCATTGCAATCGGCAGTGAACTGCTGACTCCTCAGCGGATCGATACGAATTCACTCACGATTACGGAGCAGTTGAATGCCATCGGCGTAGAGGTGCATCGGAAGCAGGTCATTGGCGATGACCGCGCTCGGCTGACGGAGGCGATTAGAGAGGCATTGAACCGCGTCGATATCGTCATATTGAGTGGCGGCCTTGGCCCGACGGAAGACGACGTGACGCGCGACGCTGCTGCAGCCGCACTCGGACGTTCTCTTGTCCACTCCCTCGAGCAGGAAGCAATACTTCAGGCGCGTTTCGATCGGCTGCGCCGGAAGATGGCCGAGAATAACCGCCGGCAGACATACCTCGTAGAAGGCGCTGAGGCCGTGCCCAATGGAAACGGAACGGCGCCGGGACAATTTATCCAAGCTGGCGAGAAGATTCTGATCTTACTGCCAGGCCCGCCGCGCGAATTGAAGCCGATGGTGATCAATGAGATCATTCCAAGGCTGAAGCCACTTTTGCCGAAAGAAGTCATCAAAGTGCGCAGCTTTCGGATCACCGGAATGGGCGAATCGGATTTGGATGCCCTGATTGCGCCGATTTATTCGCGTTATGAAAATCCCTCGACTACGGTGCTCGCCGGCGTTGGAGATCTTTGGGTCCACCTGCGCGCACGCTGCCGGACCGGGGCCGAGGCCGATGCGTTACTCGGGGAGGTGGGCGACCCGATCGCTGCCTTGTTGGGTGATCGCGTGTACACGACCGACGCCGAGGAGCCGCTCGAACAAGTAGTCGGCAACTTGCTGCGGAAGCATAAAGCCACAGTGGCGACTGCGGAGAGCTGTACGGGGGGCCTGATTGCGACTCGCCTGACTGAATACCCTGGCAGCTCCGACTTCTTTCTGGCCAGCTTCGTGACTTACAGCGATGCTCAAAAGGCCAAGCTCCTCGGAGTCAAGGGAGAACTTCTTGCTCAGTGCGGAGCCGTGAGTGAGTCCGTCGCCGCGGCTATGGCGGAAGGCGCAAGATCGCGAAGCGGAGCAACATATGCTCTCTCGACGACAGGCTTCTCGGGACCTGATGGAGGCACCGAACAGAACCCGGTCGGCACAGTGTACATCGGCCTCGCCAGCGAGGATTCGACCAAAGTCATACGCCTGCATTTCGGCAGCGACCGATATCGCCACCGTTTGCTTTCAACGCAATTCGCCCTCGATATGTTACGGCGCAAACTGCTGTAGGTAACTGCTGCGCCGTTACCCGGAACCCTGAAGCCAGGAGCCGGGGAAGGGGCGAGCACAAGCACCGAGCGAGGGTACCGTGGAAGAATTTGGCGCAGGTCTAAATGGAATCCCCTCTGGCACTCGCCGAGATGAACCTTGATTGCAGATGAACTACGGACGCAGCCGGCTAAATGTTGGTTCATTAGCGGAGTAGTACTTCACAGAATCCGACCCTGCTACAGCTGCGATCATGGCATCAGTGCGCAACCCGGAACAGCAAGAAGCATTTCTTACGGACGAACGTTTCCAACCGCGTCCGTTCCAGTTCCTTCGATTGCGAAGCCGGACCTTACGATTTGGAATTTCGCTGATTGCCATCGGTGCGTTGATATTTGCCGGGCTTCTCATCTATGGTCGTGGGCTCGGACCTTGTGCGAATACCGGTCCATTCCTAACACTTTTGGGCGCATGTTGTTTGGTACTTGTCGGGGCGGCCTCTTGCGCCGTATTTGCTCTCATAACTGCCGTCCGCCAGTTGAGATCAAAATTAAGTGCGCACTTGTGATGACTGCGGGCTAGCCTACATAGTGAACAGACGGACCCCCGCGCATCCGGGCTTGGCGCAGCTCTGGCGAAAGTTGACGGGAGGCACAAACATCCCATACTCTATAGAGAATGCGGAATTCTCGTGGGGCCGTTAGATTTGTTGCGTTGCTGGCGAGTGCCCTGGCTCCCGGTCCACTCTCCGCCCAGGTCGTGGGCGCTTCGCTTTCTGGTGTCGTGACCGATGCATCGCACGCCGGCGTACCTCAGGTCACGGTCACGGTCAGAAACAAGGAGAATGGTTCGGAACGACGGCTGCTCACCGACAATTCAGGCCGCTATTCGGCGCCGTCCATCACGATCGGCACATACGTCATAACGGCAGCCAAATCGGGTTTCGCATCGCAACAAAAGTCCGGTGTCAATCTCGTCATCGGCCAGAGTTCTACGGTTGATTTCGAGCTGCCGGTTGGTGAAATTCAACAGGTGGTCACGGTGGAAGAGGCCCCCGAACCCGTTGCCGTCACAACGCAGCAGACCTCCGGCCTTGTCAACGAGAAGCAAGTGAAAGAGCTTCCTCTGAACGGCCGAAGCTACGACGAGTTGATGACCCTAAATCCGAGCGTGGTCAATTACACACCGGAGCGATCGGGTGGCGTCGGGTCTTCGAATTCCTCGGTTGGGAACATGTTCTCGGTCTCCGGACGCCGGCCACAGGAAAACCTGTTCCTCCTAAACGGTGTCGAATACACCAGTGCATCACTGATCAATCTGACGCCCGGTGGTGCAAGCGGGCAATTATTGGGCGTGGATGCGGTGCGCGAATTCAACGTGGTCACCGACACCTATGGCGCCGAGTATGGGAAAAGGCCCGGTGCGCAAATCAGCATTGTTACCGCTTCCGGAACGAATGACTTCCACGGCAGCCTTTACGAATTCATCAGGAACAGCGATCTGGATGCCAGGAACTTCTTCGACCAGGGGACAATTCCGCAGTTTCAGCGCAACAATTTCGGCGTTGCCGCCGGCGGCCCGATCAGGAAACAAAAGACGTTCATTTTTGGGAACTTCGAAGGGTACAACCAACACCTTGGATTGAGCGATGTCACGCTGGTTCCCGACAAGACATCGCGCGCACAAGCCGTTCCTTCGGTCGTGCCTCTGCTATCGCTTTGGCCGGTGCAAAATGGCCCGGAGTTGGGCGGAGGGATCGCGGAGGCGTTCAGTCATCCGTTGCAAACCATACGTGAAGACTTCGGCACTCTGCGCGTGGACCAGAACTTCTCGGACAAGGACACTCTGTTTGGTGTTTATACGATCGACGACAGCGCCGACAATACGCCAACCGCGAATCCATTGAGCTCGGTGGTCGAGACATTACGCGAACAGGTCGCCAGCGTTCAGGAGCAGCATGTCTTTTCGCCGGCGTTCCTCAATACTGTACGCATCGGCTATTCGCGGGCCGGTTACTTCTTTACGGGCAAGACATCCGTTGATATTCCCGGCTGGCTACAGGGAGACCCGATCGGCGCGGTGGTCGTCGGCGGCAGCACGGCATCAAACGGCGCATCGCAAATTAGCCAGGCCGGCACGAATACTGGCGATAACATCACCGCAGTCCGAAATCTTTTTACCTACGATGATCACTTCTCGATTCTCAAAGGAATTCATCAGATCGAAGGCGGGGTCTGGTTCCAGGAAATACAGGCGAACGACGACTTGGCCCAGTATCAGTGGGGCCAGGCATCCTTCACCAACTTGCAAAGCTTTCTGCAGGGTTCTGTTTCAACGTTTACCGTTGCACCTACGCCGACCGAACTCGGCTGGCGGTCTCTGGAGAGGGCCGGGTTCATCCAGGACGAGATTAGACCTTTCAAAGGCTTGGATATCCGAGTCGGTTTCAGAGTGGAGTCAACCAACGGCTGGAACGAAGCTCATGGAAGGGCCGCCAATTATCTCTTCAACAACGGCGTGATTGATACGAATCCGATCACCGGTGGATCGGTGTTCATGAAGAACCGGGCGGAGTTTTTGCCAGAACCGCGTGTCGGTATCGCATGGGATCCATTTGGGCATGGGCGCACAGTCGTGCATGCCGGGTTCGGAATTTATCATCAACTCCTGGACCTGATCGACTATCGAACCGATCAGACCGCGCCATTCAACGCCACCTATGCTCTTAAGAGCGCCTCTGTTTCGCAGTTGGATATTGTTCCCGGAGCGAGCCTGCCTACAGGAAGCCGCATAACACCCAGCAACATTCAGCCGGACGCATATACGCCATCGATCGTCTCGTGGACGTTCAAGGTCGAGCAGAAAATTGCTTCGAACACCTCGCTGAGCATCGGCTACGTCGGCTCGCATGGCTATCACGAAATGCTGTCGGCGGACGCGAACGAGCCTTTCCCGACGGTTTGCCCTGCGTCTCCTTGCCCTTCGAGTCTGGCGCCAGGAACCATTTACAACCCCGCGAATGCGAAGCTTGCAAATCCGAACCTGGCGAATTCGACGACATGGCTGTCGGAGGGCGTCAGTTCCTATAACGCGCTGCAGGTTGACGTAAACCGCCATTTTGCAAATGGCTTCCAATTACGCGGCGTCTACACGTTTTCGAAAAGTCTCGATGATGGAAGCGCATGGAATACGAGCGTTGGGACGAACGCACCAGGATTTGTCATGTATCCGGGAAATCCGAAACTGGATTATGGTCCATCGACCACGGATGTGCCGCACATGGCAGTTATCAATGGAACATATGAACTTCCGTTCGGACCTGGCAAAGCTATCGCGTCAAATGTGAGCGGAACGCGCAGGAAGTTAGTTGAAGGCTGGAGCGTGAGCGCGATCGAAACGCTCGAATCGGGTTTTCCCTTTACTCCTCAGCTTGGATTCAATCCGTCAAACAATGGAGATAGCCGTAATCCTGTAAGACCATCCGTGAATCCTGCATTTACTGGAAATGTAGTTCTTGGTAACCCGAACGAATATTTTAATCCGTATGCATTTATCGTTCCGGCAAACGGGACTTACGGTAATCTCGGCCGCGATACGTTGAGGGGTCCGGGACTCGCCGAGTTAGACTTTTCGGTTCTCAAGAACACGACTATCTCGGAACGAGTAAAGCTTCAGTTTCGTGCGGAAGCCTTTAACATTCTGAACCGCGCCAATTTCACGACGCCGAATACAGTCGTGTATTCGTCTGCGACCACGGTTCCGAACCCGACGGCCGGCGCAATTACGTCCACCGCTACTACGTCACGTCAGCTCCAGTTCGGACTGAAGCTGCTTTGGTAGCGGCGTCACGTGAGCGGCCACGCCTCTGCGCCAAGCAATAAACGCTGCGGCAAGAACGCCGGCAAACGCCAGCAGACTAATGGCGCCACCCCAGTAAACGGTAAGCGGAACGAAGCGCAGTTCGATCCGGCTTTGTCCACTAGGGATCAGAATGCCTCGCAGCGCGCCATCCACACGGATAATCTTCTCCGGCTTGCCGTTTACGGCGGCTCGCCAGCCGGGGTAAAACATTTCGCTCAATACCAGCAAACCTCCGCTATTGGAACTCGAGTCGATCAGCATCCGGTCTGCTTCATAGGAGCGGAATTGCACCGAATCGCCCGCTGCCGCGCTCGGGTCGAGACTTTGCGCCAGTGGCGTTTCGAGGATAGCTGTCTCGTGAAGGTCCACACCCGCATCGTCGAGGTGTTTGAAAACGGCATCCTGCGACTGTTCGAGGATCGTCTTGTGAACGATCCATGCGCGTGGATAGGCATTTGGGTTCAAATAGATCTTCCACTTAGCATCCTGATACACTGCGCCGGGGTCGGGTGTCGATGCAGGTTTAATCAGGTACCGAACGTTCAGCAGATCTTCCCTAATGCTCAACTGCCCTAACTCGGTGAGCACAGTGGCGCCACCTCCCCAGACGGTCTGCACGCTGTATATATCGCCGATATTGGGTTCGACCGAAACCCGGACACGAGTGCGATAGAGTCCCGGCTGCGCTTTGATGAAGTTCGAAGGCGCCCGCAGGCTCACCATCTGCTCCAACTCACCATTCGTCCGGTTGAGTTGAGTCTTATCGGCCTCGAGCCAGTTAAACGACCCCAGATCGAAAAGGACCAGAAATGCCAGAATCACCCGTGCCCATGCGCTGGCCGGATGATGGATCAAGTAGACCAACAATCCGCAGGTGGCCAAAATCAGGAGTACCGAGAAGGCGTTCCAATTGTTAATTGAGATTTGGCCAAACAGACCAGGAATGAGCAAGGCTGCGGCACAAGCGACCGCAACCCATTTCAGGATGCGTTTGGCAGGGGCCCAGGAACTCTCGAGAATGTTCCTGTCCAATAACGTATCCAGGCCGAATGCAGCCAGGACGGCCAGCGCGAAGGAGACCAGATAAAGAATTCGGCTGGGTGAGCGCGCGACCCATAGGAACGGAACTACCGCGTACAGAACCCCGTTTAGAGCCGAGAATTCCCCAAGAGAGTAGGCGAAGGCGACCACAGCGAGGCCGGCCAGATAACGTACCCACAGATCGCGCCAACGCCTCCAAATAGCTACCACGGCCAGAAGGAAAGGCAGCACGCCGATGTAATAAGGCCAAGTTTCGCCGCCTCCGAAATTTCCCCCGAAGGCCATCGGGAACAGCCCAGTGAGGATGCTCTGCGGCCACATGCCGGGATTCATGCGATGGTACGGTATCTTCTGGCTGGACGGGAACGGGCCTCCATCGATAAAACGTATTGTCACTTTGCTGTACTCAGCGGCTGGTAGCAGTTGAACCGCACCGGCAGCGCCGGAGACGATCAGAAAAACCGCCAAAATCCAGCCCATTCTCTTCCAATGCGACCTGCGGTCTGGAATCGCGTGTGACCCAATGCCATTGGCATCTACCGACGGCCAGCATACTCCGTAAAACAAAACTGCCGTAACGACAAAGATGCCCTGCAGTATGCAGAATTGCAGTCCGCCAATCAGGATCGACATGCCCAGACACAACCCACCCAGCGCGGCTTCAATCAGCGCCCGGTTCTTTGAAGACGCCCTCAAGGCGCGCAGCAGAAAGAAGAAAATCGCAGGCAGCCAAATACAGCTTTCTACATAGGGCGGCCACATCATTCTCGCCAGCAGACCACCCATTGAGAAAGCGCACGCGCCGACAAACGATGCGAAGCGGCTGCAACGCAACTCCCGTAGCAGCGCAAACATGAAGTAGGTGCACAATAAATGGGTCAGCGCCAGCACCACGTGGTAAATCCGCGGTGAGATCAAGCCGTCGCGCGTGAACGGGAAGAGGGCAAAAAACAGCTGCAAAGGGAAGAAATTGGATGGCAAAACCTCGCCGTAAAACGGACGCCCGGCGAAGGCGTATGGGTCCCACAGCGGGATATGTCCCTGACGGATCGAGTGCACCCAAAAATGAAGCCAGCCGTAGGTAAGATTAACGCCCTCTGACCCAAGAATCACGGTGAACTGGTTGGTCAGCAGGGTCTTCCAGTAGAAAAGCACCACGGCGACTGCGAGCAATACCAGATACTTCGCTGTGGATCGGCTCATTGGTGTCTCACCGATAGGGCGTACATTGAAACCACATTCTCATACCGCGATTTGCCGCTGGTCTGGAACATTCCACCTGGGCCGATTGACGGCGCACTCTAGCCGCGAAACATTTCTAACAAGGGTTCGATCTGTATTTATGGGTATCCAGTTGATTCCCGGAAAGGTACGAATGTCAAAAATCTTAGGTGGGCTGATCATCAGTATCGCGTTAGCGGCGCCGGTAGCCATGCAGGCTCAGGATCATCAGCCGCAGGAGCATAATGACCAAAACAACGAAAATAAGCGCGTCTACGATTCCTCACATAAGGACTATCATCAGTGGAACAGCCAAGAAGACTCTAATTACCACCAGTGGCTGAAGGACAAGCATCGGAAGGATCACGATTGGAACAAAGCGAGTAAGAAAGAGCAGCAAGACTATTGGACTTATCGCCACGAACATTCTGACTCTCACTAACTCCAACGCCTTTGACTAGGCCGTCGGGATCTCCACCAGACTCGGAAACGAGCGTGGCGAGACCCCGAATTTCTCTTCATATCGTTGCCGGAATTTCTCGGGCATTCCATCGACAACATCCCCTTGCAGTAAGTCCTCACTCGGGCCGAGCGCGAAATACATTTCCATTTCGCGGCCTTCTTTGATCTTGACTAATCCGCGGGCCTCGCATTCAATAAATTCGCGCACGCGGTCCCGGGTGATCGCCGAGAGATTCACACGATTGGCGGCTCCGCTCGATTCCATACGCGCCGCAAAGTTCACGGTGTTTCCCCAGATATCGAACGCAAATTTACGCACGCCGACTACGCCGGCTACGACCGGACCGCTAAATAATCCGACGCGCACCTTCCAATTCACTGCCGCACCCGGATGTGAAAGCTTTCGCACCACCTCCACCATCTCGAGCGCCGCAAGCACCGCATCCACGGCATGCGAAGGTCTGGGCTCCGGCAGCCCGCTTACAAACATATAAGAATCGCCGATCGTCTTCAGCTTCTCGAGGCCATACCGGCCCATGATTTCGTCGAACGCGGTGAAATATTCGTTCAGCGCCGTCACTAATGTCTCAGCCGGCAAGTTTTCGCTCGATAACGTGAAGCCAACGAAATCCGTGAAGCAGACGGTTACGTCATCAAACGTCATCGGCGTCACAGCTCCAGTGGAACTCAGTTCAGCAGCGACAGGCTTCGGCAAAATGTTCAGCAGCAGCGCCTCGTTCTGGTCTCGCTGCTGCCTGACCTCGATCGTGCGTTCCTCGACCGTCTGCTCCAGGCGGCGATTGTTCTCCTGAAGAATTCGCACGCGCCAGCGGAATAGCCGCCAACCGGTCACAATTGTTGCAGCCAAATATAGAAGATAAGCCCACCACGTGCGATACCACGGAGGCAGCACCTTGAAGTGGAACACCGCCGCGGGCGTGACCACGCCATGTGCATTGCGCGCACGAATCTCAAATGAGTAACTGTGCTCCCAGAGATTATTCAAGTCCTTTTGAGTTTGGATACTCCATTTAGACCATTCGCGCTCTTTGCCTCCGGCGCCGGCCAGCCGAAACTGATACTGCACGTGTTCGCCCTCCGGTCCGTTCTCCTCCTTATTAGCGGAAGCCGGCTCTTCCTCATAGGAAGGTGCGGCGAACGCAAAGGTCAATTCGTTTTCCTGGTAGGGCAGAGTGGGCGCATCCTTCAACGACCCAGGACCGCCATACTCCGCACTCGCGGACTTTACGCTCTCTAGCTGCACCGCGAAATCCTCGTTAGGATCTCGGGCCAGTTTTGCATTCCAACGATACAGATCGCCGCTCGCCCCCGATGCCCACGCGACCCCATCTCGATCGAAATCCCAGCAATATACCTCTTGTATGCCCGTGCCCAACAAGGGCATGGGCGTCCATGCATACTGGTTCTCGCCCCGTCTCCGCAGCGTTCCGTTGTATCCGGGCCCTGTTATCCAAACATTCCTTTCGGGGTCGCGGCCGAGCATGGAAACGCCATGGCTACCATCGGCGAAGGGCATTCCGGCCTCGGCATCGGGCACGAATCGCCGGTCCCCCGCGGCAAAGGTCATCAATCCCTTCTGCGTCGCGAACACGATGTGTCCGTTGAAGCGATACACGTTCTTCCAACGCGTCGGAACACCATCGGCGGCGGTAAAGCGCTCGGCCTTAGGCGGCTGACTGGAAAAATCCATTCGCCAGATATCGTGTATGGTAGTTGCCCAGACGCGCCCGTCGGAATCTTCGGCAACCGTACGAAACTCCTCGCCTTCGCTAACCCTGCCCGCCAATTTCCACGTTTGGCCATCTTGCCGCAGCGCAAATACGCCATCGCGTCCCGCGCCATAGATGACGTGGGCGTCTCGATTCGACTTGGCCAGATCCCACACCTGCTGCTTGATATCGGCTTCCAGAACCTTTTCGAGTTTGGGGCCGTTCAGCGTGTAAAGCCCGCGCTGTGCTCCTATCAAGGCTTCGGCGCCGTAATTCATCATCGCGCCCACCAGTTCATTAAAACCCTGAAAGAGCTCAAATCTCGCCGCCTTGCCCCGTTCGGAATTCAGGCGGTACAGACCCTTGTTGCTGCCTGCATAAAGCGAGCCATTGTATCGATCGATAGCACAAAGAATGCCGTCTATCCCCTGAGGCGCTCCAAACCGCGTGATAGAGGGGTCGAAGCGTGCAATTCCGCTATCGTCTGTGGTCAGCCAAACGCCACCTTGGCGGTCGGCATAAAGCGAGACGATGCCATTGCTGGGCGCTCCTGCCGCCTCGTCGATCAACCGGTCCAATTGCCCCGTATTTGTAAGCAGCACCAAGCCCCCGGTGTGTGTGCCGACTGCTATATCGCCGGTGCGCAGCGCGAACACCGTGTAGATCTGGTGCTCTCGCAGATAAGCGTCCATCTCGGTGTGGAAGGGCTCCATGGAATTGGCCACAAGCCGGTACAGGCCGCGGCCGGACGCAATAATAGTGTCGGCGCCCAATTGGCAGGTCGCGACCACGCCTGGCTCGGTAAAGTGGCGGTCGGACGGACCAGGCAGCAGACCGTTTCCTTTGAAGCGAAGGAAACCATCTTGGGCCGTATGCACATAGACGTGGTCTCCGGACCGAAAAATGCGGCTAAAATTTCCGTTCTTCGGGTGGAATACCTGAATGGAATTATCTGGGTTAAGCCGGAATATCCGCTCAAACGCACCAAAGTAGATGCCTTCCGGTGTTGAGATAATATCCCAAACGCGCCCGAAATGCCGGTCTGTTCCGGGAACTCGTCCGAGCAGCGAGACGAAATGAGTCAGCCCCCGCGGCCCGGTTTCGAGATAACCAAACTCGCCCGAGCCGCCGACGTAAATTGCGCCGTTGACCCCACGTGCCAGCGATTGCGCCACCGCCCCGTTGGGCATGGGAATCAGTCTCCAGTTCACGCTGTCGTAAGACAGAATGCCGTCGTTGTTCCCGAAGTACAGAATGCCGCGGCTATCCTGTACAGCGCTCCAATTCTGGATGTTGGCGGAATAATCTTTTGCGGAGTAAGTTCGGAAGACGAACGCGCCCGCCTCCGGATTAAAGATCGCCCGTACAGGGCAGGGCAGGGAAAAAATGACCAGAGCGAGGTACGCGAGGAACTTCAGTCGCCCCATAAACTCATAAGTGCAAAGGCACGCCGTGCCGCCACTACAATACCAAAAACTCGGACGGCCCCGCCAAGCTTGTCTAGCGTAATCCGTTAGCGAGCGTGTTAGCGGCGACGCCGTATCAGCTTAGCTCCGCCAAGCGCAACGAGACCGAAGCCCATTAAAGCCAGCGACACGGGTTCAGGCGACCCGACTAGCTCAACATCCGGCAAAGAGTCTGTACTATCGAACGAGGCCGGGATGCCGTTCACGGGATCCATCGAAAATGTCGTCTCCACCCAGCCAAAACTTAATGCTGGCGGATTGAACGTTATACTGGCGTCCGGATTGGCATTGGTAACCGTTATGGTCTGTGTTGCCACCGGCCCTGCGTTGGCCAGGCATCCAGCAAACCCGGCCGTCGGATTTGAATCCAGGCAGAAGATTTGCGAAATGACATCACTGCCCGTAGGCGGGTCAAGCCGTAAACTGGACCCTCCCAGGATCGGAGCCGGGTCGATCGTAAATTCGTAAATGATCGAAAAGCTCGTATTGGTAATCGCCAGGTAAGGTATTGTGGTGCCTGTTGCTGTCAGCGAGAAGTTGAATCCTTCGCTGGTATTTGGCGTCAACGTGAACGTCGCGCCCGATGGAATGCCGGTCGACGAAAAATTGTTATAAAGTAGGATGCCGTTCGAACAGTCGGTCGCCGCGGAACCGAAGTTCGCGGAATAGTCCTGTATTGTACCGGTCGTGCAGGGAGCCGAAAACAACGGCACAAAGGAACCGGCGAGGCACAATAATAAGGCGGCTTTGAACATCAAGTTCTCCCGAAATATTGAGGGCTGGAATGGCTCTCGGAATCAAAGTCTAACAGAGATTTTGCTTACAGCGCCCTCCTTTGCGATGCCGTAAGTCCGGGTCGCCGGGGCTATGAGTACCAATTCATTTATAAGTCCTCCCAGTACTGTGATGAGGTCTAGGCTACATTTCCGCCAATGTGCTATCGTTTCGGACGAGCCCTCGCCTGGAGGTAATTCCGCCTTTGATCAGCTTGAGCATTTTCCGAAACGCGGAAACCAGCACTTACAAAGCCGGTAACATCATATTTGCCGTCGGCGAACCCGGCAAAGTGATGTACGTCGTTTCCGAAGGAGAGGTAGAAATTAAGGTCGGCGCTAGCGTTGTCGAATCCATAAGCCCCGGTTCCATATTCGGGGAAATGGCCTTGATCGACAACAGCCCTCGCAGTGCAACTGCCGTCGCCAAGACCGACTGCAAGGTCGTCCCGCTAGACCAGCGGCGATTCCAGTTCCTGGTGCAGGAAACACCGTTTTTCGCGCTGCAGGTCATGACAATCATGGCCAACCGCTTGCGCAACGCGAACTCCCGTATCGCCGGGAAGGCCCTCAGCTAAAGATAAATCGACCAGCCTTCGCGAGCCGCGCAAGTGTTCCGGAACTCGCTGCGTGCCTCTTCCACTATGCCGTCCAAAATGGCGTCCGTATGCGAAGGGTCGTGATGGAACAGGACCAATTGATCCACTCCCGCCTCATTCGCGATCCGGGCGCCTTCCACGTAAGTGCTGTGTCCCCACCCTTTGTGCAGCGCATACTCGTCTGGCGTGTACTGCGCGTCATAGATCAGAACGTCGGCGCCTTCCGCATATTGCCGTACCGTCTCATCCAACTTCGGGTCGCCATGCTCCAGATCGCTCGCCACAACCACCACCGCGCCTTCCGACTCGATGCGATAGCCGCACGCGCCCTGCGGATGATTCAACGGAAACGCTCGTACAGAGAAGTTTCCGTACTGAACTGGTTCGCCTGTGATCTGAACGAAATCTCGTGCTGCGCCCAAAAGAGCGAAGTTCACCGGGAAATAGGGCGTGGTCATCTGGCCGGTGAGGATTTCCCGGATCTGCTCTTTCGGTGGGAAGGAGTGGAACACGATGCTATTTGCCGGATTGTACAGCGGAGAAAAGAACGGCAGGCCCTGAATATGATCCCAGTGGAAATGCGTCAGGAAAACCTTCAATGCCATGTCTTGTGAAGGGAACTCGTGCAAAAGCGAGAGGCCCAGATTGCGAACCCCCAAGCCGCCGTCCACGACGATCAACTCGTTGCTTGGAAGGCGAACTTCAATACAGGAGGTGTTGCCCCCATATCCTAAATTGGCCTGGATCGGCGTTGGCGTAGAGCCCCGGACTCCCCAAAACTTAATTTGCAGACGGAAACCTTGGCTCACGTCTCCTCCTGGAGATAAGTTCCTCTACAGTATCATTCGCAGGTTCGTCTGACGAAAATCGAGATCGCCGGGACGGTTCATGATACAAATCGAAGTTTCGGAGTATTAATGAGATTTCGAGTTGTCGGTTTATTGGGCGGAGCGGGGATGCTGTATCTCCTCGCCCTGGTACTGTCGGCGCAACCCCCTGCCGCGACCCCTCCATCGCAAGCTGCACCATCGCAAGCCGCAACAGTACCGCCGCGTGCCCGCCGCACCCGAAGCGACGCTTACCCCGACTATGATCCCGCGTCTGTCGCGCGCGGCCAAAAGGAATTCGTCGCCACTTGCGGATTTTGCCATGGAAGCAATGCCAAGGGCGGTGAAACTGGTCCGGATCTGCTGCGATCCGTGACCGTGCTGGACGATGAAAACGGGGACAAAATCGGCGAAGTGGTGCGCCAGGGCCGCCCCGCGAAAGGTATGCCGAAATTCGCATTAACACCGGCGCAAATTCTTGATATCGCCACCTTCTTACATAATTCGGTGAAGGCCGCATCGCTCCGCGGCAGCTATCAAATCCTGAATATCGTGGTGGGAAACGCCCAGGCCGGGCAAGCCTACTTCCAGGAAAAGTGCGCCTCGTGCCACTCCGTCACTGGAGATCTCAAGGGCATTGGCGCCAAATATAGCCCTGTTGACCTCCAGGACAAGCTTCTGATGCCGCGGGAAGAACGCCGTTGGGCGCCGTCCGGGCCCGTCTCGAAAGGCTCCGCTGTCACTGTGACCGTAACATTGCCGTCCGACCAGACGGTCGAAGGCACGCTCGATCACATCGACGATTTCACCGTCGCCTTAACCGACGCAAACGGCGATTATCACTCGTTCACTCGGAACGATGATGTTCCGAAGATCGAAATCCACGACCCCCTCAAGGCACACTCGCAAATGCTGACGCAATACACCGACGCCGATATTCATAACCTGACCGCCTACCTGGTGACTCTCAAATGAAATTGAACCGATGTGTTCGGGCGATTTTAACGCTTGTTCCCTTGACTCTGGTTGGACAGACCTTGGACCCGGCCCTACTTACTAAACCGGCGACCAATGCATGGCCCACTTATAACGGCGACTACTCGGGCCGCCGGTTCAGCACCCTCAAACAGATCAACCAGGGCAACATCCGTGAACTGACGCTCGCCTGGATCTTTCGTGCCAATGCTGGCCCGGGCTTCCGCTCAATCGTCGGTGGTGAAGGCCCCATGCCCGAGCCCGGCGCCCCTGCTGCAGGCGGAGGATTCGGCGGTCTCTCCATCAAAGCCACTCCTTTGATGGTCAACGGTACGCTTTACTTTGCAGCTCCCGATAACGCCTGGGCTGTCGACGCGCGGTCGGGCCGCGAACTCTGGCACTATTTTTGGAAAACCACCGGCGGGATTCACATCGGAAACCGCGGCGTCGGCATGTATGGCAATTGGCTCTATTTCGAGACCCCTGACAACTATCTGGTTTCGCTCGAAGCGAGTACCGGCAAGGAACGGTGGCATGTCCATATCGCGGACGTGAAGCAGGAGTACTTCTCGACTCCCGCTCCGGTCATCATCGGGAACCACGTCATTATCGGTACGGGCGGCGACTCACTGGACGTTCCGGGCTTTCTCGAATCGCGTGACCCGGAGACGGGCGATCTCCAATGGCGCTGGTGGAGTGAGCCAATGAAGAAAGGGGATCCAGGATCGGAGAGCTGGCCAGACGAATATTCCATGCGTCACGGCGGCGGCATGACCTGGATGCCCGGAACCTACGATCCCGAACTGCATCTCTATTACCTGGGCACAGGCAATCCAAATCCCGTCTTGGCTGGCACAAGCCGTCGCGGCGACGACCTGTTCACCTGTTCCATCGTCGCCCTTAATATCGATACCGGAAAGATGGCTTGGTATTACCAGGTCTCGCCGCACGACACGCACGATTGGGACGCCACCCAGACCCCGGTCCTCATCGATGGCCAGTTCCAAGGCAAGCCGCGCAAGCTTCTCGCGCAGGCCAGCAGAAACGGCTACTTCTTCCTTCTGGATCGGGTCACGGGCGAGCATCTCATAACCCGGCCCTACATCGAAACGCTCAACTGGTCGAAGGGTCTTAACGCGAAAGGACAGCCGATCGAGAACCCCGATAAGGAGGCCAAAGTGGAGGGCGTGCTCGTATCTCCGGCCACAGGCGGAGCCACGAACTGGCCGCCCCCCAGCTTCGATCCGGAAACCGGCTTGTTCTACTTTGGCAGTTCAGAGGATTTCAGCGAATTCTATCTGACCGATCTCGATCCGCATCCCGAGGGCTGGGCAGCTGCCGAACGCGGAGCCGGCTCATATGGTGGCACCCTACGCGCGATCGACTATCAGACAGGTAAAACCAAATGGACTCACCACTACCCCAGCGGCGGCGGCCCTGCCGGCATGCTGACCACCGCCGGCAAACTTCTATTCACCGGCGATAGTGCCGATCATTTTATTGCCTTCGACCCATCCAACGGCAAAATCCTGTGGCACGCCGGGCTCGCCGGTAACCTCAGCAATGGACCCGAGACGTATATGCTGGATGGGCAGCAATATGTGGTGGTGGGCGCGGGAGATTCGCTCTATGCGTTCTCTTTACAGCAATAAAACTCTTCGATATTAGATCAAAAGGAGCTTCGTATGCTTTCCAGGCGGCAATTTGGACGAATGGCGGTTGCTGGCGTCCCGCTTCCCCTCGCTTTTGGCAGGATAAATTCAACGGTGGATGGCGTCCGCCTCGGCGCTTGCACTTACAGCTTCCGGTCCTTCCCGCGCACGCCAGGCACGGACAACGTGGATGCTGTGATTCAAGCTTTAACAGAATGCGGCGCTGGCGTAACGGAACTATTCTCACCGAACGTCGAGCCCGCCACGGCTGCGGGCGGCGGCGGTATGCGTATGAGCAGTCCGGAAGGTCAGAAAGCGCGCCAAGATCTCCGCCAATGGCGCATCTCCACGCCCCCTGAACATTTCCGCGCGATCCGCAAGAAGTTCGACAACGCGGGGATTGATGTATATGCCTACACCATGAACTACCGCAACGATTTCACTGATGAAGAAATCGATGCCACTTTCGAGCAGGCCAGGGCCTTGGGCGCGCGCGCGATCGCCTGTTCGACGACACTCGAGATGGCTCGGCGGCTGGCGCCGTTCGCCGCCAAGCACAAGACGCTAGTGGCTCTTCATGGGCACTCCAACACGCGCGACCCCAACGAATTCTCCTCACCCGAAACCTTTCAAAAGGGTCTGGAGTTATCGCCGTACTTCCGCATCAATCTGGATATCGGTCACTTCTCCGCTGCCGGCTTCGATCCAGTAGCGTTCATCACCGAGAACCACCAGCACATCACTCATCTGCATATTAAGGACCGGAAGAAAGACGACGGTCCCAACATGTCCTTCGGTGAAGGCGATACGCCAATAAAGCCCGTGCTCGTCCTGCTCCGAGACAAGCACTACCCGCTTCCCGCTCTGGTCGAATACGAGTACAAAGGCGCAGGCACGCCGGTCGAAGAAGTGAAAAAATGCATGGCTTACATGAAGCAAGCCGTCTCGGATTAGCTTCCGGGCCCCATGGCCCTGCGGGGCGTCCTAAATTGGGGCGTCCTAAATTGGGACAGGCGGAGATTTAATCTGAAAAGCCTCGGCGCTTTCTGGTATTACGCCGCCACCGACGAACCCGAGAAGAGCAGCTATCCAAAATCAACTATTCGCCGCTGCGGCGATAGCTACCAAAACGGCAACTATTCTTTGATTAGGCGGAAGCGCCGAAAGCCCGGGCCGCTTGAGAATGGCGCATCGCATCAGGCCTGAGTTTCTTCCTCACAAACGCCGATTCTGCGCAGAACTCGCCCGACCCTGGGGGCAACGCGCAACGCTGGACCCGTGCTGCGTGAGTTACTTAAAACGAGCTTCTTAAGACTTAAGGCAAGGCGGGACATTTAGTCCCGCCTGCCTTCTTGCGGCTCCGATTACGCCCAGGTATAACCGCTTTTTGACAGCGGTAGCGTACGTATGCGCTGGCCCGTCGCCGCGAAGATCGCATTGCAAACCGCCGGAAGCACCGGCGGCAAGGATGGCTCACCCAATCCCGTAGGAGAATTATCGCTCTTTAAGAAGTGCACTTCAACCTCTGGCGTCTGTTTCAAGCGCAGCAGTTGGTGCGTATCATAGTTCTTCTGCACTACAGCGCCGGCATTCAGGGTGATCTCCTGATGCATCAATTCGCTCAGGCCATCGATCACGCCGCCCTGCACCTGCGCCTCTGCGCCGCTCGGATTGATGATCTGGCTGCCGATATCACCACAGATCCACATTTTATTGACGCGAACCGCTTTGTTCGCGCTCACCGTCACTTCAGCCACATGTGCAAAGTAGCCTTGGAAGCTGTAATGAAACGCAACTCCCATTGCCGTGCCCTTGGGTAAGGTGCGTTTGCCCCATCCCGATTTGTCCACGACCGCTTCGAGCACGCCGCGCATACGGCCCACATCATACGCCTGGTGTTGCGCCGCTCGAGGCGTCGGCGCCGGTTCGTTCTCCACCTTCGGTTTGGCCGCACCCTGCACGATTTCTTTGTTCGGCTCGCCGAGAAGCGCCAACCGGAATTCCACCGGATCCTTTCCGGCCGCATGCGCCAATTCATCAATGAAGCCTTGCATCACGAACGCTTGCGAGTTAGCTCCTGGAGCCCGAAGCGCACCCGTCTTCAGCCGCAGCGGCATCACGGAGGCATGAATCGCGAAATTCTTCACAAAGCCCGACGGAAACTCGGTCGGAGCAATGCTAGCCGAAGGCGAAAACTTCTCACCCTCTCCATAGCTGACGAAATGGTTGCTCCAAGCAATTAACTTGCCCGACGAATCCACGCCGCCTTTCAAAAAATGGAAGCCGCCCGGACGGTAATAGTCGTGCGTCATATCGTCCTCGCGCGACCAGATCAGCTTCACGGGAACGCCAACCTTCTTTGCGATGTATCCCACTTCAACCATGTAGTCGTTCGTCAGACCGCGTCCGAACGAACCACCCGCCCGCAGCAGGTGAACTTTTATATTGGATTCTGGAACGTCCAGGATCTTGGCTGCCAGCGCGCTTCCGCGAGCCGGCTGTTGCGTGTTACTCCAAAGTTCCAGCCGGCCATCGCTATATCGTCCGGTGCAGTTCCGCGGCTCCAGCGGAGCATGCGATATGAACGGGTACGAGTAAGCCGCTTCAACC
>DATBEF010000235.1:0-6513 GCA_036269625.1 Bryobacteraceae bacterium | reverse complement strand
AATTTCAACCGATCGGCCCCAGCAATGGCCCGCCTGGAACATGGATTTCGATCAGGAACAGGCAACCCCGCGCGCCTACGTCGGCGGCCCTGCGCAAATTCGAGTGAAAGAGAACGGTCCCGCGCGCGTTTCGATCGAAGTCTCGCGCGAAGCTGAAAATTCTAAGTTTGTCCAAACTGTCAGCCTCTCGGCGGGTAATGCGGGGAATCGGGTGGAATTCGATAACGCTATCGATTGGCGAACTCTGGCGGCTAATGTCAAAGCCACGTTCCCGCTGACTGCCACAAACGAGAACGCTACTTATAACTGGGACATCGGCACCATTCAACGACCTACACAAAATGAGCGGCAGTTCGAAGTAGCTTCGCACCGCTGGATCGATCTCACCGATAAGAGCGGCTCTTATGGCGCGACGATCCTCACAGATTACAAAAACGGCTCCGACAAGCTCGACGACCACACGATTCGTTTGACCCTCATTCGTACCCCTGGACTTCAGCCGGCCGTGAATGGCCGGTCACCGGGTTACAGCGATCAGGCCAACCAGGATTGGGGCCATCATGAAATCCGTTTCGGCCTCGTCGGTCACACAGGCGATTGGCATCAAAGCGAGACCGATTGGCAGGGCTACCGGTTCAACGATCCGCTAATGGCGTTCGAGAGCGCGAAGCATCCCGGTTCACTTGACAAGAACTTCTCGTTAATGCGCATCGCCGATCCAAGAATCCGAGTGATGGCTCTTAAGAAGGCTGAAATGAGCGACGAAATAATCCTTCGTATGGTCGAAATGGATGGCCAACCCGAACCGCACGTGCGCGTCTCGTTTGCCGGCCCGATCAGCGCCGCGCGCGAAGTTAATGGACAAGAGCAGCCAATCGGACCGGCTACAGTTTCCAACGGTGCGCTGGACACTTCGTTCACGGCCTATCAGCCGCGCACATTCGCGCTGCGGCTTGGTTCCGCTCGCACCAGGCTTGCCGCCGTGCATTCCACTCCGGTCAAGCTGGACTACGACCTCGCCGCGGCGAGTAATGACGATACAAAAACCGAGGGCGGTGGCTTCGACGGGCAGGGCAATGCGATTCCTGCCGAGATGCTTCCCGAGGAGCTCACTTACAACGACGTGCAGTTCAAACTCGCGCCGGCAAAGACCGGAACGCCCGACGCCGTCGTCGCAAAAAATCAATCAATCGAGCTGCCGTCAGGCCGCTACAACCGCGTCTACATGCTCGCCGCCGCGAAGGACGGAGATCAAACGGCGGCTTTCGGCGTGGGCGATAAATCTGCAAATCTGACCATCGAGGATTGGGGCGGATTCATCGGTCAATGGGACACGCGAATCTGGAAAAACGAACCGAAACGCGACTGGGCGATTTCCGCCAATCACGCCTCCTGGCCGCCCCCACCGAACTGGCCGAAGGGATGGAACCCGCACTATCCGGATGACTACGTAGGCCTCGCTCCTGGATTCGTTAAGCCCGCCAATCTCGGATGGTACGTATCGCATCACCACACCGCGGACGGTTTGAACGAACCGTATCAGTACTCGTATCTATTTGTTTATTCCCTTGAGCTTCCGGCTAACACCAGAACGCTCAAGCTTCCCGATAACGACAACATCCGCATTCTGGCGGTTTCAGTCGCGGAAGAAAACCCGAGCGTCAGGGCCGCCGCGCCGCTATCCGATACGCTGAACCGAACCGAACCCGCGCCCGCTGAAATGGAACGCGCCGCGCGCTAGACTTTGACGTTCAGCTTTTTGACCTGATCGGCGATATACTCCGACGTTCGCCACCCGAGCGCGCTAATCGTCAACGTTGGGTTTTTATCTGCATTGCTGACGAACGGAGCCGCATCCGTGATGAATAGATTCTTGCAATCCCATGCCTGGCAATACTGGTTCAGTGCCGAGGTCTTTGGATTGTCGCCCATCCTTGCGGCACCGACTTCGTGGATGATTGACCCGCCGGGCGCGATTCCCCAATTGTCCGCTGCCTCGGATTTGAACGAGACCTCGCCGCCGGCAGCTTTGATGATCTCTTGAAAGGTCTCCTGCATGTGCTTAGCTTGCAGAATCTCATCCTGGCTCCACTTGAAATGGAAGCGTAAAACCGGTATGCCCCATTCATCGACGGTCTCAGGATCGATCTCGCAGTAGCTGTTATCATTCGGAATCATTTCGCCGCGGCCGGAGAAATAAATCTCAATGCCGTAGAGTCTCTTGAGATTCCGTTTCAGTTCGAGACCGTAACCGCCATCCAGATACTGTTCGGCTGCGCCACCGAACATTCCCGCACCGGGCTGAGAACGTCCGCCGCCGATCTCGATATGGTATCCGCGCGCGAACGGGAGCTTGCCAGCGTGTTGCTGCTGGTACAGCCACCACGGCATATAGAGGTGCATGCCGCCCACGCCGTCTTCATTGACCGGCGGCAAGTCCTGCAAGATCGGGAGATACCCGCCGACATCCGAGCCGACGGTGTCCATGAGATAACGGCCGACGAGACCGGAGGAGTTCGCGACACCATTCGGGAAGTGACTGCTCTTCGAGTTCAGCAGGATGCGCGCCGACTCACAGCAACTCGCAGCCAGCACAACAATCTTCGCCTTGACAGTAACTTCACGTCGCGTCTTTTTATCGATGTAGGAAACTCCGCTGGCCAGTCCGTCGCTTCCCACGACTACTTCGCGGGCCATGGCCCCCGGTCGAACTTCAAGATTGCCCGTCTTCATCGCGGGGAAAATGTGTACACCCGGCGAGTTGAAATTCGCGTTCACTCCGCAGGATCGGCCACACTGGGCGCAGTAGTGGCAGGCCGCCCGGTCATGAATAGAACGCGTCAGAATGGCCAGCCGCGAGGGGACGCAAGGGATCTTGAGTTTCTCGCTCCCCATCTGGATGATCCGCTCATAGCAGCGCGGAGCCGGAGCGGGAAGAAATTTTCCGTCCGGAGTATTTTCGAGACCCTCTTTTGTTCCAAAGACGCCGATCAGCTCCTCGGCTTTGTCGTAATAAGGAGCGAGATCGTCGTAGGTGATCGGCCAATCGAAGCCCTTTCCGTCACGGCTGTACGGCTTGAAATCATAAGGCCCCATGCGCAACGAGATACGGCCGTAGTGGTTGGTGCGGCCACCGAGCATCCGCGCGCGCCACCACCACCAATCCGAGCCGGGCGCGTTCGTGTAAGGCTCGCCTTTAACACGCCATCCGCCGGCCAGCGTAGCGTCGAAATAGCCGAACGGTTTTTCCTTTGTCGAGGCGGCACGATGCGGAGCGTTATAGGGCCAGTCGAACATGGTGGACTGCTTCCGGTAGTCGAACCAATCCCCGGCTTCGAGCATGCAGATCTTTGCGCCCGCTAGCGCGAGGACGTGAGCCGCGACGCCGCCGCCCGCCCCTGAACCGACAATGACTACGTCGTAGGTCTTAGTATTTTCGCTTGCTTGAGCCATGATCTGTCATCACTCTACACTGTTCCGGCAGATGGAACGTATTGCCAGAGATATCGCTTCGCCATGATGAAGCCCTCTTTGAACTCGCTGCTGAAATCGGGCCCTGGATTCTCGTCGGCTCCATACAGCGGATCTTCCTGCTCAACGCTCATGGCGCCGGCATAGCCGGTGTTCTGCAGAATGCTGAAGAAGTCGCGCCAGTTGATGGAGCCCATTCCAGGAATGCGGTAACGCCACCACGAAGCTTTGTTGACCGGATTGATGCCGCCCGCCCGCAACACCGGCCACAAAATCTCCGTGTCCTTCAAATGAACGTCATAGATTTTCTCGGCGAATTCGCGCGCAGTTTGGATAGGATCCATGAATTGCCGCACCAGATGCGACGGATCATACTGCAACCCCACGTACGGGGAATTTCCGAATCCCTTGAACAGAGCTTCGAAACCCACCGGGCTCGTCGCCACGTTCGGTCCTTCCGGCCATGGCTCCCACAGAATGCGGACGTGATTGCTTTCGCATGCCTTGAAGTACTTCTCGTTATAAACGCGAACGATCTCGTCGACCTGCTGCTGGAAGGGCTTTGAAGCATCTTTGCCGGATGCCGTACCGATGTACGGCACGCCAAGCTTACCGGCGAGTTCGATTGCCTTGACGAAATACGCATTCTCCTTCTCACGTTTTTCAGCATCGGGCGCAATGTGGTTCTGGGTAACTTGCAGCGCAGAGACATGCATCGCGGCGTTCCGCAGGTTCCCTTTGATCCGCTCCACTTGCGCATCGGTCAGAGTCGCGGCATTGAGCGTCGATGCCGGCGAACCGTCAAGAATCATGTTCGTGAACCCTTGCGCTTTGGCAAACTCGACATTCGCCGGCGTGTAAGGGCCCAGAACGCCGAGCCTTGGCTTCCACTCTACGTGCGCCACGTGCGGCCCCGGCGGCTGCTTGGCCCGGAGCAGGGAAGAGGTGACGGCCGCACTGAGGCAGCCGACAACGGTTCGTCTTGTCATATACCAGACGTTATATCGAACGAACCGAATATTCCAGTTTTTGGGCTATTTACGGGCTGGTAGGAGCGGGCTGAAGAATAGCGTCAACAGCCAAACCAAGTCCAGCCAGAACGACGCTTAGCAGTAGAAATGTTGCGGCTTCTCTACGCTTGCGGGCGTTACTTACTTCCTGAGCGGTCCCGTTGCCCCCGGCTGCGCCGGTTTGAAAGGCCGAGGCAGTGCCCGCGCCGATCCTAGTCAGCAGCACTCCCTTGTCGTTCAGCACGTTCAGTGAACCTGCCAGAGCGGCCACTTCGACTCCGTCCCCGTCAAGCCGGACGACAGCTTGCGACGCTGGTTGGCTACTCTCGATCCGATACTTGTCGGCTTCAATCGCGTACCCGTTCATGTTGTTCACGCGGGTTGCGCCTTGCTCCAGTACCAAATGGTCCCGATAGAGGGTACCAGCCGAATTAATGCCGATGATGACGGCCGATCCGTTTTGAAGAAAAACCTGGCTCGAAGCTTTGCCGGTTTTAAGCTGCGAACCGTCGAAAATGTTAGCGTTTCCTTCAACTTCAGCGTTATTGACCGCAAAGGTTCCAAACGCTGAGGCAACTCCGATGATGGGTGTGACTGCGAACGACGTGGTAACTGAAAACACAGCTACCGCTAGGAACTTGACAGTTCTCCTCATTCGTCTCCTGTTTGCTTAGACCCCAACAATCCAGCGACCATTTCATTGTAGCCGAGGATATATGATGTTTAGACGGAAACGGTCATGGACTATTACCAGCAACTTGGCGTGGGCCAGCACGCGAGTGACGACGAAGTCCGTAGAGCTTATCGCCGCTTGACTAAGCTCGTTCATCCCGATCAGTACGCCGATTCGTCATCGAAGCAAATGGCGGAGGCGCTGATGCGCCGAATAAATGTAATATCGGATACTCTCCTCGATCCAAACCAACGTTATCTATACGATGAAGGACCGTCCGGGCCGACCGAGCCGACAGTTCCACACGGCTTCGAATGGCACAGCATGCGGTGGTGGGCTATCGGCGCCATTGCCGCCATCGCGTTGACCCTCTCCGCAGTATGGTTTTGGGCCGACAGTTTTGGCAGCTCGTTTGCCAAGAGTGGCAGTTCTCAGGTCAGTGCTTCCAGTTCGACTGACACTAAAGCTTCAACCGACTCCCAAGATGTAATTGCACCAGCTAGCCTTGAAGATACGAGATTGGCGGCGCGTTCCGGTACCGACCAGCACAGCAAAGTTAAACCATAACTTTACTTAGCGGGCGTAATCCGAAGATTATGGACGGAAACACCGGTAAAGATGGCCGCTTCCGCGAAGTTACCCACTGCAAACTTCGATTTCAAATCCTTGTGACGCAGCAGAATCTCAGGCAAAATTACGCCCGCAGCCATCCCCGCCTTAATACCAAGACCTTTCGCACCGAAAGTTCCATCAGACGAAGCCAGAAAGCCGTTCGCCTCGCGCTTGCCCCACGACGTACCCGCATCCAGGCTTGTCGCACCAACCATTGCCAGCATGCTAGCGATCCAAATGCGGTTGACCTTTCTGTCGTGAGCGGTTTCTACACGGGCGATATCGATGCTCGGCAGGACCGCCGAACTGCTGTTGCTGGAAAAGGCCGCCGGTGGAACCACTACCTCCGGTACCGCCGCGATTTGTCCGGGTTTCGGAACCGATTGACCGAGGACGGCGTTGGCCGAATAAAGAAATAGGACCGCAGCCGCTCCGTTCAAGAGGAGTGATCTCATGTTTTCTTGCCTCCGATCGCGATTGCGATCACTACTCTCATCGGCAGGGAGGCGGATGGACCTTAACGGCGACTCAAGCGATGGCCTAAGTTGCTGAGCCGGTGATTTAGAATCAAATAGACTCCACGGACCTTTAGAGGATCTTCGATCAGTCGGGGCGTAGCGCAGCCTGGTAGCGCACCTGCCTTGGGCGCAGGGGGTCGCAAGTTCGAATCTTGCCGCCCCGACCATAAGAATCAATTAGATGTGAGCCATTATGGCTTGTGGCCAAAATTGGCTGTAGTCAATTTTA
>DATBEF010000218.1:0-5323 GCA_036269625.1 Bryobacteraceae bacterium | reverse complement strand
TTCTTCGAAATGAGATTAATTCGTTCGTGCGGGTCCGCGGAGAGGTCATACAGCTCCGGCTTGGGCGCATCGATGTATTTCAATGATCCTTCTCGGAGAGCCAGCAATGGCGCCCAGCGGAAGGCGTCGCGCGCGTAAACGCTCTCGGAGTAAACGGCGCGATTGCCCTGCTGGAGCAGGCTTTCGCCTTCGAAGGAGGGCGGGACGGTAATGTGCAGGAAATCGAGAATCGTCGGGGCGACATCGATCAATCCGGCGGGTTGGTCTACGTTCCCGCGAGCGGGCGCGTTACGGGCATCGGGCCAATGCATTAATAGCGGGACCCATAACGTACTTTGGTAGGCGTAATAACCGTGCGAAGCTTCGCCGTGGTCGCCGAGACTTTCGCCATGATCGGCGAACAGGATCACGAGAGACTGGTTCCACCAACCGTCATGGGCAAGATACTGCTGGAACCGCCCGATTAACTGGTCCACATAAGCAACTTCGGTGTCATAGCCGGAGAGGCCATTCGTCGCGGGCCGGCTGTAAGGCGTGTGCAGATCGAAGAGGTGAATGAAGACGAACACCTTCTGCCCGCGATGGGCGGTTAGCCACTGTGTTGCGGAGCGAAAGACCAGAGCGCCGTCGCGCCGAACTCGCAGAGAATACGGGTTGCGCAATAGATCTTCAGGCGCGTCGAAGGGGCTGTCGTAAAAATCGAATCCGATATTAAGACCAAAACGCCGATCGAGCAGGCTGCTGCCAACAAAAGCAGCGGTCTTGTAACCCTGACCGTGCAAAACAGAAGCCAGCGTGACTGAGGATGAAGGCACGCGCTCGGCATTCTCCTCAATGCGGTTTTCGAATGGGTAAGTGGAAGTGAACAAACAGGTGTGCGACGGCAGCGTTAGTGGAATCTGAGAGTCCGCTTGGCCATAAAGCGTACCGCCGGTGGCCAGCGAATCGATGTGCGGAGTGTTGAGCTTTCGATAACCGTAGGCGCTTAGATGATCGGCACGCAAGGTGTCAATGGAGATGAGAATGACAGGAGTTGGCGGAGGCTCGGCGGAAGATCTAGAGAGGCAGAATATGACTGAAATGAGCAGGCGCCGCAGCAGGTAACAGCTTTTCTTAAACATATGTTAAGCTGCCTACCGGTAGCATCTTGACACTATGAACGGCGAATACATCTCCGGGCGTATCAAAGAGAACGGCATCATTCCTACTATTCGCACATCGGATCCGTTGGGGGCGGTTCGTGCGGCCGAGGCGATCTGCATCGGTGGCATTACGGTGCTCGAAATTTCAATGGCCATGCCGGGTGCGATCGCCTGTCTAGAGGCGGTGGTGAAGGCGCATGGAAGAAATATGATCGTGGGCGCAGGCACTGTCACCGATGCTCACATGGTGCGGCAGGCGGCCGAATCCGGCGCACAGTTCATTGTCACGCCAGGGTTTAGGGCGGATAGCGTTGCGACCGCGCACGAGTGTGATGTCGCCATCTTCGCGGGCGCGTTGACGCCCACAGAAGTGCAAATAGCGGCGGCAAGCAAGCCCAGCGCGGTAAAGCTGTTTCCCTGCAATGCAATGGGCGGGCCCCCCTACGTGAGGGCATTGAAGGGCCAGTATCCAAACGTGGATATCATCGCATCGGGTGGCGTGACGGTGGACAACTGTTCGGAGTATTTTCACGCGGGTGCATGTGCCATTGGCGTTGGTTCCGATATAGCCGATGAAAAATCCATATGTGGCGGCAACCAGCGGTTATTTATCGAACGATCGCGCCGTTTTCGTAAAGCCGTCTCGGAAGCGCAGGCGCGATGGATTTACGGGCCGGTAAACCAGTAACCAAATCTTATTCGGCGGCAATGGCGCCGCGTTTTACTCGCTTG
This sequence comes from Bryobacteraceae bacterium, assembly GCA_036269625.1. Lineage (GTDB taxonomy): Bacteria > Acidobacteriota > Terriglobia > Bryobacterales > Bryobacteraceae > Bog-105. Next base: position 3,449 of record DATBEF010000218.1, on the reverse strand, counting down.
AGCGCCCATACTACTGGAATACAGGCAAAGCATGCCACCGCCATGTATCGGAAGTCGTCCACATACGACCACAACTGCGCCTGTTGACCGAGAAGTTGCTGAAGTATTCCATAGGTTTGCTGTTGTGCCGTAACAGGATCGGTTTGGGTAGCCAAGGTGTGTTGCAGGCTGGAAATCGTTCCTTGCAGCAGAGGGCGCGTGGGCGCGTAGTACTTGGATAATTCTGTTTGATGCAATTGCTGATGGCGAACGAGGACGGTGTTCACAATAGCAATACCGACGCTGCCGCCAACATTGCGCATTAGGTTAAAGAGCCCGCTGCCATTTCCCACGCGTTCCGGCGGAAGGTCGCCTAGAGTCACGGTGGACAACGGGACGAACACGAGCCCGAGTGAAAACCCGCTGATGACAATCGGCCAGAAGAGCGACATGGGAGATATGTCGAGCGTTATATGTCCCCAAAAGAGACTGCAGATGGCGAAGATCATGAACCCGGAGGATGTAAGAATCCGCGCGTCAATCTTTGAAACCATGAAGCCGACCAGAGGCATGGCGATAATCGACCCCAGCCCGCGTGGGGCAACTGCAAGGCCGGCGGCAAAGGCAGAGTAACCCATCAAAGTCTGGTAAAAAAGCGGCAAGATGGTGACCGCGCCATAGATAGCCGCGCCGAACATAAAGATGAGCGTGCAGCCGAGCGCGAAGTTACGGTTTTTGAATATCGTCAGATCGACTAGCGGTCTTTCGCGGGTGAGTTGGGTGATTATGAACGCGATAAAACAGACAATCATGGTTCCGGTGAGCCAACGAATCGTGGTGGAACCGAACCAATCATCCTGTTGGCCGCGGTCGAGCACAATCTGCATTGCGCCCAGCCATAACGCCAGGAATCCGAAGCCGATGCCGTCGAGTTTGCCGGGTTTGGCATTGGCGATGTAAGGAGGGTCCTCGATGAAACGGGAAATGAGGAATACGGCGAGAACACCGACCGGGATGTTGATATAGAAAGCCCATCGCCATGAGTAGGTGTCTGTTAGCCAGCCGCCCAGAGTGGGGCCTAATATCGGGGCGACGACAACGCCAAGGCCGAACAGTCCCATGGCCATTCCGCGCTTCTCCGGAGGGAAGCTTTCCGTGAGGATGGCTTGGGAGAGGGGCTGTAAGGCTCCGCCGCCGGCGCCTTGAACCAGGCGGGCGATCAGAATTATGAGCAGGCTGTTGGCGGCGCCGCAGAAGAAGGACGCGATGGTGAAGATGATGATCGACGTAATCAAGAAGCGCTTGCGGCCAAAACGAAGAGAGAACCAGGCGCTGGCCGGAAGGACAACGGCATTGGACAGCAGATAGAAAGTGAGGACCCAAGTGGCTTGATCGTTCGAGGCCGAAACGCTGCCCGCGATGTAGGGGATACAAACGGCTGCAATCGAGGTGTCAATTACTTCCATAAACGCGGGTAAAATCACCGCGAGGGCAACTAACCAGGGATTGACACCGGGTTTGCGGTTCTGAGCGGGAGAGGATTGCGGTTCTGGATTGGCCATAGAGCTCAAAAGCGGGGTTCCAGCATTAGACCCTCCCGGCCCTTGGGGGTTTCCCACGTAACAGACACGGGTCGAACGGTGTCCTCCAGATGTATGGATACCCAGGAATTAACCAGCTTCATCGAGGCGGGTGAATTGAAACGGATGTTGAGCGCCAATGGGCCGTGCTTAAGCATTTACGCGCCCACTGCGGAAAGCCCTTCGGATCAAGGGCAATACGCTCTGCGATGGAAGGAAACGATCCGCGGATTGGAGCGCAATCTCAGGGACAACCCGGCGGAGGTCCGGGAATTCATCCGTTCCGTTGCGAACTGGGATGACATCTACCGGCCTGAAGAGGCGCGTGGGCAGAGCGTGGCGGTGTTCCGGGCGGCGGATGTCTTCGAACGGGTCTGGTTAGACCAGCGGGTCGAGGCCCGCGCAATGATAGCGCCACATTTTTTCATACGACCCCTGCTGCCGTTATTTGCGAAGGAGCGTGTGTTCTATATCTTGGCGCTGAGCCAGAAGAATGTGCGTCTGTTGCGTTGTACAACGACCGATTCCACGCCCCTGGAATTGGGGGGCGTTCCGACCAGCTTCGAAGCCTATATGAATACGGCGAAACCGGACCATGTTCGCGACAATCGCTCCACGGCAGGCCCAAGCGCCGGTCATTCCAAAGGAGTGATGTTCGGCACGGTCAGCGACACCGAAGACAAGCAGGAATACCTGGCGCATTTCTATAAGGAGATCGATCGCGCGTTGGGCAATCTGTTGAAGGACGGCAAATCACCGGTGGTGCTGGCGGGGGTGGAATATGAACTGTCGCTTTATCGTGGTCTGAGCACCTATCCAGGCCTAGTGGAGCAGGCGGTGCATGGGGCGCCTAACAGCTTGAAGGGTGGGGAGATGCACGCGCGGGCACTCGAAGCTCTGGAACAACGGTATGCGAACCGGATAGAAGCTTTCCTGGAGCAGTATAATCACCGGTCGGGCGGCTTAGGGATTCATGGGATTAAGGACGTGGTGCTTGCCGCTCATGACGGACGCGTGCACATTCTGTTGGTTTCCGATTCGTTGGAACGGAAGGGCCGATTCGAAGAAGACCTCCATCAGGTGAAAGTACGGGAGGATGGCACGCCAAACGAGGAAGATTTGCTGAACAACGCAGCCATAGAGACGATTTTGCATGGCGGGCAGGTGCTGGTGGCCCCAAATAATCGGATGCCGAACGGGGCGGCAATGGCGGCGTTGCTGCGGTTTTAAAGTAACGGCAGCGAAAGGCCGGCGCACTCGCGAAACACTCAGCCGCTAACGGGTGTCCATCTTATATGGGTAACGAGAAAAACACACAGCCCGATAAGAACGCGGCGGCGGATGAGCGGCCCGTGCCCTCACAGGCCGAGGGTGACCGCGAGACGGTGGAAGAAGACTTGAAGCGGAATACCACTGAACAAAAGCGGACCGAACAAAAGCGGAAGGTGCAAGAGGCCGGCACGCGGAGCTAATCGCAGTTTGGAGACAGGTGTGCCAGATTGAGCGAAAGCTGAACGCTATTCTAAAAATATCCCTGTCGCGTCCCTTTCCAAGCTCCTCCGCGCCACCTGCGCGATCAATCTCGCTTTCTTCCGCCGCCCGACAATCGAGGTGGCGCGCGATCTCGTGGGATGTGTACTTCTCCATGCCCCAACGGCCGGAATAATCGTAGAAACGGAAGCTTACCTTGGAACTGATGACGCGGCGGCTCACTCCTCTCGCGGGAAAACGGAACGGACCCAGGTCATCTTCGGCCCGGCCGGGCGCGCCTACGTCTACTTCATCTACGGCATGCATGAATGCCTCAATGTGGTGGCAAAATCAGGAGAGCAGCCCGCCGGATGCGTCCTCATCCGCGCGTTAGAGCCGGTTTGCGGGCTCGATGAAATG
>DATBEF010000216.1:0-17499 GCA_036269625.1 Bryobacteraceae bacterium | reverse complement strand
GCTTGCGATGAGAAAGTTCACGCCAAAATCCATCCGTTCGTGTCTGAAAGACCGAACAAAGTGCGCCACAGCATGCGCGTTTCACATTTGTTCGACGAAGTAGGATGCTGTTCGGATGGACCAATCCGGCGCGCTCTTCGGCGGACCCGGTAACTTCCTTGCGATATGAGTAAGATCAAATCTCCCGATCAATTCATATAGACTGAAGTGCACGTGTCCATCCCAGAGGACTTCCGCAACGAAGCCGACGCGTTGCCGTCCGTCCTGCGAGCTCTCCTCGCCGCCGAACTCGCTGCTGGAAACACCATAGCCGAGGTCAATTCTTACTTCCCCGCGCCACCCGCCGGAGCTTGCTTCCAACTGAACGGCCCGGTCACCACTCGCCCGCGTGAATCCGGCAGTGGCTTGAAGTTCCGCGATTTCCGCTATCCGAATTTCTCTGGCTCGTTCACCGATGAGCGCGGCTTTTATTTCATCCTGGAACCGCCCGTGCCACCCGAGCCCGAGCCTGACATGGACGCCATCCGCGCCGCCCATGAACCGAAACCTTACACCCCGCAACCCATTACCAGCCAACCCAACACTGCCCTCGGCCGCTTTGAGCGCAGCATGCTGATCGATTACGAAAAGTGGCACGACGGCGTGGGCTACGATCTCGACGCGATCGCCGCCGCCACGGCGCCTGAGCGCGAGGCCATCGAAACCGTTCTCTTGAATCGCGGTCCCAAAGACTGGCGCGACATCGAGGCACTCGCGGCCCTCGATAGTCCAGCCGCGCGGAACGCGTTGCAGTACGCTTCGACGCATGCCGACCACGAAATTCGGCTGGCCGTGACGCGCTACGCTCCTCATCTCGTACCAAACCCGCAGCGAACCGCGTCCCTCGTCAGGGCGCTTCAAACCGCGAGACTTTACGGCGGCCTTTCCCAAGCGATCGACGAAGCCGCCGAGTATCACCCCAAGGAAGTGGTCGAGGCGCTTCTTCGCGGCGCTCTAGCCCGCGATGGCGAATCCGCCGTCCATTTCGCCGCGTTGCTCCTGTTCATCCACAAACAAGCGGATGAGCCCTTCGACTGGACTCATCGTCCCTTCTTACTGCGTTTCAACACCGAAGATCGATCTGCCCGCGCGGCCTTCTTCGCCGAACTGTGCGAAAAAATCGCCATCGACCCCTCCCCATACCTATGAGCTGGATTTATTCATTCCTGATCGCGGTTATCACTGCGATCCTGGTCGCCACCGCCACCGGATTCCTCGGGGCCGCTTGTGTCGACTGGTACCATGTCTCCTCACGCGAAGGCGGCTCTGCCTACTTCGTCGTCGTCCTTATTCTGCTGGGCGCTTTCTGCGGATTCGTCGGCGGTCTGATCCTATCGCGCTTCGCCGGTTCGAGCTTTCTAATCGGTCTGGGAATTTCCGCCGGGTCTCTTCTGGCTGTTGAAGGAGTCATCGCTCTGGTCGCGTGGGGACTTGCCGATATTCCTCCGAAAATCAACGGCCACGAACTCGATCTTGTGGTCGAGATTCGTTTGCCGAGCGGGGCCACCCAGCCGCCCGTCATTGCGGAAAAGCAATTCATCGAGTTCAGCTCCGGGGAGAAGGGTGCAATCCCTCGCGTGCGTGAGACCGGCACTCTCGAAGTTGCCAAAGCCAAACTCGTCGACGGGCGTTGGACCCTGCCCGGGTCGGTTCGAATCGTTACCACGCGCGATTACAGATTTCTGACTATCGTCCTTGGTGAAAAGAACGCCTTGGGATTTCAGTTGATGTTCCCCGGCAACCCTGGCCGCAGGTATGAACAGTGGAGTGATTGGCAGCCAACCAAAATCGACAGTAAGCATCCGTGGCCCGACACTCGAATGTCCTATCGTTTCCGCATTCAGGAGCGAATCCCGGTTGTGGCTCCTGAGCCTCCCGACCCATTCAATGCTCTGACCCCAGCATCTCCGCTCGCGGAGTGGCTAGTCTTCAGCGACGGGTTCGCAAGAGTTCCCGCCCGCCAGGAACTTATCGACCAGCAAGCCAAAGCGCGGCCAAAAGAGTTGGCGGCCCTGATTCGCTCGGCTAAGTGGGAGGAATACGGTCCCGCGATGGACCTTGTGGACCGCCTGAAGTTCGCTGACCCTCAGATCCTCGACGCGCTCCACGAAGTCGCCAATGCCATCCAGGATCAACTCAAAGCATTTAACGAGATGTCGCCCCAAGACCCCGGCTACACCGAGGCGGCGGACCAGATCATGACTCGCTACAACCGCTGGGCCAACCCGTGGTTCGTCTTGCACGAAACCAACCCCAGCGAGGGCCGGCCACCCATCGACGCCATGCTGAGACTAGCCAGCCTGAAGCACAAGGAAGAGCCTCACATGATGGCCCTGATCCAAAATGCGCAGTATGCGCAGAGTCAATTCGCTCACTAGAAATAATTGCTTTATGGTGGGCGCGCAGGGACTCGAACCCCGGACCCCCTCGGTGTAAACGAGGTGCTCTAACCAACTGAGCTACGCGCCCGTCACGAGATTCTTAATTCTACTATGCGGAGGTGACGGCCTATGGCCGTTTTTGAAGAACGCCGGCAGATTCGCTAACTGGGGTTATGCGCGTCCGGCAATACGAATTGCGTGTCGCCCTGCCGCTGCATCTTCGTTCGCTTACGAATCTCCAACTCCTGCGTATTCGGGTCATGCAGCAGTCTGTCGATCCGTTGTTTCTTTTCTGCGATTGCGCGGGAGAGGTTGGCATTCTCCTCTTCGAGCGCCCTTATCTGAGCGCGCTTGGCCTGAAGTGCGTGGATGCCCTGAGATCCTCGGAGCATAATTGTCGCGTAAGCCGCCAGCGCGATAAGTGCCGCCAACGCGGCCATCGGGCGTAAAATCCGGAGCAGCAATGTTTTGGACGATCCCTTACATTCCTTTATAAACTGGTTGGCGGGAAAGGTCCAGCGAAATCATTAACATGCTACAGGCCATTTGCGTTCTGACCGCATGCGCGGATCGAGAGCAGGCTACTGCCATAGCCGAGGCGCTGGTGAGCGACCGCTTGGCTGCATGCGTGAACGTCCTGCCGGGAGTCGAGAGCATCTACCGCTGGCAAGGCCAAATTGAGCGGGCAAGCGAGGTCATGCTGCTGATCAAGACCACGCCCGAGCGGTTTGCCGAGGTGCGCGACCGTATCCAGTCTCTACACTCCTATGACACGCCGGAAATAATTGCGTTGCCCATTGTTGAAGGGCTTGAGAGGTATCTTGCATGGCTACAGGACAGTGTCGGCCGCGAGAGCGCCGGCACGTCTTAGCGAAGCTGGAAACCCGCCGCCACCGAGGTAAACTCGTCAATTTGGCGCAGTTCCCAAGCTCGGTCCCGCCCTAGTTCCTGGGCCAGCAATTGAGCCACTCGCGGGGCGGAAGCGAGTGCAGCGGACGCATTCAGAAAGAGCGCTCTGGTTCGGCGCGCCAGTACATCTTCGACGGTTCGAGCCATCTCGCGGCGAGCCGCCCAAACGACTTCCGCGCCCGTGTAGGGCAGCGTCGGGTTGAGAGGGTCGCGTAAGCTTTCGTCCAACCGCATAAGGTCTTGAACGGCCGCTGCATCCGATCCATATACCGAGAGGGCGCCGAATCGCGCCGCTTGCCGATGAAACCCATGTATGTTGAGCTGTTGCGTCACACACGGCACCTCCGGCAATCGGGCGAGCATGGCCGCTTGATTCACGGCATCTTCCGCCATTCTGCGGTAAGTGGTCCATTTTCCGCCGGCGATGGTCAACAGGCCGGCCTTATCGATGTGAATCGAGTGGTCTCGCGAAAGCGCGGCGGTATTCGATGCTCCGCCCGCCTTTACGAGCGGCCGAATGCCCGCAAAAACGCTGAGAACATCCGCCCGCGTGGGCGCCTTTGCCAGATAACGCGCGGCGGTGGTCAGAATGAACTCGACCTCATGCTCTAAGGCAATTGGCTCCAAGGTGGGCGATTCGATCGGCGTGTCGGTTGTACCGACAAGCGTGTGGTCATGCCAGGGAATAGCAAACATGACGCGTCCGTCGCTGGTATGGGGCACCATAATGGCGCTGGTGCCCGGCAGGAACGATCGGTCGAAGACCAGGTGGATACCTTGGCTGGGTGCGATCATGTTCTCGGCAGCGGGGTCCGCCATGCGCCGTACACTGTCGGAGAATGCGCCCGTCGCATTGACGATCATTTTGGCCCCTACGGTGATCTCCTGGCCGGTTTCGAGGTCACGGGCCGCTGCGCCGGACAGAAAACCTTCATCGTCCTTCGTTAGTCGCAGCACGGGCGCATAATTCAACAGGGTCGCGCCCTGATCGGCCGCGGTCCTAACCAAATCGATCAGCAGGCGGGTGTCGTCAAACTGACCATCGAAATAGATAACACCGCCGCGAAGACCCTCGGTCTTAATAGTGGGCAGATATTCCAGCGTTTCTTCTCGAGATAGAATTCGCGAGGAACCGAAGCCGTATTTACCCGATAGTAAGTTGTAGACTTTCAGGCCTAGTCCATAGAAAGGAGCTTCCCACCAATCGTAATTAGGGACAACAAAGCCCAGGTCTGTTACCAGGTGCGGTGCATTCTGGCGCAGTAAGCCTCGCTCCTTCAAGGCCTCCATTACCAGCGAGATGTTGCCTTGTTCGAGATACCGAACACCGCCGTGGACAAGCTTAGTGCTGCGGCTGGACGTGCCTTTGCCGAAGTCGCTCTGCTCCAGCAAGAGGACGTCATAGCCGCGCGAGGCCGCATCCAGGGCGACCCCAACTCCAGTCGCCCCGCCGCCAATGATCAGGATGTCCCAGGGCTCGGAATGTCCTCCGAGCTTTGCGAGCATTTCCGGGCGATTCACACTCTCAGCGTACTATTCGTTCGTGTTTTGCTTGCACAACACTAGAAACTCAATCGCAGAGCAAGCTGTAAAGTGCGCGGGTCCGTAGCTCCCGTCACCTGTCCGAAATTCGATGAGCCGACCGTTGTTGAGACAGCGGTATACGAAAGATGGTTCGGGAAGTCGTATAGCTCAGCCCGGAAATTGGCCGTGACACGTTCGCCGATGGGAAAAGCCTTCTGGAGTGAGGCGTCCCAATTGATGAACCAGGGATAAGTAAGTGCGAACGCGCCCATGTTCCCGAATGTGCCGGCAGTGGGAACGCCAAAAGCCGCTGGGTTCAAGTACTGTAACTTGTTTGAACTTTGATAAACCGGACCCAAGATATTCGGCCGTTCGTTTCCGCTCGTTCCGATTCCCGCTGGATCGGTCGATACGATTACATTGAAAGGCAGGCCGGATTGGATGGTGGTTACGCCGGAGAGTTGCCATCCGCCCAACGCTTTTTGGTAGAAGTTTTGTCCATGCAGCCAAAAAGGCAGAGGATAAACATAACTAACGACCAGAATCTGCTTTCGATTGTAGTTGGAAGGACCCCAATCCGCTTTCAAATTATAAGCATTTTCCGGCGTATAGCTATATCCATTGGCGTCCGTTCTCGCCGAGGACCAGGTGTAAGCCACGTTGACCAATCCTCCCTGAGTGAACTGCTTCCTGAATTGAAACTGTAACGAGTCGTAAATAAAGTTGGCGCCCGTGTTGTACTCGTAAATATCGCCGTAACCCTTATAAGGCCGCAGCGCATTAGTGTTCACGCCCGGATGCGCTTGCGTTGTGCCAGGCAGGAGTTGGTTGATATCGTCCTGGTAGGACGTGTTTGCCGCACTCGAACCAACATAGGAGAGCGTCGCTATCGAGTTCGCCCCCAATTTCCGCTCTAAAGCTAAGCTCCAATTCATAGTTCGCGGAACTTTCATGTCCAGATAGTGGGAATTGTTGATGTTGCTGGGGATGTTCTGGTTGCTGCCACCGGCAGGATTCTCCACGTTTCCGTTGTAAATCAAAGACTGCTGTACGAACGGCGGATCATCGACGGCGCTGAAGAGGTAGTTACCCTCAATCCGTTCGTAGAAGATGCCATAGCCGCCGCGCAGCACAGTGTCTTGGCGGCCGGTTAGATCGTAAGCGAAGCCAAGCCGAGGCGCCCACGTGTTCCAGTCGGTGTTTGCAGTGCCTGTGGGAAGCCCGCGAAATAGCTGTTGAGTTAAAGGATTCTGGGCGATGCTTGGGTAACGCGAGGAGAAGGAAGATGGAAAACCACTGCCCTGCTCGACTAGGCCGTTGTAAATGTTGCCGCTTCCCGGGACGATGGCGCCCGGGCTCGCGGTCCCAACGGTTACGGCCTGTGCCGGATTGTAATACTGCGGTAGGAATGCCGTTGTGTTCCCTAGTGCGCTATATTGCGGCTGCATATATGCCCAACGCAGGCCCGCATTGAGAGTAAAGCGCTTGCTCACCTTCCAGTTGTCTTGCACATATGGCTCAACCTGGGTGAAGCGATACCATCCCTGAATAACAGCGCTTGCCTCCGTGTAAGTATAGAAGTTACCCAGCACCGCGTCGGCTACTACGTTCCCGCTTGTATCGGCCGCTGATGTATTAAATGCCAAGGAGCCATTAATAGCTGGGATATTGTTTTGATTTTTTCGGCTTCGCATTGCCAGTACGCCGGCCTTGAACTCGTGATTGCCGATGACCTTGGAAAAGTCATCTTTCCAGTCGAAAATGCGGTTGAAGTTATTAAAGTTCAGCGGCGTCGCCGTCAACGTGGTGAAACCGGAGAGGGCAATGGTCGGGATTGCGTTAGAGGCGTTGAACAGACTCGGATAAGTGACGCCTTCGCCCGCTCTCGTGAAGTTCGAGATAAACAGCGGGTTCGGTACGATACCGGTGTTTTCAATTATGACGTTGCCCGTGAAAGTAAACTGCGCGACGTTGACCGTCGTCGGATTTGGAACAAAAGTCCATTGAACGCTGGCGTTGGTACCCGGAATATCACGGTTATATTCGATCAGCTGCGTTTGGTCCTGCGTCGAGGTGTAATAGTCGCGGAAGTAATGCACCGAAAGCTGGTTCTTACTGCTGATGTTGTAATCCACTTTGTAAATATATTCATTTGTATTCAGGGGCACCACGTCATTGAATACAAAGTTCCCACCCGATCCAGTAAAATTCGGCGCGGGATAATTGTCTAACAGCCTTACCGAATTGGGGCTGAAATCGCTGGATGGAATAATACCCCCTGGAAACGCTTTGCCGGTCGTAGGATCGTTGGGAGGCTTCGACAAAGACGAAAAATTACCACTCCGCTGCGCCAGCGTGGGTACGGTCCAGGTATTGGTCGCGCCTTGGCGCAGCCGCTTAAAATCTTCGGCAATAAAGAAGAAGAATTTGCTTCTGTCCTTGTTGAAGTGGCCTGGAATGAAAACCGGTCCGCCCAGGTTCCACCCGAAGTTGTTGTACCGTAGTTCCGGAATCGTCAGTGCATTGAAGGCGCGCGCTTGAATATCGTTATTACGAAAGTACTCGTAAGCAAGTCCGTGGAATTGTTGCGTGCCGCTCTTAACGGCAATATTTACGACTGCTCCTGAGCTGTATCCATACTCAGCCGTGTAATTTGCCGATAGTACGCGAAACTCCGCAATAGCATCCGGATTGATGTTGATGAAATTATTGCCGCCCCCGCCATTGTCCTTGTTGTCCGCTCCATCCAGGTTCCAGGAGTATGTGTCGGTGTGGCTTCCATTAATGCTCTGAGAGCTATTGCTGACGCCGTAGCCGCCAAATAGGCTAAAGGCGCTGCTATAGGTGGTTGAAACTCCAGGCAACAGCTGCAGCAGTTCGGGGAAATTGCGTCCGTTCAGCTGAATCTGCGATGCTTGGGTCCCGGTGATCAGGTCGCTCACTTCGCCGCTGGTTGTATCTACCCGAGCGGCATCGGCCTGCACGGTAATGGCTTCATTAACGTTCCCGACCTCCAGCCGAATATTGACCGGCACATGGGCGTCGACCGTCACTTCGACATGCGTTAGTTGAAATTTCTTGAAGCCTTGACCGATCGCGGTGACATCGTAGAATCCGATAGGAAGATCGGAAACAACGTAGTTCCCACTTTCGTTTGACATTGCCGAACGCGTCAATTTGGTGTTTTCATCCACCACTGTGACGGTCGCATTGGGAATAACGGCGCCGCTTGAGTCCTGAACGGTGCCGATAATCTCCTGATTGTAAGTGGACTGAGCGAATAGCCCAGGTCCAAACACGAATACTGCAGCAGCAATTAGCGCGAGACGCATAGACCAACCTTTCTAACGTAGAATCGGTCGCCTCATGGCGATAAATTTCAAACCCCAATTTCCCCACGGAGGATGCAGGATCCACCTTATGAGATTCTATGCTACATTCGCCAAAAAGTTTACGGTTTGATCTAGCTTTCCGGGCCTTCCCGAAGCGCATGCACTGGGATCCTGAGAAGCCGCAAAATCTCGCGTGCGTTCGCACGATTGACGACCCCCGGCCTCAGCTTGTAATCGAAGCTCATCTTGCCGTCCTCAAACACGTCCGTGAAGTGCACGTTCGCCGCCGCCCCGCGGTGATGCGCCACGATGCCGGTCAGAGCAAGATCGTGCGTGGTCAGAAAACCCGATGCATTATGGTCAATCAGGTAATCGATTACACCCGCGACGCCATCCCGCCGGTCTTGAGAGTTAGTTCCACTCAGTAATTCATCCAGTAAGAAGAGCACAGGCCCACGTTCGGCTAAATCCAATATTGCGCGCACGCGCGACACCTCAGCAAAGAAGCGGGACTTGCCCTCCTGCAGCGAATCCTGTATGCGCATGCTGGTTGCTAATTGAAAGCTTGATAGCCGTAAGCTTCCGGCGCAGACCGGCGCTCCGGCGCGCGCTAGCACGGTGTTCAGGCCAATCGAGCGCAGATAGGTGCTCTTGCCCGACATGTTCGATCCGCTGACGAGTACAAATCGCGTGCCGGCATTCAACTCGGCCGGATTGGACACACATGAAGCCGCCGGCAGGAGCGGATTGCCTAACTCAGACGCTTCAAATACCGGCGCTTCCCCTTCCACCAGTTGGGGAAACGGGTATTCCGGATGTTCGAACGCGTACGCGGATAGAGACAGCAGCGTCTCCAAGGCCCCGATTGATTTCGTCCACTGGATCAATATCTCGCGATGCCGAGAGCGTTGTCCTTCTACCGACATTGCAAATTGAACGCCCCACAACGAGAGATAGGAAATATAAGTGAAAGAAGGGTCTTCGTGAAGCTGCATCAGCCGCAGAGTCCGCACCAGCTTCAGAACGGCGGCCGGCTGAGTCTGGAACTGTGTTTGGATCGCGGCCAGCAATGAAGACGAGAAGCGCTCGCTTTGGAGACGGGCAGCAAACGCGGCCAGCCGCTGCAGTTCCGGTCGCGGAGCCTGCTTCACCGCCGCTTGCTGGATACCCGACACCCGCGCATAGAACGCTAGAGTGATTACGGCGACGCCCATTAGAAACAAGAGCGGAACGAAGTGGCCGATGAAACCCACGATGGCAAGCGGGATGGATGCCAGCGTCAGCAAGCAGACCACGAACGCCGCCACTCGCACTGCCGCACCAAACGGACAGGGCGGCGCCGAGACCCAGTCCATCAGAGCGCGGCATTCTTCCAGGCTCTCTTTGGCGCTTCCCTGTATCGATCCCGACGTCGCGAAGTACTCCCGCAGATCGTGGCGATCGCGAAGTTCCTCAACCGCCTCCTGACGCGCTCGGACATCCCCCACTTCCGCGCCGTTCAGGAGCCACTCGGCCAAAGTCCGCTTGCCGAAGCCGGTCCGAGCCGTCGAGAGGTATTCATAGAGCGAACTTTCGCCAAATAGATCGAGATCGCCGGCATATGCATGGTCCGGGTCGGCCGGATCGAACGTACTATCCTCACTGTCCTGCCAATCCCCTTCGAGCCGCTTCAGCCGTTCGCGTTGATAGTTGGCTAAACGGCGCACTTGGCGCGCCCGCGCTCCGGCATTCAGCAAGGGCTTTGAAAGGGCGACCGGGATAAGAACGGTTGCATAGGCCAGTACACGCGGAATCGCGCCACTTGCATAAGCGGTGTAGAGAGCAAAGCCGACGGCCAGAACGGCGGCCAATTCGATACTCCACAGCTTCTGATACTTCTCCGTTTTTGTGACGAGTTCTTCCTCAAGAGCGCGCAGTCTGGCCCGGTAGTGAGTCTCCGGTCCTATCGTGTCTCCGCCGCCTGTAAAAGATAATTATTCAACGCGCAATCCTTCAACCCGCGAATACCTTCCACTACCGACTGTGCATTCACTTCTGCCCCGGCCGGCGTTGTGTGCGTATGGTCTTCACCGAAATACTTCGCCTTCACCACATCCGGACCAAGCGCTTCGTACTTACGCGCCGTGATCTCGTTCAAGTCGATAAAAAATGCCCCTTCGCGCTGCGCCGCCTCCTGAGCCCACTTCCCATAATCGCGTGAAGCGCGAACTACCTTTCCGTTCTCCCAGATGTTCCGCGGCACCGGCGACAGCACAATCGGAACCGCATGCTTCGCCTTCGTATCGTCGACAAATCTGCGCATATACCAGCCGTAACTATGCACCGTCTCCATTTGCCCGGAATCGTTCGGCCCTTCAGCTGTGTCCTCGCCCGTGCCCTTAAGCGATGCGCGGTGGCGTATATCGGTCAAGGCGCCACCATCATTGTGCCCGAACTGCATCACGACGAAATCGCCCGGCTGCAACTTGGCCAGCACGCTATCCCACAAGCCTTCGGTCAGAAACGTACGGCTGCTCCGCCCGCCCCGCGCATCGTTCTCCACATGAATCCGGCTCGCGTCGAAGTAATTTGCGATCGGGTCGCCCCAGCCCAGTAAGCCTTTGGAGTGATTATTCACCGTCGAATCGCCGGTGATGTATAGCGTCGGCACCGCCGCCGTTGCCGGAATCCCGATCAGCGAAAGCAATGCGGCCGCGGTGCGAAATATTTCACGCAAACCCATTTCAGGCTGCCTTTACGATCTTGATAAAGGAATTGGGATCGAGGCTGGCGCCGCCGACTAACGCCCCATCGATCTCCGCTTCCGCCATCAAACCCTCGATGTTATCCGGCTTCACACTGCCTCCATAGAGAATCCGCAGAGAATTGGACGCCTCGCCCCCAAACCGTTTCTCGGCCTCGGCTCGAATCAGGGCGTGTGCATGGGAAGCGATTTGCGGCGTCGCAGTCTGACCCGTTCCAATGGCCCACACGGGCTCATACGCCACCACTATTTTGTCGAACTGTTCCTCGGTCAATCCGGCCACACCGGCCGCAAATTGCCGCACCAGCACTTCATTCGTTTTGCCGGCCTTGTGTTCGTCCAGCTTTTCGCCAACGCAAATCACCGGCGTCAAGCCAGCCTCCAGCGCCGCTTGCGCCTTCTTCAGAACATCGGCATCACTTTCATGAAAGTATTGCCGCCGTTCGCTATGGCCGACCAGTACCCATTTCGCGCCAGCGGCCCGCAGCATATCGCCCGACATCTCGCCCGTGTATGCGCCCTCTTTCGCCCAAAAGATATTCTGGCCGCCAATCCGTACCGATGTTTCTTCGGCCGCCTGCACCGCCGCGGGGATCGCTATGGCAACGGGAAAAATAACCACTTCGCAACGGGAGACATTGTCCACAAGCGGGTTGAACTGCTCGAAAAATGCCGCGGTCTGCTGTGCGGTCTTGTACATCTTCCAGTTACCCGCCACGATGCGTCTTCTCATAACTTGGGTAATCGTCTCTTTATCCTTTGTGTTTGTTGGCGGCGCGAGACGGGCTCAAATCCGTACCTTGCGCTTGGTTTTGAATCTGTGAAAGAAAGCTTGTGCCGTTCGCGATGCCAGTCGAAAAGTTTTCAGCTACGGTCTGCCCGATGTCGGCGAGCGATCCACGCGTACCCAGGTCCACCCCGGCTCGCACACGCGGTCCGAACACCAGCAGCGGCGTATACTCACGCGAATGGTCGGTCGATGCGGTGGTCGGGTCGCATCCATGGTCCGCCGTCACCACCACCATGTCGCCCTCGTTAAAGTCCAGCTTCGGCAGCCAGTAATCCACCGCTTCCAGCGCCGCGGCATACCCCTCCACATCGTTGCGATGCCCATACAGTTGATCGAAATCAACCAGGTTCACAAAAATCAGTCCGTCCTGCTGCTCTCGCATTGCTCTCGCCGTGCGTCGCATTCCGTCCGAATTATTTTTCGTCTTCACTGACGTTTTGATTCCGCGATGCAGGAAAATATCGGATATCTTGCCGATCGCATATACCGGCACATGCCGCTCACTCAATTTGTCCAGCAGCATGCCCCGGGGCGGCGGAATAGCGAAGTCCTTCCGGTTCGCGGTTCGCACGAACGCGCCGGGCTGGCCTGCAAATGGCCTCGCTATCACGCGGCCCACCTCATGTGGACCGCGCAGGATATCCCGGGCCGCTTGGCACATCCCATACAGTTCGTCTAAGGGCACGACGCCCTCGTGCGCCGCAATTTGAAAGACGCTATCGGCCGACGTGTATACGATCGGCTGCGCCGTCCGCAGATGCTCCGCGCCTAATTCCTTGATGATTTCCGTTCCCGAGGCCGCCTTGTTGCCCAGCGTGTTGCGGCCGACCCGCTTCTCAAACGGCTCCATCACTTCTTTAGGGAATCCTCTCGGATATACCGGAAACGGCTTTTCCAGGATGATTCCCGCCATTTCCCAGTGGCCCGTTGTAGTGTCTTTGCCCGGCGATGCCAGCGTGCATCTGCCGTAAGATCCTTCCGGATGCGGCGCCGCCTTCAGGGCTTCAAAGGGCCTGATGTTTGCGAGACCCAGCTGGCAAAGGTTCGGTAATGTGAGCGAACGCTGCCGGGCGATATTGCCCAGTGTGTCGCTCCCTTCGTCTCCATACTCCGCTGCGTCCGGCATCGCGCCGATGCCGACACTATCGAGCACAATCCAAATCACTCGGGAAAACGGCGCGTCCACAGGCACTCAGTTTCCCTGTACTCGCATCGGAGGCGCGCTCGCCGTCGCATTCAACGCGTCCGTGATTTTCGAACTAAGCACATCCACGAAACTCGATGGCGAGAATCCGGCCATCGAACTATACACTTCACCGGTGCGGCCCAACAGAACCGTCGTCGGCAGATTCTCAACCTTCAAAGCTTGCGACAACCCATCATCCAGATACACGCCGTCGCTCCACCCGTACTGGTTGACAAACTGTGCCACTTTGTCCTTTGGCTCGCCGCTATTCACTTCCAGAAAAACGACCGCGCCATTATCTTTGAATTTCTTCTTCACCTGCTCAAACAAGGGATGCTGGGCACGGCACGGGTTACACCACGTTGCCCAGAAATCCATAACGATCACTTTCCCTTTTAGCGAAAGCAGCGGCAGCCGGTTGCCATCCAGGCTCGCGAGTTGAAAATCGATCGGCTTGGTCGCCGGCGTGTTGCCGAAACTCTCCATGCGTTTGTCGTTCAGCACGGTCATGCTGTCATATGCCGCCAGCACAATATCGCCCAACCCTTTTTCGTCCGGATGGTTCTTGCGATAGAACTCCGTCATTCTGACGCGATCGTCCCGATGGTTCTCCGGCGTATCTGAAATTGCAAACGCCTCGGCATATGCCTTCACCGCCGCGTCATAGTGACCCTGCTTCGCCTCCCATCGACCCACGCAGCGCGTTGCATCGCCCGTAGGCAATGCGTCAACAGCCTTGTTGGCCATCGCAACCGCCTGGTCGAACTTGCCCGATATTCCCAAAGCGTCGGCCTGTATCGTAAATGCGGCGCTCACCATCTTTGCATGGTCAAACAACCGCTTGCCCTTCTCATGAGGCGTCTCGGCCGGGTTTGGCGTGGGCTCGTTCTGCGCCAGATCGTGTTCCAGGCGACGGCCTAAATCAAGGGCCTCGGCTGAAGCCTTCGGATCCTCCATCGTGTTCAGCGCCGTGCCCACCGGCTCCAGCACGCTGATGTCGTTTGGATCCTTCTTCAGCAGTTCTTCCCCATACATCGCAATGCGCTGCTGGTCTTTTGTATCTTTGGATGCGCGAAACAGCGCCCGCACGATCTGCTCCCGGCGGCTCGACTGCGGATGCTTTTCGAGAAATTTCTCAAACGCGCGCGTAAAATCAAGCGGGCTTCCGCCGCCGGCCTCCTGCACCGCGTGGGTGAAATCTGCGGCTTCATCATCGGAAGCCTTAGAATCCTGAGTGAACGGGTTCAACGGATTCTGCGTGGCCGGGCTGCTTTGCCCCTGTGCCTGCGCTTGAAACGGCACGCACGCCGCCATCAGCGCCAACGCTGCCAATATTCTCGTCATTTCCTACTTCCCGGACACGGCGGTTGGACCGACCCCGGTAAACTGATCCTTCAAACGCGCCGCCCGATCCCGCACCAGGTGCATAAACGATTCGTGTGTCGCCACTCGCGTCAGCAGCGGCACGAATTGCAACGGCGCGGCCAACTGCTTCTCGAGCCAAAGCGCCTCAATCTCCGCAAGCGCATCGTTTACCCCCAGCTTGTCGAAATGCACCGTGCGATCCAAATCCAGGTAGGCCCGCTCGCTCTCCGCGATCTGTTCAAAACGGTCCCATAGCGCCTTCGCATCGGCATCCAGTGAGTAGTTGAAAACGATTTCGGTCGCCGCTCCGTCCGCGGCTTCATACCTGAACGTCTTCTTACCCGTATTCGCCACCTTCAATCCGGATTCGAGCGGCCTTTTAAAGAATTGCAGGCGCTGCGCCATGTCGAATAGCGCCGCTTTATCGGCATCCGGCAACTGCGTCTTCACCAAAGGCTGATCCTTCGGGTCCTCTTTGTATTCCAGCGCTCCCTGCTGATCTACGCTTACGAATACGTAGGGCGGAGTGCTGCCGGGAAAGCTCTTTGTGAATATCAGCTTAGGCTCTGCCGCGGCGCCCACGAGGCCACAGAATAGGGCCAGCAAGACTGCGCGTTTCACCTCGTCCCCGCAAGTGCCGCGGCAAAGGCCGCCCGCGTCCCGTGACAGATGGCTACTGCCAGCGCATCGGCCGCATCGTTTGACTTGACCTCTTGAGCGAGCCCAAGAAGCGACTGCACCATCATCTGCACCTGACCTTTCGCCGCCCGCCCGTAACCGGCCACGCTCATCTTTACTTCAAGCGGCGAGTACTCATGCACCGGCAGCTCCGCTTCCGCCGCCAACAACAGCGCCACCCCGCGCACGTGCGCCAATTTAAGCGCGGACTGCGCATTCACCGCGTGAAAGACTTCTTCCACCGCCACGGCATCGGGTTCAAAGGTCGCCAGCACTTGACGTAGCTCAGCCGCGATGCCCTTCAGCCGGAGATGCAGCGCATCCGTGGTCTTCGTCCGCACCACCCCATAGGAAATCAGTTGGTGCCTCCGCCCGTCCGTCTCGATAATTCCGTAGCCCGTCCGTTCGGTACCACAATCGATCCCCAAAATCCGCATGGCGGCGGCTATGCCATCGCTTCTACTTCGGCTTCGTCGATCTCATAGTTGCCGTACACGTTCTGAACGTCATCGTGCTCGTCCAGCACCTCGTACAGCTTCAGCATCGACCGCGCCTGCGATCCTTCGAGCTTTACCGTGTTTTTCGGAACCATTGCGATTTCGGCCGCCTCCCGCGGAATACCAGCCGTCTCCAGCGCCTTCAGCACCGCTTCGTGCGCTTCCGGAGGCGACAGAATCTCCCACGCCCCATCCTGATCGCGAATATCGTCCGCGCCCGCATCGAGGACAATGCCCATCAACTTCTCTTCGTCGGCATTCACAGCGTCTACGATGATCTGGCTCTTACGCTCGAACATCCACGACACGCTGCCCTGTTCGCCCAGGTTCCCGCCGTTTTTGGAGAACGCGTGCCGGATCTCACTCACGGTGCGGTTGCGATTGTCGGTAGCGACCGACACCAGCACGGCCGCGCCGCCCGGGCCGTAGCCCTCAAACATAATTTCATCGATTTGGCCGCCTTCCAATTCACCCGTGCCGCGCATGATCGCGCGTTTGATGTTATCGGCAGGCATGCTGACCGCCTTGGCCGCAATTACAGCGGTCCGCAGCCGGGGGTTCATATCGGGATCGCCGCCGCTCCGGGCGGCAATCATTATTTCTTTGATCAGGCGCGTGAATACCTTCCCGCGCTTCGCATCAAGGGCCGCCTTCTTGTGCTTAATCGTGGCCCACTTACTGTGTCCAGACATGGATAAAACCTCTAAAAGTCCTAACTTTCGAGGATAACAAAGCTCGGCTGCCCCGGAATGGCCACTGCGTATCCCCTATGGATGCTGCTTGCGCGCGTGCTATGCTACCGCTCCATGAACGCCCTCGATTCGGATCGTGGGCTTGAAGATGCCGACTTCGAGGATGCGCTCGCCAACCGTGACACATTGTAAATGTCGAATGTGTTGGGTTCGAATGGTTCGAATGGGGTTCGAATGGGGACGGAGAGATATGGCCCCGTGCCGCAAATTGAGCGCCAAATCCGAAATCACCGCGTTACTCTGGGCCGCAAAAGCAGGTTCGAATGGGGACGGAGAGATATGGCCCCATGCCGCAAATTGAGCGCCAAATCCGAAATCACCGCGTTACTCTCGGCCGAAAACGCAGCATCGGCGACCAACAGCATAGTCTGGACCCGTCCGGTTAGGATTTTCTCAACATGCTCGGGAGGCTTGTTTTGAGCGCTTATCTACGCCGGGCTTCGAAAATGGCAATGGGGCCATATCTCTCCGTCCCCATTCGCCCCATTCGCCCATTCGCACCCCATTCGCCCCATTCGCCCTTCTATGTCGTGCACCCACAAATCCCCTCTGGCTGCTGCCCTGCGCGCGTGCTATGCTACCGCTCCATGAACGCCCTCAAGCGCTCGCTCATATGTGTCACGATGTTGCCTCTGCCTCTGTTTTCAGGCGATGCACCCCTCCGATATCCTGCGCCTCGCAAGGCCGCGCAGATCGACGATTATCACGGCGCCAGGATTGCCGATCCCTACCGCTGGCTTGAAAATGCCGATTCTCCGGAGACGGCCGCCTGGGTCTCCGCCGAAAACAGGCTTACCGGCGGCTACCTGGCCGCTATCCCCGAACGTCCGCGTATCCGCGAACGCTTGACCCGCCTCATTGATTACGAAACCTACTCAAACGAGTTCGCCTGGGGCGGACGCTACTTCATATCGCATAACACCGGATTGCAGAACCAGGACGTTCTCTTCACAATGGACTCGGCCAAAAGCGACGGCCGAGTGATCATCGACCCCAACACTCTCCGCGCCGACGGCACGGCGGCCCTGAATAGCACTTCGGTTAGCCGCGATGGAAAATGGCTTGCCTACGGAATTGCCCAAGCCGGTTCCGATTGGAGCGATCTGCGTGTGCGCGACCTCAATACCGGTAAGGACCGCGAGGACGTCATCCATTGGACTAAGTTCACTTCCGCCGCCTGGACGCCCGATAGTACCGGCTTCTATTACACGAGGTTCCCGGAGCCGTCCGCAAAGGCCGTGCTCACCGCCGTAAATTTGAATGCTCGTGTATATAAACATATCCTCGGACAGCCCCAATCTTC